>JBBQBG010000139.1:0-10115 GCA_038317285.1 Burkholderiales bacterium | reverse complement strand
AAATCGTCAACGTCATCACCATTCAAACATTGATCCACGAAATTTTTTTGGCTTATCCTTATATGCAGTGTTGAGCTTATGGAAGCGGAGGTCGTGGGAGGCAGTGTCCGATCGGTTCGCTGCCGCACCGACGCCCACTATCGCGCATCGTAAATTCTAAGACTCCCATCGTTTGCAATTAGAAATAGACCGTGGAGTATCACGGCTCACCATATGAACCGTAGTCAAAAGTGGGGCGTAGGTATCGGCGTTGCATTGGCGGTGCTGGCCTCGGCGTGGCTTGCCATAAGTTGGTGGCTGCCCTCTGACGAAGAGCTTGCCGTGCGGCTCACAACCGAAGCCGAGGAACGGCTTGGAGTTAAAGTGAGCATAGGCGCAGTGCATTGGGCTTTGTTGCCGACGCCCGTTATAACCGTCAGCGACTTTCGCACGCAGCAGGAGAAGCCGGTGGTCGTTGGCAAACTGAGTGTGTATCCCAACCTGTCAAAACTCCTGCAACGTACGTTGGTACTGAAGCGTGTTGAAGTTGAGGATGCGACTATCCCGCGCAATTCGGTTTATGCACTGCATGTCGAGCATGTCAAGCATGTCAAGCATGACACTGTGCCGCAGTTTTCCGGCGAGGGTGTGCCGCTAGAGCATCTCACCGTTCGGAACGTCACGTGGATCTCTTACAGCGGTATAGCAACAACCTACGACGGTGAAATTGATTTTGATCCCCACTGGCGGCCGAGCCATGTGGCGTTGCGCCGCCCCGGTGCTGCGCCGCCCTTTGTACTGACTTTGGCGCGTGAAGGTGAGCAGGACCGCTGGCAGACACGCATTGCCGTTGGCGGTGGTACCGCACACGGCGAACTTGCGTTGAAGACCGCTGAAGACGGTGCCATGCAACTGAGCGGTCGGTTGGCTCCGCTTGACATTGAGGTGGCGAGCGCGGTTAGTACATTTAACCGGCGCTCTCCCGTTTCGGGTAGCGGCTCTGGTCAGACCGTCGTATCTGCCAGCGGCAAGTCCCTGGGGGATTTGACGCGGTCTCTGCATACACAAACACGGTTCACAGTCAGCTCTGCAATACTTTTGCGTTTCGATTTGGACAAGGCCATCAGCACGTTCGGTAAAGAACACGGCGGCCAAACCCCATTGCAGGAATTGACCGGCCAGTTGGATACCCAGAATGGTGCTGAGGGCATGCGGCTGACCGGTACCGATATCCGCGCACGCGCCGGCAAGTTCACAGCTACAGGCAAGGGGACGGTCTACCACGGGCAGATAGAAGCGAGTGCCAATGTAGACATCATCGAGGGCGCCATCGGGGTCCCGGTTACGTTGAGCGGTTCGGTGCACAAGCCCAAAGTCTCGGTACCGACAGGTTTTCTTGCCGGTGCTGCCATAGGGACGGTCGTTTTACCAGTTATTGGCACTGCGATAGGCGCCCGCATAGGCGGTGCCATTGGCAAACTGTTCAAGGGCGACGCGCAAAACCCAGTGCCTGAGAAAAAAAGCTCGCTTCAAAAATAGGTGAGGTTTGCACGTGTGCTGACAACTAATTTTTGATGGGTATCGAAATCAACAAGCGCAAATCGCCTAATTGGTTGATAATTGCTGCACTGCAACATTTTTAAAGGATGCCACATGTTCAAGAACACTCCATTCGAATCCATTGCGAAAACCATGTCGGAATCGGCACCAAAATTCAACCCATCTGCGATGCAAGACGCCATCAAGCCAGCCCAGGACAACCTGAAGGCTTGGGCAGATCTGGCTCAGAGCCAAGCCAAAGAAGCCCAAGCCGTCATCACGGAAACAGTGGAATGCATCAAGGGCATCAAAGATCCACAGGAAGCTTTTGAGATCATGAAGGCGTCGGCCGAAGCCGGCATGGCTTTGTTCGCCAAGAGCCTCAAGGACGCAACTTCGTTAAGCGTTGGCCAGTTCCACAGCACCGTGGATGCCATCGAAAAGGCGCACCCAGCGCCTGAAGCATTTGCTGCCGTGGCTAAAGGTCTGAAATCGGCTGCATCAACAGCCGAAAGTGCGCTCGATAGCGCCCTGGAAAAAGGCGCATCCATGGCCGCGTCGGCGACCACTGCACCGAAGGCAAAAAAATCACGTTAATGTGCCTGCGCAGACGTTTTGTTTGCCTGGGCTAACAATACGCCAATCTGCGCATCCTTCTCGCGCCATATCTGCTGCACCCACTGCGAAAACGCTTCGCGGAAAGCCGGGTCTTGTGCATAGTCTCCTGATGCCAGGTGCTGCGGTATGGGCAGGCTGCGCACCCGCACAATGACGCGGCGAAGCTTGCCGCGCAAGAAGTCGTTGAACGAACAGGGGCCGTCGGGGTAGACGATGGTCACATCCAGAATCGCCTGGAACTTGTCGCCCATCGCGTTGAGGGCCATGGCCATGCCGCCGGCCTTGGGCTTGAGCAGGTAGCGGTAGGGCGATTGCTGTTTGTCATGCTTGGCCTGGGTGAAGCGCGTACCTTCCAAAAAGTTCATGACGCTTGTGGGGATGAGTGCGTATTTCTCGCACGCCTTGCGCGTTGTCTCTTGGTCCTTGCCACGCATTTCGGGGTGCTTCTTTAGGTATTCTTCGGTGTGGCGGCGCATGAACGGAAACTCCAGCGCCCACCAGGCCAGTCCCATGACCGGCACCCAGATCAGTTGTTGCTTCAGAAAGAATTTAAGCAGCGGAATACGTCGGTTCAGCAAATGCTGCAGCACCAGAATATCGACCCACGACTGGTGGTTGCTGTTGACCATGTACCAGCTATGCGGGTCCAGGTTGTCCAGACCCTGCACATCCCATGTGGTGCGCTGGGTCAAGCGCATCCAGGCGCTGTTACCCCAGATCCAGGCCTCAGCAATGCGCAGCAGCAGAGGATCTATGCGCAGACGCACCGCCTTGAAGGGCAGCACCAACTTGAGCGAAGAAAACACCAGCAGAATGGGCACCCAGAACAACGCGTTAAGCGCCATCAGCAGGGTCGCAATGGCAAATGTGAGTGGGGATGGCAAAAAGGACAGCATGGTGGGCAGTTAGAAGCTGGTAAGACGTGGTGCGAAGGAAGGCGGTTATGCGCTATAAATGTGATAGCGGCTTACGCATTATTGACGAGGGCCGTAGACATTGTTACTGAAAAAAGCACAGTGTGTTTCGGCCTTGGGCCTTGGCCTCGTACATGGCAATGTCGGCCTGTTTGAGGAGTTCGGTTCCGGCAACCGCCGGACCCAAGAACAGCGTCGCACCGATGCTGGGCGTGATACTGTGCACCACGCCCTTGAGCTGGTAGGGCTCGTTCAGGCTGGACAGAATCTTGTGTCCCACGGTGGTGGTGTGCAGCTTCGCGTCCTCCCGGTCAGCGCTCTGGTTTTGGATCAGCACCACGAACTCGTCACCCCCCAGACGGGCCACGGTGTCTATCGCGCGTATGCATTGCAGCAGGCGCCGGGCGACCTCTTGCAGCATCAGGTCGCCAATATCGTGGCCATAGGTGTCATTCAGGTCCTTGAATTTGTCCAAGTCCAAAAACAACAGGGCGCCGTGGGTTTGGTTGCGCTGACTGGCTGCCAGCGCGGTTTCCAGCCGGTCGCTGAGCATGCGCCGGTTTGGTAGTCCGGTCAGCGCGTCGTGAAAAGCCAGGTGTGCAATGGCCTGTTCGGCCTCTTTGCGCCCAGTGATGTTGCGGGCAATGGCAATCAGGCGTTCTTCTTCGCCAGCCAGCGTGGGCTTGCGCACCAACGACAGTTCAAACCACTGTTTGCCCTTGGCGAGTTGCAGGCTGTAATGCTTGCCGACCGAAGTGCCGGTGTCCAAGGCTTCGCGCAGCGCGGACATGAAAACATCGGCGGCTTCGTGCGGCAGCACTTCGGTGACCAGTCTGTTGATGAGTTGGCTGTCGGGTTGCGCCAGCTCATGTGCGTCATGGCTGTGGACGACACGGTAGCGCCCCTCACTGTTGAACTCAAAGACAAGATCAGGCAGGGCCTTTAGCGTGGCTTGCAATTCGGATTGGGTGGCCAACAACTCGCCCTCTACGAGTTTGCGCTTGGTGATGTCCATGAGAGTACCCACCATGCGAAGCGGCTTGCCCGCTTGGTCAAACTGCACCACCTTGCCGCGGTTGCCCATCCACACCCAGTGGCCAGCGGTATGGCGGGCCCGATACTCGGCCTGGTAGGCGGGCAGGGCGCCGTTGAGGTGGGCGCGCATGGCGTCCAGCGTGCCGGGCAGGTCGTCAGGGTGTATCAGGTGACCCCAGGCGCGGCCGTGATTGCTCTCGGCCGGGTCACGGCCGAGCATCGCGCACGATCGCTCGTCCAGGTAGTAGCCCTTCTCAATGCGCAGGTCGTGGTCCCAGCGGCCGAGGTCGGCGCCGATCATGGCCAGCTCAAGTTGCTCGGTGGCGTCGCGCAGGCGGGCCTCCGCGTCCTTGCGGGACTGTACGTTGCGCCCCATCCCCAGCACGCCCATGATGTGGCCGTCAGCACCGCGCATAGGTGTTTTGATGACTTCGTAAATGGTGGGGTCGTCGACCAAAGGTGATGGCATGGTGCCTTCCAGGGCCAGTGACTGCCCGGTCTCGATGACGATGCGGTCCGCTATGAGGAATTCTTTGGCTAAGGCTTCGCCAAACCATTGCGCATCAAGGGTGCCCACAATCTGGGCGATCGTGGCCCCCAAGTGATCCGCAAACGCGCCGTTGCACGCCAGGTGTATGCCCAGAGTGTCCTTGAGCCAGATGCGATCCGGTATGGTCTCCAGCAGGTTGCGCAGCAGATTTTCGCTTTGTTGCAAAGTCAGCGTTGCCGTGCGCTCGTGGGTGATGTCTTCTATCGTGCCTTCGATGTACAAGGTGTTGCCTTGTGGGTCGCGTACCAGGTGGGCGTGTTCGCGCATCCAAAAGCGCTCGCCCGTCTTGAGGCGGCAGGTTTCCGATACGAAATCGGTGACCTGACCCTGCGCTTCCAAAATATCTCGGAACTGCTTGCGCCGGCCAGGGAGCACGTAAGAGTCCGAACCCAAACGGCGGTGATGGGCAAGGCACTCTGGCGGATCGGTGAAGCCATTGAGTCGGGCCAGCGCAGTGTTGATGCGCACCACGTTACCGGCGGCGTCAGACCGGTAAGCACCAATGGGCAACAGTTCAAATAGCGTAGATAAATCGGGGTCGGCCAAACCGCATGCTCCTGGTCCGCTTACTTGAGACTGCCTGCCAAAAACTGCTGCAAGCGTTCGCTCTTGGGCGATGCGAGCACCGTGGCCGGATGGCCTTGTTCTTCAATGCGACCCTGGTGCAAGAAGATCAAGTGTTTGGATACCTCGCGGGCAAAACCCATTTCGTGGGTGACGACCACCATGGTGCGACCCTCTTGCGCAAGATTTTGCATCACCCGAAGAACCTCGGACACCAGCTCCGGGTCAAGCGCGCTGGTGGGTTCATCAAACAACATGACCTCCGGCTCCATAGCCAGTGCCCTTGCAATGGCCACGCGCTGTTGCTGGCCGCCGCTCAGATGGGCGGGGTAGCTGTCTTCCTTGCCCTCCAGACCCACTTTGGCCAAATACTTGCGGGCCGTTTCTATCGCCTGGTCCTTGGGTACGCCCAGCACGTGGACTGGGGCCTCGATGATGTTTTGCAGCACCGTCATGTGCGCCCACAAATTGAAGTGCTGGAACACCATGGCCAGCTTGGTACGCAGGCGAGCCAGTTGCGTTGGGTCGGCTGCGGTCAATTCGCCATTCGATTGCTTGACCAGTTTGAGCGGCTCTCCTGCGACCGCAATGCTGCCTTCATGCGGCTTCTCCAGCAGGTTGATACAGCGCAAAAAGGTGCTTTTTCCCGAACCCGAGCTGCCAATGATGCTGATGACTTCCCCCGCGTGGGCGCAAAGCGATACACCCTTTAGCACCTCGTTGGTGCCAAAGCGCTTGTGGATGTTGTCGACCTGGAGTTTGAGCGGCTGTGGCGTCATAAGGTGCAGTCTAGTGGAGAGGCGCGAACGACGTGGGCATTAAGCACCCAGCAAGTCACCGGTTCTAAAAGCTGTGGCGCCAGCGATTTTGCACAGTTCGCCGCCAGCGGTGGCGTAGCGGTCACGAATGCGGGCGTACATCGTGCCAGAGACGCCGGCCAATACGCGCTGTCTATTGTTAGCGATGGGGTCTAGGACTTCGGCCACGATGTCGCCAACCCGCAGTAGTTGCCCGACTTCGGCGAGAAACACGACTACACCAGCCGACGGCGCGTACAGTGTCTCTGATCCGGCCAACGGCGTGGCCTGGCACAACGCCGGCGGCACCCCAGGCGACTGGGCGCAGGCAATCACCTGGATGTGTTGCAGGTAAGAGAGCAGTGCCTTGGCATCGGGCTGCGCGAACGCATGGCTGACATCGCCCTCACCCCGCAGTTCGATGGTGCAGCTAAAGCAAGCTTGGGGCAAGGGAGCCGCATTGCCGGTAGCGGTCAATTGCCCCGCAAGCTGCCACCAAACACCCGACAAACATTCGTCAAACGGGCC
This sequence comes from Burkholderiales bacterium, assembly GCA_038317285.1. Taxonomy (GTDB): domain Bacteria; phylum Pseudomonadota; class Gammaproteobacteria; order Burkholderiales; family Burkholderiaceae_C; genus Allorhodoferax. Next base: position 3,591 of record JBBQBG010000139.1, on the reverse strand, counting down.
ACTGCCCGAGTTCTTTGCAAGCAATACGGCGTGGCATTGCAAAAAGCGGGTCAAGGGCTCAAATTGTGGCCAGCAAGTTTCTTCGGTGTAGAAGTGCATGACAGATTCGCAATCGCAATGCAAATCCAGCACAAAGTCCGCGTCATAAGACAGGGTCAACAATCGGTGTCGCAGGCTCTGCAATTCGGTTTCTGGCTTCCAGCCTTGCAGGTACTGGCCTATGGCATGGCGTACCGTGGCCACGTTCGCATTTGCGTCGGCCCCCAATACATCTTGCAACGCTGGCCATAGCGCTTTCGCGAGGTCGGGGTAATGGCGGTTGAAGTTTTCCGACGTGTCCAGGTCAAAGCGTCCCATCGGCTTATGGTCCACCCGCTGGGCCAGCCCAATGGGGTTGGCGACCGGCACCAAGACCACTTCGCCAAGTATTTGTCCAGCGGCGTCTGCAGCTTCTAGTAGCGCCCGAAGGTGGTACGCCACCAGCATGCCGGGCAATTCTTCTGCATGCAGGCTGGCCTGGATATAGACTTTTGGGCGGCTGCCTGGCGTGCCAAAGTGAAAGCTGGTTAGCGTTTTGTGGCTGCCCAAGCTGGGGGACAACAGGGAATGGTCTAGGCGTTCCATAATTAGTCGGTTGGGAACAGACTTGCGGTCCGCGTCTGGCTGTCCCGCAAGGTTATCAGTTTGTTCGGGGCGCAAGATACGCCAGCAGATGGCGTTCGCTGATCTTGAACAAACCGATCAGACAGAACGAAGCCACTAAATAGATGGCTGCTGCAGCCAGATAGGCTTCAAAAGGTAAGTAGTACGTAGCGTAAATGCTGCCGGCGGCTGCGGTTACATCCACCAGCGACGGCACGGCGCTGGCCAGGCTGGTGGCGTGCAGCATCATGACCACTTCATTGCTATAGGCGGGCAGGGTACGGCGCAGGGCGCTGGGCAAGACGATTCGCAGCATGACCTGAAACCGGCTCATGCCATAAGCCTGCGCAGCCTCAATCTCACCCGCGCTGGTTTCGCGAATGGCGCCGGCCAACATCTCGGCGGTGTAACCCGCCGTATTCAGCGCAAAGGCCAGTAGCGCGCAAAAGAAGGGGTCTTTAAAATGCGTCCAGGGCCAGATGCTGTCCCACCGCACCTGAATCCATTCCAACTGGGCGAGTCCGTAGTAAATCAAGTAGACCTGGATCAACAACGGCGTGCCGCGGATGACATAGGTGTAGGCGCCTACCAGCCAACGCAGAGGTGCCCAAGGCCCGGTCAGCAACAACGCAAAAATCAGCGCCATGACGGCTCCCACCACCAGCGATGCAAACAACAGCGTCAGCGTGGTGGCAATGCCGGTGCCAAACAGCGCCAGATTTTGCGCCTCAAACAGGACGGCAAAATTCATTTACAGCGTCCCCCGCCTGGTGCCCAGGCTGAAGCGCGCATTCAGCCTGCGCAGCGCAATCAGCGAGACTGTGGTGTATACAAGGAACAGGCCCGCGGTGAACAAAAAGAACACGAACGGAGAGCGCGTAGCCGCACTGGCCTGTTTGGCGGCATACGTCATCTCTTGCAGGCCAATCAGGCTGACCAAAGCCGTGGCCTTGATCAGCACCAGCCAGTTGTTGGTAAAACCAGGCAGGGCGTAGCGCACCATTTGCGGGGCGGTAATGCGCACAAAGGTTTGCGTGCGGCCCATGCCAAACGCCCAGGCCGCTTCGGCCTGTCCCTTGGGGATGGACAGCATGGCACCGCGAAAGGTCTCGGTCATATAGGCACCGTAGATGAAGCCCAGCGTCAGAATGCCAGCCGCAAAGGGGTTGATGTCCACCGTGGCCTCACTGCCCATCCACTCCAGCAGGTTGTTCAGCCCAATGGTGCCACCGTAGAAAATCAACAGCATCAGCACCAGATCGGGAATGCCGCGAATGATGGTGGTGTAGGCAGTGGCCAGCCCCACCAAAACCGGACGGCCCGAAAGTTTGGCACCGGCCCCCAGCAGCCCCAGCGCGATGGCGACCAGCAGTGCACACACTGACACCCCTACGGTCAGCACTGCCCCCTGCAGAATGGCAGATACGTAGGCGTTCATGCAGCGAATTTACTTGCCGTAAACGTCAAACTTGAAGTATTTATCGTTTATCTTCTTGTAGACGCCGTTGCTGCGCAGGGCTTTGATGGCCGCATTCAACTCGGACTTCAGTGCGTCCTGGCCCTTGCGCAGACCAATGCCAGCGCCGTAGCCAAAGTACTTGGGGATCGTCAGCTCTTCACCCTTGAGCTCGTAATCCTTGCCTTCAGGCTTGCTGAGGAAGCCACCGGTGACTTCCACATGGTCAGCTACGGTGCCATCGAGGCGGCCGGCGCGAATGTCCAGGTAAACCTGGTCCTGGGCGTCATACGAGACAACGTCCACGCCCACTGTTTTCATCTCGCCCAGGGCGTATTTTTCTTGCACGCTGGCTTTGAGCACGCCAATCTTTTTGCCTTTTAGGGACGCGGGACCGGTGTAATTGAAAGCTTTTTTGGTGACGACACGGGTGGGGGTGTTGTAGTACTTGTCGGTAAAGTCGATCTGCTTCATGCGGTCATCGGTGATGGACATGGAGCTGAGGATGACGTCGTATTTGCGTGCCATCAGACCGGGGATCATGCTGTCCCAGCCCTGCTCGACAAATACACACTTGCGCTTGATCTGTTCGCACAGCGCGTTGGCAATGTCCACGTCAAAACCGGTGGGCTTGCCATCCGCCTTGTATGTGAAGGGCTCATAAGTGGGGTCAATGGCGACCTTCAGGTCTTTACCCTGTGCAAAAGATGCGGCGCCCAACGCCCCCAAAACGACGGCCAGCAGTAGTTTCTTCATGGGTAGATCCTTGAATAAGCAAAATTTCATTCTACGGGCTGGGCCGGACCAATTTGCGTGGGTTTCTACCAAGTCATTCATTGAGCAATCCGAATCTGGAACAAAAGGTCGCAAATGCGAGATTGGCCCGGTCGTTCACTAAATTCTCTGAAGCGCAGCGCGTCTGGTAAAGCCGCGAGGGAATTACTTTATGGATACTTTTGCCGGCACATGCGGCGCCGCCACGATGACATTGGTTTTGCGAACGGTAACATGCCATGGCGTCGCAAGGATGCTCTCTCGGATCAAATCTTTCATCACTTGCCGCCGTTCCTCAAATGGGCGTGCACGCTGGCTAATGATGCAGATTGATAAAGGCGGTAGCAACGCGGGCAACGGTATGAAGCGCAGGTCGCTGGCCAGTGAGTGCGTGGCGCCAAAGCCGGTAGCAACCATGGCAACACCCGATTCCCGAACAAGTGAAAAAACACCTGGTGCCCCACAAGTCTCCAGTCGTGCGGCAAAGTAGGCATCAAACGCAATGCCATGCGACCTTAAAGTTTGGGTGACGACCGAACTATCAGCGAATTTAACCATTGGGACGTGTTTGAGATCGTCCAGCGAGCCGATGGTGGCGGGCAAGTTGGTGCTGGGGGCGACCAGCAACCCTAGTGGACCCTCCAGTATGGGAGTGCAATTGAGATGCGGTTGCTCGCTTGTCAGCGTGCAGATCCCAAAATCGACCTCGCCCGCAAGAA
>JBBQBG010000138.1:0-10116 GCA_038317285.1 Burkholderiales bacterium | reverse complement strand
GACAACCACATCACACTGCACGCCGGCAAAAAAGTATTTGAAGTCGACCGCGTCAAGCGCATCGTGCGCGCAGTCGATGCCAGTGGCACCGTTACCGAGGCCGAATACGACCGCCTGCTGCTATGCACCGGCTCCAACCCCTTCATCCTGCCCGTGCCCGGCAAAGACCTGGAAGGCGTCATCGCCTACCGCGACATTGCCGACACCGAGGCCATGATTGACGCGGCCTCCAAATACAAAAACGCCGTCGTGATTGGCGGTGGTCTGCTAGGTCTGGAAGCCGCCAACGGCCTGATGCTGCGTGGCATGGACGTCACCGTGGTGCACGTGATGCCCACGCTGATGGAACGCCAGCTGGACTCCGTGGCCGGCAAGATGTTGCAAAAGTCGCTGGAAGACCGGGGCTTGAAGTTCCTGATTGGTGCCCAAACCCAAGCGCTGCTTCCCGCCGTTCGCCCTGAGCCAACCCTGTCCGTTCGGGCTGAGCCTGTCGAAGCCCTTCGACAAGCTCAGGGCGAACGGGTGGAACGGGTGGAACGGGTGGAACGGGTGGGAAGCATCCAATTCAAGGACGGCACCGAGGTCGCCGCCGATCTGGTTGTCATGGCCGTGGGCATTCGCCCCAACACCGAGCTGGCCGAAAAGATGCGCCTGCACTGCAACAAGGGCATCGTCGTCAATGACACCATGCAGACCACCACCGATGCGCGCATCTACAGCGTGGGTGAATGTGCGGCCCACCGCGGCATTGCCTATGGCCTGGTTGCACCCTTGTTTGAACAGGCCAAAGTTGCCGCCAACCACCTGGCGCAGTTCGGCATCGGCCGCTATCAAGGCTCGCTGACATCGACCAAGCTAAAGGTCACCGGCATTGATTTGTTCAGCGCGGGCGATTTCACCGGCGGTGACGGCACCGAAGAACTGGTCATGAGCGACCCCTACGGCGGCGTCTACAAAAAGCTGGTCATCAAGGACGATAAGCTGGTCGGTGCCTGCCTGTATGGCGACACGGTGGACGGCAGCTGGTATTTCAAGCTGCTGCGCGATGGCCGCAGCATCAGCGACATCCGCGACAAGTTGATGTTTGGCGAATCCAACATCGGCGATGCTGGCCACGAAGGCCACAACAAGGCGGCTACCATGCCTGATAGCGCAGAAGTCTGCGGTTGCAACGGCGTCAACAAGGGCACCATTTGCAAGGCTATCCGTGAGAAGGGCCTGTTCACGCTGGATGAGGTCAAGAAGCACACCAAGGCCAGCGCGTCCTGCGGCTCCTGTACCGGCCTGGTCGAGCAGATTCTGATGTTCACTGCCGGTGGGGACTACTCGGCCACGCCCAAGACCAAGGCCATGTGCAGTTGCACCGACCACGGCCACCAGGCGGTGCGCGATGCGATCCGCAACAACAAGTTGCTGACGATTGCCGATACCTTCAAGTTTATGGAATGGAAGACGCCCAATGGCTGTGCATCGTGCCGCCCGGCCGTCAACTACTACCTGATCTCGACCTGGCCCAAGGCTGCCAAGGATGATCCGCAAAGCCGCTTCATCAACGAACGCAGCCACGCCAACATCCAGAAGGACGGCACCTATTCGGTCATTCCGCGCATGTGGGGCGGAGAGACCACGGCCAGCGAGCTGCGCCGCATTGCCGACGTGGTGGACAAGTACAAGATACCGACCGTCAAGGTCACCGGCGGCCAACGTATCGACTTGCTGGGCGTGAAGAAAGAAGACCTGCAAAACGTCTGGAAAGATATCGGCATGCCATCCGGCCACGCCTATGCCAAGGCGCTGCGCACGGTCAAGACCTGCGTGGGCAGCGAGTGGTGCCGCATGGGTACGCAAGACAGCACGCAAATGGGCAAGGACCTGGAGCGCGCGATGTGGCGCATGTATGCCCCGCACAAGGTCAAGTTCGCCGTGTCGGGCTGCCCGCGCAACTGTGCTGAGTCCGGCATCAAGGACGTGGGCATCATCGGTGTGGACAGTGGCTGGGAGATGTACGTGGCCGGCAACGGCGGCATCAAGACTGAGGTGGCGCACTTTTTAGTCAAGGTCAAGACCTCGGAAGAGGTGTTGGAGTACACCGGTGCATTTTGCGAGCTGTACCGCCAAGAAGGCTGGTACCTGGAGCGCACCGTGCACTACGTGAACCGCGTGGGCCTGGACCATGTGAAGAAGCGCATTCTGGAAGACCACGAAGGCCGCAAGGCGCTGTGGGAGCAGTTGCAATTTGCACTGGAAGGCGAGCCCGACCCGTGGTTCGAGTTTGACAAAGCGGCGGTGGATACACGGCAGTTTTCTTCGTTACCCGCCTGAGTGGCGAAGGGTTCTGCTCCGTGTCCCCCGCCCTGCGGGCTCCTCCTTTACCTACGCAGAACCCTCCACCCCCCAGGCTCCTTCCACCTCAACATTTCGTAAATATCTATCAAGACAAAATCTACAGAAAGAACACTATGAGTGATTGGACACCCATCTGCCGCATTGAAGATATCCCCGTGTTGGGCGCGCGCCGTGTAGCCCGTAGCCAGGGCCTAGATGTGGCCGTGTTCCGCAACGATGCGGGTGAAGTGTTTGCGCTGTTGGACCGCTGCCCGCACAAGGGCGGGCCGTTGAGCCAAGGCATTGTGTTTGGCACCAGCGTGGCCTGCCCGCTGCACAACTGGACGATTGGCCTGTGCGACGGCCAGGCATCGGCACCCGACGAGGGCTGCACGCCCAAGTTTGCGGTGCAGGTGGCGGATGGCCAGGTGTCGCTGAAGACGGCTGAGCTGGCTAGCCATGCGGTTGATCAGACCCGCCCCATTGCCGGCCCCAAGAACGGACGCAAGGACTTGGCTGCAGCATGAGCACACTCGACGCCGCCCGCGAAACAAAATCCACCTGCCCCTACTGTGGGGTGGGCTGCGGCGTCATCATCGAATCCTCAGGCAGCCAGATCACCGGTGTGCGGGGCGACCCGGACCATCCGGCCAACTTTGGGCGCTTGTGCACCAAGGGCTCCACGCTGCACCTGACTGCCACCGCAGCGGTAACGCAGCAAACGCGCTTGCTGCAACCCATGCGCCGCATGCACCGCGACGAAACTGCAAAGCCTGTGTCGTGGGACGCGGCGCTTGATTTCGCGGCCGAAGGCTTTGCCCAAATCATCCGCGAGCACGGGCCCGACGCCGTAGGCTTCTACGTTTCCGGCCAGTTGCTGACCGAAGACTATTACGTCTTCAACAAACTCGCCAAGGGCCTGATCGGTACCAACAACATCGACACCAACTCGCGCCTGTGCATGAGCAGCGCCGTGGCGGGTTACAAGCAAACGCTGGGCGCCGATGCGCCACCCGCCTGCTACGACGATGTCAACCACGCGCAGTGCATCTTTATCGTCGGTTCCAACACGGCGTTTGCCCACCCCATCTTGTTCCGGCGCATTGAAGACGCCAAGAAACGCAACCCGGGCTTGCGCATCGTCGTCTGCGACCCGCGCACCACCGAGACGGCGGGCATCGCAGACCTGCACCTGCCCATTCAACCCGGTACCGACGTGATGCTGTTCAACGGCATGCTGCACATCATGGCCTGGGAGGGCTGGCTGGACCAGGCCTTTATCGCCCAACACACGCAGGGTTTTGAGGCACTGAAGGCCACCGTGCGCGACTACACACCATTCGTTGTAGCCGAGGCCTGTGGCATCACCAAGGATGCGCTGCTCAAGGCCACGCGGCTATTCGCGGGTATGCAGCACCACAATGGGCCTGCCCGCACGCCTACGCTGAGCCTGTATTGCCAGGGCCTCAACCAGTCCAGCAGCGGTACGGCCAAGAATGCTGCGCTGATCAACCTGCACCTGGCCACCGGCCAGATCGGCAAACCGGGCGCAGGCCCGTTCTCGCTGACCGGCCAGCCCAACGCCATGGGCGGGCGCGAGGTGGGTGGGTTGGCCAATTTGCTCAGCGCGCACCGCGACTTGGCCAACCCCGCACACCGCGCCGAAGTGGCCGCGCTGTGGGGTGTGCCGTCGGTGCCCGACAAACCCGGCAAGACGGCCGTGGAGATGTTCCAGGCCGCGGCTGATGGCCAGATCAAAGCCCTGTGGATTGCCTGCACCAATCCGGCGCAGAGCATGCCCGACCAGGCCACGGTGCGCCGCGCGCTGGAGCGGGCCGAGCTGGTCATCGTGCAAGAAGCCTTTTCCACGACCGCCACTTGCCGTTATGCCGACCTGTTGCTGCCCGCCACCACCTGGGGCGAAAAAGATGGCACGGTCACCAACAGCGAACGCCGCATCAGCCGCGTGCGCCCGGCTGTACCTGCGCCGGGCGAAACGCGGCATGACTGGTCCATCGCTGTGGATTTCGCACAACGGCTTGAAAAAATCTCCGTTCGGGCTGAGCCTGTCGAAGCCCTTCGACCAGCTCAGGGCGAACGGAGTCTCTTCCCCTACCCCACACCCGAGTCGGTGTGGAACGAACACCGCGAATCCACCCGTGGCCAAGACCTGGACATCACCGGCATGTCTTACGCCATGCTCGACGCGCAAGGCCCACAGCAATGGCCCTTGGCTGAGGGCCAGGCCATCGGCAAAGTACGCCTGTACGAGGATGGCATCTTCCCCACTGCCGATGGCAAGGCCAAGTTTGCCAACACCGAATACAAACCGGTGGCCGAGCCGCGCGAGGCCCGCTACCCGTTGTCGCTCAACACCGGCCGCCTGCGCGACCAGTGGCATGGCATGAGCCGCACCGGCACGCTGGGCCGCCTGTTTGGCCATGTGGCCGAGCCCAGCATCGAGATGAATGCGCAAGACATGGAGCACCGCCAGTTAAAAGACGGCGACCTGGTGCACGTCACCGGTAAACGCGGCTCCATCGTGGTGCCGGTGATGGCCAGTGCATCGCTGCCCCCGCAGCAAACTTTCATCGCTATGCATTGGGGAGAAGAATTTTTGAGCGGTGCCAGCAGCACCGGCGAACGGCTGGCTGGTGTCAACGCGCTGACCAGCCCGGCCTATTGCCCCACGTCCAAACAACCCGAGTTCAAACACGCCGCCATCAAGGTGCTGAAGGCCGAAATGCCCTGGTCACTGCTGGGCATCGCCTGGCTGCCCGACGATGTGGCACTCCAGGCACGGGAAGAACTCAAGGCACTGATGGGCAAGTTTGCCTTTGCCAGTTGCACCCCCTTTGGCCGCGAGCGCAGTGGCTTGCTGTTTCGCGCCGCCGCTTACGACACGCCTGACGATGCGGTGTTGGCCCACATCGAGGCTCTGCTGGGGCTGGGCGGCGCCGACGTTCTGCGCTACGCCGACAAAAAACGTGGCCAGCGACGTGCTGTGCAACTGCTGCCCGCAACAAGTGCAGGCGATGCCAAGGGCGAAGCACGGCTCAACGCCTTCTTGCTGGCTGGCGACACCAGCGCCCAAACCTGGATCAAAACGCTGCTGCAAGACGAACTACCGGCACAAGCCTATGGCCGCATGTTGCTGGTGCCGGGCGCCAAGCCGCCGCTGGCCGTGCAGTCGCGTGGCAAGCAGATCTGCACCTGCTTCAACATCACCGAGTCGGACATTGCAGCGCAACTGATCCAGTGCAAGGGCATTGAAGACCAGCGCCTAGTCCAACTGCAGAGCGCGCTGAAATGTGGCACCAACTGCGGCTCCTGCCTGCCCGAGGTCAAGCGCATGGTGCGGCTGTCCATTCCCGCAAGCCAGCGCGATGCAACGTTGCAGTCTTAGGTTCATCACCAAGAGCGGCAACCTCTCCTTGCGCCGCATGGAAAATTCGACAGACCGGACGTTTCTGGTTGAACGCAAAGAATCGGCCTTCGCAAGGAGAGTTTTTCGTCCGAGTTTGCAGAAATTTCCCCGACTCCATGGGGCCCACGGCTGGCGCTCTGCGCAGCAGCATATTTGACGCCATTGCTGCGCATGCAGCCTTTCAACCTGGGCTAACATACTGGCAAAAATGACTGGGAGTAGCCTTTCAGGCGGCTACTCGAAAGTCGACACAGGACCAGAATTTTGCAGGTTCAAAACCCTAACCATTCTCACAGGAACGATATGTCTTCTTTTGAACCGGCAGCGTCGGAGCGCCAATCACCGACCCCGCAAACGGACGCGCTTCAAACGGCGATCTTCAACAATCCCCATTTCTCCTACATCGCGACCGATCGTCAAGGCGTGATTCAGATTTTTAACGTCGGTGCCGAGCGTATGCTGGGATACCGGGCAGCCGATGTGATCAACAAGCTCACGCCCGACAGCCTGGCCGATCCCGAGGAAAACATTGCGCGGGCGGCAGATATCAGCTTGAATTTTGGAACAAGGATCGCGACTGGTTTGGATGCATTGATCTATAAAGCGTCGCGCGATATCGAAGACATCGTCAAACTGACCTACGTCAGACCGGATGGCACACGCTTCCCCGCGATTGTCTCTGTGACCGCCTTGCGCGGCGAGCAGAAAGAAATCATCGGCTATCTCTTCATCGGCACCGACAATACCGCTCGCAAGCAGATCGAGGCAGTCCTCAAGCACAAGCATATAGAGTTGGAATGCGCGCGCGGTGGCTGAAAAGGCGAACAGGGCCAAATCAGATTTCTTGTCCAACATGAGCCATGAATTGCGTACGCCGTTGAACGCGGTGTTGGGGTTCGCCCAGTTGATGGAAACGGCCACACCGCTACCGACCCCCACGCAGAAGACATCTATCGATCAGATATTGAAAGGTGGTTGGTATCTACTGAAACTGATCGATGAAATTCTCGACCTGGCGCTCATTGAATCTGGAAAATCGTTGATGGAGCAAGAGACAATCGACTTGTCGGAGACCTTGCGCGATTGTCAGATGGTCATCATTCCGATGGCAAAGACGCATAACATCACGGTCCGTTTTCCTGAAGACATGACTAAATGCTATGTCAATGCCGACAAGACCCGCATCAAGCAGGTGATGATTAACCTGCTGTCAAACGCGATCAAATATAACCGTCACGAAGGGGCCGTCACCGTAAGCTGCGAGATTTTGGCGGCGCACCGGATACGTGTCAGCGTGAGTGATACAGGGCTTGGCCTGACACCGGCTTTGGTAGAGCAGTTGTTCCAGCCATTTAACCGACTCGGCCAGGAAACCAGCGACACCGAAGGCAACGGCATCGGTCTGGTCGTGACCAAACAGCTGGTAGAGCTGATGGGCGGAGTAATCAGCGTGCGTAGCGAAGTAGGCATCGGTAGCACCTTCGGGTTCGAGCTTCCGCTGTTGACCGAATCGGCGACGCCCATGCAGGGCGTTGGCGACACTATTGCGATGGCGCCTACCGCGAGCACGGCGAATGTTACGCAACGCACCGTTCTCTATGTGGAAGACAACCCTGCCAACATGGCTCTGGTCGAGCATTTGATTCAACGGCGAAACGATTTGAAACTATTGACCGCAGTGGATGGTCACCTGGGCGTACAAATGGCGCAAGAGCATCTGCCTGATCTCATCTTGATGGATATAAACATGCCAGGCATCAATGGACTGGAGGCTCTGCAATTATTGCGGGGCAATCCGCAGACGGCGCACATCCCCATCATTGCAGTGTCGGCAAACGCCAATCTGCACGACATCGACAAGGGTCTGAAGGCGGGTTTCATACGCTATCTGACCAAGCCGATCAGGATCAATGAGTTTATGGATGCGCTTGATGTCGTGCTCTACCAGATACCCGCGAACCAAGCCAAAAGTACGGTTATGTTGTGACAAGGGCTCTTTGCGCTGCAAATTGTCAGCCATAAGCGTGAGCTTTAGCTCATAACCCAGAGTTATCAAGCCTGCGGGACAATAGCCGTATGGGCATCGCACATTACATCAAAGAAATCGGCCGCGGCAGCCAGGGCGCCAGACCGCTGAACCGCGAGCAGGCGGCGGACCTGTTTGGCCAGGTGCTGGATGGCGCGGTAACGGATCTGGAAATCGGCGCCTTCTGCCTGGCCATGCGCATCAAGGGCGAGACCGCACAAGAGATGGCCGGTTTTCTGGATGCCACGCACCAGCGCCTGCACTGCATCCCGGCCAGCACTACGCGACCTACCATCGTCATACCCAGCTACAACGGCGCACGCAAGCTGCCGGTGCTGACGCCCTTGCTGGCGCTATTGCTGGCGCGCGAAGGCCTGCCCGTGCTGGTGCATGGCACGGCCACCGAATCGCGCCGGGTCTATACATCAGAAGTGCTGCTAGCCCTCGCCGTACCTGCACAAGCAGCTATTGAATCCATAGCACCCGGCAGCGTGGCCTTTGTGCCAACCGCCCTGCTGCATGATGGCCTGCAGCGCCTGCTGGATGTACGACGCGTGGTCGGTCTGCGCAACCCGGCGCACAGCCTGGTCAAGCTGATGAGCCCGGTGGAGGGCAAGAGCCTGCTGGTCAGCAGCTACACGCACCCCGAATACGCCATCTCCATGGCCGAGACGCTGGCCGTGATGGGCGGCAACGCTTTGCTGTTGCGCGGCACCGAAGGCGAGGCCGTGGCCGACCCCCGGCGCACGCCCAAGATGCAGGGTTTCATCAACGGCCAGGTAGTGGACCAGCAGGCCCACCAAGACGGCACGCTGACCACCCTGCCGGATCTGCCGTCTGGCCTGGACGCCGCCAGCACCGCTGCCTATATTCGCAGCGTGCTGGATGGTGCACTGCCGGTGCCAACACCCATTGCGCAGCAGGTGGCCCATATATTGCATCTGGTCGATTTACTATGAAACACGATCTTTCCAACTCCAGCGCATACGGCCACGTCACGCTGGTAGGCGCAGGCCCAGGTGACCCCGAGTTGCTGACCATCAAGGCCCTGAAGGCCATCCAGCAAGCCACGGTAGTGCTGGTCGATGATTTGGTCAACGAGGACATCGTCGCCTTCGCCCCAGCCACCGCCCGCATCGTCTACGTGGGCAAGCGCGGCGGCTGCAAGTCCACTCCGCAGTCCTTTATCGAGAAGCTGATGGTCACCGCCGCGCTGGAGGGTGAAAACGTTGTCCGCCTTAAAGGTGGAGACCCGTTCATCTTTGGGCGTGGTGGTGAGGAAATGGAAGCGCTGCAGGCCGCTGGTGTGCGGGTAAGTGTCATCAACGGCATCACGGCAGGCATCGCCGCTGTATCGTCCTTGGGCGTGCCTTTGACACACCGCGAATTTGCCCATGGCGTCGTCTTTGTGACCGGCCACGCCAAGCCGGGCTCTGCCGGTACCGACTGGCGTGCCCTAGCCCACACGGCCCGCCAGGCCAAGCTCACGCTGGTGGTCTACATGGGCGTCAGCGGTGCGGCGACTATACAAGACGAATTGCTGCACGGCCTGCATGCCGACACACCGGTTGCCATCATCCAGAACGCCAGCTTGCCCACGCAACGCCAGGCCGTGTGCATGCTGGCCGATCTTGCATCCACCATTGCCCGCGAACAACTGGCCAGCCCCAGCGTCATTGTGGTGGGCGATGTGCTGCAAGGGTTGCTGGCGGCAGGGCTGCAAGTCAACGACCTGCCCCTGCAAAACCGGGCAGCCTGAAACGCGGAAAACAATCCGCCCTGGGAGTCTGGGTGGCAAAGCGTTTTGCGCAGGTAAAGGAGGAGCCCGCGTAGCGGGCGGGGGACACGGAGCAAAACGCTTTGCCGCCCAAACTCCTACGCGCTGTCGTCCTCGTCGCCGGGCTTTGGTGTTGGGCGTTGGCCCCCCAAGCGCGACCTCACCGCCTCCCGCAACAGGTACTCCACCTGGGCATTCACACTGCGCAATTCCGATGCGGCCAGCCGCTCAATCTGTGCCCACAGCGCAGGATCTATGCGCAGAGCGAAAGATTTCTTATCGGGACTGGCCATGGAGATTGAGGTTTAGCGTCCGCAATCGCTTCAGTTGTACAAGGTGCCGGTGTTGACCACCGGTTGCGCGTCGTGGTCCGAGCACAACACCACCAGCAAATTGGTCACCATAGCGGCTTTGCGTTCATCGTCCAGCGCTACCAGACCACGCTCCTGCAGGCCGGTCAAAGCCAGTTCCACCATGCCGACCGCGCCCTGCACAATCAGGCTGCGCGCCGCGATGATGGCCTGCGCCTGTTGGCGGCGCAGCATGGCGCCGGCAATCTCG
>JBBQBG010000137.1:0-10176 GCA_038317285.1 Burkholderiales bacterium | reverse complement strand
GTGGCTGTCATGCGCGCAGTCCGGATGGGGTTGCTCCGCTGGATACAGCGGAGTGTTGAGAAGTATAGGAAGAATGGACGACTACCAGCAACCGGACCAGAACCACGACCAGGGCACCGGCACCGCCGGTATGCAAGACAGCAGCTACCAGCGGCCAGTCCAGCACCACATTGCTAAGCCCGGTGGCCAATTGCAACGCCAACAGGATGCCCAGCGCACGGCCATGGTGGCGTAGCGCCGGCCGCTTGAACAGGTAGAGAGCGAGGACCGCTAGCAATGTCAGCGTCACGCCCGCCAGCAGCCGGTGCGTGACGTGGATCGCAGTTAGCCCTTGGAAGCTGATGTGTGAGCCATCGCGCAAATAGCCCAGAGGGCGCCAAATTTCAAAGCCGTGGGCAAAGTCCGTCTGTGGCCACCAGCTACCTTGGCACATCGGGAATTCGCTACAGGCCAGGACCGCATAGTTGGTGCTGACCCAAGCGCCTGAAGCCGCCTGCAATGCCAGCAGCAGCAAGGCTAGTGCCGCCCAGGTGCGCAAGGATGCGGGGACGCATAGTCGCGTCGGCGTGACCATCGGATTCTGTTGGCGTGCCAGCAATGTAGCCTGCACCGTGAGTAGCCCCAACAAAACATACCCGCCCAACAGGTGCAAGGTCACGATGGCGGGGAACAGCTTCATGGTCACAGTAAGCGCACCAAAGGTGCCTTGTATGCAGACCCACACGGTGGTCACCGTGGCCCACCAGGGGCTGACACCCATACGCCGATCGCGCGGTTTGCGTTGCTGCCAAGCGAAGACCGCCAACACGACCGCCAACAGGCCAACACCCATGGCCATGTAGCGGTGCACCATCTCCACCCAGGCCTTGCCCGACGTCACCGGTCCGGTGGGCATGGCCTGCTGCGCCGCGTCGATGTGGTCGCTGGCGCCTATGGGACTGGCGTTGCCATAGCAGCCGGGCCAATCTGGGCAACCCAAACCGCTGTCGGTCAAACGGGTAAAGGCGCCAAACAACACCAGATCGAATGTCAAAAACAGGGTGACCAGCGTCAGCGCATGCAAACGCCCCAGGGGGCTTGTGCGTCGCGTCCGCAGGTACACCAGCAACAAGGGACCGGACGCCAGCAAAGCGCCAATCAGCAACAAACGAAGGGCAGGTGATAGATCGTACAGGGCGGCAACGTGCATGGGGTATCCCTCAGCGTGGCTTAGCGTCCGGCCTTGTCCCAGTGGGATGCGGCGCGCAAGAGGCGGTCGAGGTCGCGCTTGACGCTGGTCGCCCCCTGATTGTCGAGGTTGGCCGGAAAGCGCATCATCCAGTTGCCTAGGGGGTCAACCAGGTATAGGTGTTCTTCCAAGGCATGACCTGATTGCGGCGCAAGCCATTGCGACAGCGCCGACGGCGCAACGCGAACAACGGTGGCTTCCTTCAACGCCGGCATGAGGGCGGGTGCGACGGGTGCCGCATCGTTGACCAGCCAGACCCAGTCTAGCCGCTCTTTTTCCTTGCCCAGGCCTTCACGCAATTGGCGTTGCAGGTAGAGGTGGCGTGCGCACTGCTCGGCACAAACGGCCGGGGACACGCTGACCAGCAACCATTGGCCTTTCAATTCTTTCAGATTGATGGCCTTGCCATCCAGCGTGTTGCCTGCCACATCGGGCAAGCTGCGCTGCGGATCGATTAGTTCACCAAAATTACGTCTGCCTTCGGGGCGCACGACGTAAAAGGTCATATAGGAGGCGATCACCGGGGCGGCACATATCAGCAAGACCGCCAGCATTTTCAAACGCCCAAGGCGCGTACGACTGGCAGCATGGGCCGCCATCTTCAGGGGTTCGGGCAGCGTGTGTACGGTCAACCCCAAAGGCTGATCGTGGCTGGAAGGGGCACTAGACATTGGATGCAAAGTCCTTTGGACGGTTCGTAAAGCGGCGAATAATCTGAAACCACAGGTAAAGCGCCGCGAATAGGGCCGCCATGCCAAACCATTGGGCAGCGTAGCCGTAGTTCTTCTCAATCCCGGCATTCACAACGGGCCAGTCGCGCAGCAAGCCTTCGGCGTTGGCACCGGTTTGTTGCAGCGTCAACGGCAGCAGTGGCAATCCGGTCTCCAGCCTGAACTGTGGCAGGTCTAGATTTTGCCGGATCAAGCCAGCCGTTGATTCGCCAAGGGAATACAGGTCTGACGGTGGCAAGGCCATGCGGCCTTCGATCTCGACCACGCCTTCTGGGGTTGGTATGTGCGGCACCCGGCTGCGATCGTCAAAACCACGCGGCACCCAGCCGCGTTGCACTGCCAGAGCACCTCGACCGCCCTCCAGCACAAACGGCATCATGACCACAAAACCCACGCGCCCATTCATGGGTCGGTTGTCCAGGAACACCAGGGACTTGGGTGCCCAACTACCGCGCAGGTGCGCCCGCTGGTGCAGCAAAATCGTAGTGTCGTTGGCGGCCAGTAAAGCTTCCACGGTCAGGGGCGACTTGGCGGTTTGGGCATCCACAGACGCTTGGTGCGCCTGTTTTTGCGCGGCACGTGACAACTGCCAAAACCCGAGGCTCGTGGTCGAGCCTATCGCCAAAAGGGCGGCCACTGTGACCAGCACAAACTTCAAACGGGCATTCACCAGATAATCCTGTACATGACGTACCTTGCAACCATTGGCTTCTTGGCCATACTTTCCAGCCTGGGCCTTGCCCTTTTCTTTATGATGCGCGGCGGGCGTGACGGCGCCAAAACCTCGCAAAAGATGGCGCGGGCGTTGGCCGCTCGGGTGGGGTTGTCCATCTTGCTATTTGTTTGCGTGCTGATAGCCTGGAAGCTGGGCTACATCCACCCTACCGGCATACAAGCGGGGCAATGAAAAAACCAGTGGTGCACACGAACACTTGCAACTCGCAACAACCAAAAAGGCACCGCAAGCGGTGCCTTTTGCATGCGGCAACGGTGCAATCAGAGCCAGTACACCAAAATATAAAGGCCCAACCACACGACGTCCACAAAGTGCCAGTACCAGGCGGCGCCTTCAAAACCGAAATGTCGCTCTGCCGTGAAGTGGCCTTTTTGCAAACGCAGCGTGATGAACAGCAGCATCAACATGCCGACAAACACGTGGAAACCGTGGAAGCCGGTCAACATGAAGAAAGTTGAGCCATAGACGCCAGAGCTGAGCTTGAGATTCAACTCGCTGTACGCGTGGTGGTATTCATAGCCCTGGACAAACAAGAAGGTCACGCCCAGCAGCACGGTGATCCACATGAAAGCCAATGTCTTGGCACGATTGCCCTGGATCAGTGCATGGTGGGCTATGGTCAGCGTCACACCGGATGTCAACAGAATGGCGGTATTGATAGTCGGCAGTGGCCATGGTCCCATGGTCGTGAAAGGCTCAACTATGCCAGCAGGAGAGGCAGTCGCACCCACTGCCAAGCTAGGCCACACGGCCTTGAAGCCGGGCCACAAAATTGCATTGTCCAGGCTGCCCAATGCTGGCAGCGAATGCGAACGTGCCCACCACAGTGCCGTGAAGAAAGCACCGAAGAACATCACTTCGGAGAAGATGAACCAGGTCATGCTCCAGCGGTAGGATAGGTCAACTTTGTGCCCGTACTGACCGCCCTGGCTTTCGCTGATCGATTGGCCAAACCACTGGTACAGCACAAACAACCACCAGACCATGCCCAGCATCAAAGCGTACTTGCCCCAATCCTCGCCATTGATCCACTGGCCAGCGCCCAAGATGACGAAAAACAGACCCAATGCCGCCATTGCCGGATGGCGAGAGGGGCCGGGTATAAAGTAATACGGTGTTGCGCCGTGTGTTGATGAACTCATTTCTTTCTCCTATTCCAATCAGTTGAGGACAGAGCTTGCCGCCTTGCGGCTTCGGTCAGTCCCACAAGTTATTTACTTTGCAACGACCCAATGAACCAAACTGATCAAACCCACCACCAGCAGCAGCACGCCCACCAAGGCGACTGCCAACACATGCATGGGATTGACCTTGCTGAGGTCCTCCTGGTACGCGCGGTTGCCACGAATACCCAAAAACGACCATGCCACCATTCTGATGCTGCGCCACACGGAAGGAGGCGCGGCAACTGCTTGTCCATCTGTCGCCTTGTGGCTCACGTGGGGCCCCCGCCGTCGGCAGGCGCTTGCGCCAGGGGTGCAGCAGGTGTCTTGCCGCCGACTTCAAAGAACGTATACGACAAGGTAATGGTCGACACGTCTTTGGACAGCTTGGAATCGATATAAAAAACCACAGGCCAGGATTTCTTCTCGCCCGGTTCCAGTGTGTACTGGTTAAAACAAAAGCATTCCAACTTGTTGAAATGCGAACTAGCTTGCTGTGGCGCATAGCTGGGAATGGCCTGCGCCGACATGCGCCGGTTTTGTGTATTTTGGAACTCGTACATCACGGTCGTTAATTCACCAGGGTGCACCTGCAAAGACCGCTGCGCCGGTTTGAACTCCCATGGGCCGCGGCTGTTGGCATCAAATTCCACCGTGATGGTGCGGCTCAGGTCGACCTGGGTATTGGTCGGCAGCGTGGGTTTCGCACCCGGTATTGCTTGCTCCCCCAAGGCCAGTATATTGATGCCGGTCATCTCGCAAATGGTCTTGTAGATAGGCACCAGCGCATACCCGAAGACGAACATGCAGGCTGCAACAACAGCCAGCTTGCGCACCATGCGGACATTTTCACGCTGCAAAAGCATGGTTTATTTGCTCAGCAAGACCATGCGGGCCATAAAACCCACAAAAAACAAAACCGCAATGGAGGCCAGAATCAGACCGGTTCTGGTGTTGGCTTTCTTTTGCTCGGGCGTCGTCATGCTATTCAACCAATGATCTTGGTTGCAGTAGCGTCCAGTTTGGGCGGTGTCTCAAAGGTGTGGAAGGGTGCGGGCGATGGCACTTCCCACTCCAACCCTTCGGCGGCTTCCCAAGGTTTTTGCGATGCCTTTTCGCCCTTGCCCCGCATGGCAGGCAACACGATGAAGAAAAAGAAATACAACTGGGCGGCTCCGAAGAAGAAGGCACCTACCGAAGCCACCGCATTGAAGTCGGCAAACTGCATGGGGTAATCGGCGTAGCGACGTGGCATACCGGCCAGACCCAGGAAGTGCATGGGGAAGAATGTCACGTTGAACGCGATCAAAGACCACCAGAAGTGCAGCTTGCCGCGGAACTCGCTGTACATCACACCGGTCCACTTCGGGACCCAATAGTAGAAGCCCGAGAACATCGCAAACAGCGAACCCGCCACCAGCACATAGTGGAAGTGGGCGACGATGTAGTAGGTGTCTTGCAACTGGATATCGATGGGCGCGACGGCGGGAATCAAGCCGGTGAAGCCACCCATGGTGAACACAAAGATAAAGCCGACTGCGAACAGCATGGGCGTCTCAAAGGTCATGGAGCCTTGCCACATGGTGGCGATCCAGTTGAAGATCTTTACGGCCGTGGGCACGGCGATCAACATCGTGGCATACATGAAAAACAGCTGACCTGTCACCGGCATGCCCGTGGTGAACATATGGTGCGCCCACACAATGAACGACAGAATCGCAATCGATGACGTGGCGTAGACCATGGAAGCGTAGCCGAACAAGCGCTTGCGTGAAAACGCAGGTATCACTTGGCTGATGATGCCGAAAGCCGGCAGGATCATGATGTACACCTCAGGGTGACCGAAGAACCAAAAGATGTGCTGGTACATCACCGGATCGCCACCGCCAGCGGGGTTGAAGAAACTGGTGCCAAAGTGGCGATCGGTCAGCGTCATGGTGATGGCACCAGCCAACACCGGCATCACGGCAATCAGCAGGTACGCAGTGATCAGCCACGTCCAGCAGAACATCGGCATCTTCATCAATGTCATGCCAGGCGCGCGCATGTTCAAAATGGTGACGATGATGTTGATGGAGCCCATGATCGAACTCGCACCCAGAATGTGCATTGCAAAAATACCGGCATCCATGCTGGGGCCCATTTGCAGGGTCAGCGGTGCGTAGAGTGTCCAGCCTGCGGCAGGTGCGCCACCGGGCATGAAGAACGATCCCACCAGCATCAGCGCAGCAGGAATCAACAGCCAGAAACTGAAGTTGTTCATGCGGGCAAACGCCATGTCTCCCGCGCCGATTTGCAATGGAATCATCCAGTTTGCAAAGCCAACAAAGGCCGGCATGATGGCTCCAAACACCATGATGATGCCGTGCATGGTGGTGAGCTGGTTGAACAACTCAGGATTGACCAATTGCAGGCCAGGCTGGAACAGCTCTGCGCGGATGATCATCGCCAAAAGGCCACCGATCATCAACATCGTGAACGAGAACAGCAAGTAGAGCGTTCCGATATCTTTGTGGTTGGTCGCATAGACCCAGCGCTTCCAGCCCGTTGGGGCGTGGTGATCGTGGTCATCGTGGTCATGGTCGTGGTGGTCTAGAACGGCACTCATCCTGGTTTCCTTCTCAATTCACTAATTTCGTTCAGTCGGCGTTGATAGCAGGTGCGCAAATTACTTGCGCAAAGCCGCCACGTCCGACGGTTGCACGACCTGACCCGTCTTGTTGGACCAGTTGTTCTTGGTATAGCTGATGACAGCAGCAATATCGGTATCGCTCAGGGCTTTCCAGGACGGCATGGCACCGTTGTTCTGGCCATTGAGCAAGACGAGGATCTGCTTACTCTTGTCAGCGTCCAGTACCACGGGCGCGCCATCCAATGGCTTGATCGGGCCTGCGCCCTTGCCATTGGCTTGGTGACAGGCAGCGCAGGTACCGGCATAAACTTTTTCGCCGCGCTTCATCAGGTCGGCTAGCTCCCATACTTTGGAGGGGTCATCCGCCTTGGCCGCCATGGCCTTCATTTCACCGGCTACCCACTTGGAGTAGTCCTCAGCCGACAGCACCTTCACATGGATCGGCATGTAGGCGTGCTCTTTGCCGCATAACTCTTGGCATTGGCCGTAGAAGTCGCCGATTTTCTCGGCGCGGAACCAGGTATCTCGCACAAAACCGGGAATGGCATCCTGCTTGATACCGAACGACGGCACAGCAAAGGCGTGGATCACGTCGTTGGCGGTGGTAATGATGCGGATTTTTTTGTCGACTGGTACAACCAGGGGGTGGTCAACCTTCAACAGGTAGTCATCTGGCGCAACTTCACCCTTTTTCGGGCCGCCCGTGTCGGACATGACACGCTGCGCGTTGTCCAGCGTCGAGACAAAGCCGATACCTTCGCCTTCGCCTTTGAGGTAGTCATAGCCCCACTTCCACTGCATGCCGGTGGCCTTGATGGTCAGGTCGGCATTGGTCGTGTCCTTCATTGCCACAATGACCTTGGTCGCGGGCAAAGCCATCAGAATCACGATAACAAAAGGGATGATGGTCCAAATCACTTCCACCAGCACAGATTCATGGAAGGTGGCGGGCTTGTGCCCCTTGGACTTGCGGTGCTTCCAGATGGAGTAAAACATCACCGAGAACACACCCACAAAGATGGCGGTACAGAGAATCAGCATGAACCAATGCAACCACGCCTGCTCTTTAGCAATGATCGTGACGGGGGGGTGCAGGTTCAACTGGTTTACCGCCGGGCCACCGGGCAGGTCGTTGACCGCATGTGCCAGACTGAATGCTGCAGTACCGGCCCAGGCGCTCGCCGCGAGGAGCAGTGAAGCCAATTTATTGAAAATGCTCTTCATCTTGGTCATTTCTTCGTCGAATCAGATTAAACAGTGCCATGACCTGCTCCGGCACGCGCAAAATGGCTACGGGCAGACAGGAAAGGCAAGAACGCGGGTTGCCAGATATTGTAGCCGACCATCCCTCTACAAATAGGCATCTCCGGTGCACGGTGTGCCCGCAAGTCACGCTGAGGGGCCGTTTCTCCTGCCTTGGCGCAAGGCATCGCGCATCGCATCGAGCGACACCGAGGTCTCTGGCGCGACCGCCAATCGCGGGGGGGCCTTGAACGCGTGGCCGTAGACGATCTCGAAGGTCAGCCGCAACTGCCCGTCACTATCCGCTTCGGCCAATTGACCCAGTTGCGACAACAGTTGACCATGCCAAGCGCGCCCACGCAGCGTCGCAAACCGCTGCGGGTGCAGGTTGCGGCCCAACCCACGCAGTTCGGCCAGCAAACGCTCGGGTGTGGAGAACGTCAGCGTGATGCGCTCCATATCCATGACTGGCTCCGAGAAGCCAGCATGCACCAGCATGTCGCCCCAGTCGTGCATATCGGTAAAGGCATGCGAGGCTGGCGGCCAGCCCTGGGCCGCATACAAGGCACGCAATTCGCGCAATGTGTCAGGGCCCAGGCAGGAAAACATCAAAAAACCCTGGGGCTGCAGCAAGCGGTGCCATTGGGCGATCAGCGCCTGCGGGTCAGCCGCCATATGCAACGCCATGTTGGCCCACAGCATCTGCGCGGGCCGCTCGGGCAGGCCAAAGTGCAAGGCCGGGCCGGTCCACCGCGCGAGGTTCCACCACTCGGGCGCTATCAATTTTCTAGCTGCCTGCGTATGCTCTGCGAGGGCTAGTGCCGCATAACACACCGAATGGGGGTAGCGCGCGGCCAACCGGGCATGTGCCTGCACACCGCCGAGCAACGGCTCCCAATGCACCCAACTTTCGGGTTGCAAGGTCATCCACTGCAGCCGCTGCTCCATGCGGCGGGCCACTTCCTCATGCAACCAGGGCGATGTGGCCGGCAGTAACGTGGCCCAGCGCGCGGCCGCACTGGGGGCTATGGTGGGGGGCAGATCGGAAGACATGGGGCTGAAGCGGCGCTAGGGGCAAGATGGCGGCCCGAGTATATTGGCTGGGTGTTGCGCCAACTGCTACAAGGTCTCTCCCGACGCCTGCCCAGCCAGTGCGCGGTCTGCCACGCCTGGCCCGCCCACAGCATTTGCGAGACCTGTGTAGCCGCATTTGCCCAACCGGTGGCACGTTGCACGACCTGCGCTTTGCCGGTTGTGCCGGGCGTGCACCAGTGCGGCGGCTGCATGGTGAAGCCGCCGCCATTGGACGCTTGCCTGGCAGCCGTACCCTATGCCTACCCGTGGTCTACGCTGGTGGCAGACTTCAAGTTCCACCAACGGCCCGGCTGGGCCGCCAGCTTTGCCGCACTGCTGCGAGCGGCGCCGTGGGTTGAGCCGGCGCTGGATTCGGCCGATCTCCTGCTGCCCATGCCACTATCCAAAGAACGTCTGCGCGAACGGGGCTACAACCAGGCCCATGTTTTGGCCTGCGCGCTGGATACCCCCAAGGTGGCGCATGGCGTTTTGCTGCGCGTGCGGGATACAGCGCCGCAACGCACGCTGCCCCGCAGTGCGCGCTTGAAAGCGGTACAAGACGCGTTCGCCGTCGACCCACTGCAAAGTCACCGCGTCAAAAACAAACGCGTGGTTCTGCTCGATGATGTGATGACCAGTGGCGCATCGCTGCACGCTGCCGCCCTTGTATTGCGCAGTGCCGGAGCTGCGCATATCACCGCGCTGGTACTGGCCCGCACAGAGTAGCACGCGCCGTTCGCTATTGAATCAATAGCTGCTCAAGCAATACGCACGAGGGCTAGAAGCGTATTTCACAAATGGCGACAATAAGCACCATGTTTAATATCGTCCTCGTCGAACCCGAAATCCCACCCAACACGGGTAACGTCATACGCCTGGCTGCCAACACTGGCTGCACGCTGCATTTGATCGAACCTTTGGGCTTCTCCATGGACGATAAGCACATGCGCCGCGCCGGGCTGGATTACCACGAGTACGCCACGCTGCGGGTGCACGCCGATTGGCAGGCGTTTCTGGATGCCGAGGAGCCCGCCAGAGATCGCCTGTTTGCGTTGACCACCAAGGGCACGGGCCAGGTGTTCGGTTCCGCCTTCCGCCCAGGCGATTGGTTGGTTTTTGGCGCCGAGACGCGGGGCCTCTCTGAGGCGGTGCGCGCCCACTTTGCTCCAACACAATGCTTGAAACTGCCCATGGTGGCGGGCCAGCGTAGCCTCAACCTCTCCAACGCAGTGGCCGTGACCGTATTTGAGGCCTGGCGGCAAAACGGGTTTCAGGGATAGTGCCGCGCAATCGACTCGGCCACGCAGGCGGGCCTGGTAGCACCCTCTCTTTCGGTGGTCACTTCCCAGGTCATCTGCATGCCGTTTTTA
>JBBQBG010000136.1:0-10324 GCA_038317285.1 Burkholderiales bacterium | reverse complement strand
CTGTGCCGCCTGCATCAACTCCACGATATGCAGTGCCTGGCGCAAATAGATCTGGCCCGCCTCGGTCAGGCTGATGGCGCGCGTGGAGCGGCGAAACAGCTTGCAGCCCAAATGCTTTTCCAGCGCAGCCAGTTGGCGACTGATGGTGGCCTGCGCAATGCCGCTGCTGATCGACGCACCGGTCAGGCTGCGGGCCTGTGCAATGGCGACAAAAACTTCGAGATGTTCGTAGAGACCGTTATTCATCCATTTTCATCATAACTAATGTGCTGCCGGGTCGTAGTATCCCAGCCACAAAATTTCTACACTGCGACAACATTTGCAACAAAACCAGGAGAGCAGTGATGCACGCACTGAGCCCATCTGAATCCACCGTCCGCTCGCATATTAATGCAGATATGACATTTATTTCAGACCGAAGCTGGAGCGGCATGCTCTGTGTTGCGGCCAACGCATTGCCAAGCTTGGCAATGCGCCAACGCTGCGACCTGTATGTGCTGGATGGCAGTCTGCATGCGGCGGGTGTGATCTATCCGGCTGGTAGCTTCCTCAACCGCGGCGCTGACGCGCTGCCCACGGCCGGTGCGGACGGTGCACGCGTGCTGGTCTGGCAAGACCCGTTGGCAGCCTCCGCTGTGGACAGTTCACTGCGGGGCAAGGACCTGCGTTGGTCCGCGGGTGCGGTGCAGGGAATGGCGGTGGCCATGCTGACCGAGACCGACCACCGACACATGCTGGTCTCCTGGCGGCCCGGCACGCATGTCCCCTTGCATCAGCATCCGCGTGGCGAAGAAATCTTTGTGTTAACCGGTGAGTTGCAAGACCAGGCAGGGCGCTACCCCGCCGGCAGTTGGCTGCGCTTGGGCTCTGGGACCGGTCATGCACCCTTTGCTGACATTCCTACCCTTATCTTGTTGCGCAACGGCCACTTGAAAACGCGCGCCAGCCACATCTTTCGCGGACCTGCACCGACCCACTCCAAAGGAATCGCCCATGACCCTCTGAACACCTAGGCCAGTCACAACACACTCTCATCAAACCCATTTACAACAAAGGAACAGCCATGAAATTGATCCCCTCCGCCAGCAAGCTACTTGCCCTTGGGCTCTTGCTTGTCAACATGCACGGCCCCAGCTTTGCCCACACTACGCGCCATGCGGCACCCGCCAGCGTCAACAGCACAAAACTGGAACAAACCGACGCCGCTCTGCGCGACCTCTGGCTGGGCCATGCCTTCTGGGTGCGTGCCGTAGTGTCCGAAACCCTCGCAGGCAACCCATCTGCCGCAGCCGCAGCGGAAAACGCGGCAGTAAGCAACGCCAAAGAGATTGCCGCATCCATGCAACCCTTCTATGGCGACGCGGCCTCGGCCAAACTCTTCGAATTGCTGGCGGGCCACTACGGTGCGGTCAAAGGCTACTTGCAGGCAACCGTTGCCAAGAGCAGCGAAAAACAGGACAACGCACGCAAGGCGATGTTCGACAACGCCGACGCGCTGGCCCGCTTCCTTAGCAGTGCCAACCCCCACTTGCCGCTTGATGGCGTGCGCGGCATGCTGTTGGCCCATGGCGGCCATCATGTGCAGCAAATTCAGCAGCTTGAAGCCAAGCAATACGCCGATGAGGCTCGCACCTGGCTGGCCATGAAAGACCATATGTACGCCGTCGCCGACACCACCGCTGCAGCGCTGGCCAAGCAGTTCCCAGCGAAATTCAATGGAGATTCAATGTAAATGCGAAGCACGCTGCGTGGCAGCCTTGGGGTGGACGTGTTGCTTTTTGTCCCATACTCGGCGTCATGCGGTTATTCGCCACGATGGAGTCTACTTAGACGATGCAGTAGCGCCTGGTATCCGTCACGGGTTGCGCGCTTCCAAAATGGCGAGTGCCTCGTCCAGCGCGAGGGCATTGACCGCGTTCTGGATCGAAGTGAAATGTTCTCCCAGTGCGCTGCACAGCACTTCTTGATGCTCCTTAAAGTGCCGCTGGGCGTTGGCATCATCGTCCCGCAGCAGAGCGACAAGCTTGTCTATTGCCGGTTTGATGGCCGATGCATTTAACGCGGGCACAGTGCCAATGCATTGGTTGTCCAGCCGATCCAGCAATGGTCGCAACGCTGCCAGCAAGGCATCCAACAAGTACTGCACTTCTCCCAGCGCTGCTGCGGACGGGTCCGCGTGGATGGACTCCTCCAGCATGTACGCAGCATCACAAAGCGCATGCGCACCAATGGTGCCGGCCAGCCCCTTGAGCGTGTGGGCCATGCGTTCTGCTTCGTCTGCCTTGTCATCGCCCAGGGCAGCTTTGATGCGCTGCGGCGCATCGCTTTGCTCGACCGCAAAGTTACGCAACAACTCGAGATACCGGTCCTCACGGCCGGCTACACGGCGCAGCCCGGCCTGCAAATCCAGGCCTTCAACCTGCGGCGGGAGCAGAAGCATCGCAAGGGGCGCCGCAGCGGATGGCGCTGCACTGCCAGCGGGCACAGCCGTGCTTGTTGACTTCGAACCTTCGGTTGGGTCGTCCTTCCGGGTCCAGCGCAAAAGAGTATCAAACAGTTGGTCTGGCTCAATCGGCTTGGCCACAAAGTCCACCATCCCCGCGTCCAGGCAGCGCTTGCGGTCGGCGGTCATGGCGTTGGCGGTCATGGCGATGATGGGTACATTGCGCCAACCGGGCATCGCCTGCAGTGTGCGCGTCGCGTCCAGCCCATCCATCTCGGGCATCTGCATGTCCATCAGGATGGCGTCAAAGTGTTCTTGGCTTGCCATCTCCACGGCAATGCGTCCGTTAGATGCCACCCTGACGTGCACTCCTAGATCCGCCAGCAACTCGCAAGCCACCTGTTGATTCAGCCGGTTGTCTTCGGCCAGCAGCACACGCGTGCGCCACAGCTCCCGATGTTTCGTCCGGGAGGGCGAGCGCCGGTCTGCTGAC
Organism: Burkholderiales bacterium; assembly: GCA_038317285.1. GTDB lineage: Bacteria > Pseudomonadota > Gammaproteobacteria > Burkholderiales > Burkholderiaceae_C > Allorhodoferax. Next base: position 7,388 of record JBBQBG010000136.1, on the reverse strand, counting down.
TGACCGTCGCTTTGGGAGTGAAAATGCCCGTGACCCATCAGCCGCATCAGTGCATCCAATAGTGTGGATGGGCTGACCGGCTTTGCCAGCACTTCGGTAATGCCCAGGCTGGCCGCCTGGGGCAGCAGGTCTTCGCGCGAGTAGGCGGTCACCATGGCCAGTTGGGGCTTACCTATTGATTGCATATCGCCCTGGGCTATCAGCCGCCGAATCTCTTTCGCCGTTTGCAGCCCGTCCATGGTGGGCATCTGCCAGTCCAGCAGCACCGCATCAAACGGCACCTGGCTCGCTTGGATGCGTTCCAGCGCGGCCTGGCCCGATTCGGCCTGCACCGTGTCAAACCCCAGGTTATTCAGCAAGCCCTGCAGTACCGCGCGGGCGTGCGCGTTGTCGTCTACCACCAGCACCCGCTTACCGCGCATGTTTGGCAGGGGCACACGCCGGGCGACACTGTCGTTGTTCAGCGCCAGGCGGGCGGTAAACCAAAACGTCGAACCTTTTGCGGATTCGCTCTGCACCCCGACCGATCCGCCCATGAGTGCGGCCAGCTGCTTGGAGATTGCCAGCCCCAACCCGGTACCACCGTACTTGCGGGTGGTGGAGGCATCCGCCTGCGCAAAGCTCTGAAACAGGCGACTGATCTGCTCCGGTGTGAGTCCAATGCCGGTGTCTTGCACTTCGAAGCGCAGCAGCGCGTCATTGGCGGTGCGCTCCACTAACCGCACGTTGATGACGATCGAGCCTTCATGCGTAAACTTGACGGCGTTGTTGGCGTAGTTGATGAGAATCTGGCGCAAACGCAGCGCGTCGCCCACCAGCAAAGGGGGCACATCCGCAGCCACGTCAATCACGAGTTCCAGCTGTTTGGCAGAAGCTTTCTCCACGACCAAGGTGGCGACCTCTTCCATCAGCCCTTCGAGCACAAACGGTACCGCTTCGATTTCTAGCATGCCGGCTTCGACTTTTGAGAAGTCCAACACGTCATTGACGATACCCAGCAAGTGCTGGCCGCTTTGTTGGATCTTGTTCACGTAGTCGCGTTGCTGGGCGGAGAGGTCGGTCTTTTGCGCCAAAAAACTCATGCCGATGATGGCGTTCATGGGCGTGCGGATTTCGTGGCTCATGGTGGCCAGGAAGTCGCTCTTGTGCTGGTTGGCGGCTTCTGCGCTGGCGCGGGCAACTTGCGCATCCTTCAACAGCAGCGCATTCTCCAGCGCCATGCCGACGTTGGCGGCAATCGTCTCCAGCAGGCGCTGGTCGTCGGTGTTGTATACGCGTCCGTACTGCGTGCTTTGTACGCTGATCACACCTTCGCAGCGGCCGTCTACCCGAATGGGCACACCGAGGTGTGAGCGCGCTGACGTACCAGTGCTTTGCGTGCCCAGTTTGAAGGTTTGCTCGTCCAACTCAGAGTTGAGTAATAGAGTCTGGCCGCTCGCCAAAATTTTGCCCGTCAGCCCTTGGTCTGCGGCTTGGGTTGGAAAGTCGTCGCCGTATTGGTAGGGAAACTGCACTGTCTGCGTGGCATGGTCCAGCAGGGCCAGGTAGGCAACATCTGCCTTGAAAACCTCTTGCACTTGGGCGCCCACCAGGGCCATCATTGCCGGCACATCGCGCTGGCCGCTGAGCTGCTGAGACACGGTGTTGACCGTGGCCAACTCTGCGGCTCGCTCTTCGGCCTGTGCAAATAGGCGGGCATTCTCAATAGCCACCGTGGCCTGCAACGACAGGCTCACCAAAAACTGCAAATCATCGTCGTCAAAGGGTTGCCCCGCATTGCGCCAGACCGCCATTGCGCCCTTGACCACCGTACCGGCCAACAGAGGGGCGACCATCATGCGCTCATCGGTCACGTCATCCGTCCCAGCGATCTGCACCGCCCGTGCATCATTGTTGGCGTCGTTCACATATTCCGCGTGCCCGCTTTGTAGTAGGCAGCCGATGATGCCCTCGCCGGGCACGATGGTGGTGTCGAGAATTTCATTGGCAATCTGGCCCAGTGCGACGATGGCGCGGAAGCTTTGTCCATCAGCCTGCGGCACAAAGATGACGCTGGTGTCGGCATTGAGCAACTCTTTGGCGTGGTGGGCAATGCGCTGCATTACCCGGCCAAGGTCCAGCGTGGCCGAGATGTCGCGGCCCACTTCGGCCAGGGCCGCGGCCTGGCGCGAACGGTGTTGGGTCTCTTTGAATAGTTTCGCGCTTTGCAGTGCCCCGGCTATGCTGGCCGCCACGGTTTGTAGCAAGCCCAGCTCGGCGTCGCCGTAGGCGTTGTCACGTTCATGGTTTTCAAGCTGGATGAAGCCCAGCACACCGTCCTTGTCCAGTATCGGCACAAAGGCCACGCAATGGGGCATATCGGTGCCGGCCAGCAGGTAGGTGCTGGCCAATATATCCGGTGTGCTGCCCAGCACCAACGGCTGACGCGTGCGCTGCAAGGTGCGAAACGGGCCATCCGCGGCCGGGGTGTACGGCGCATGGGGGGGCAGCAGCTTGTCATGCTCGTAGGTGTACAGGTCATGCAACGCGTCTTTGTCTCCGTCATACCAGACGATGCTCAGGTCGCCCATGGCCAACACTTCACGCAGACGGTCACCCACCAAAGTCACAATGCCCTGAAAATCCAGCGAGCCTGAAATACGCTGCTGAATGCTGTTGATCACCGCCAGCTCGGCGGCGCGCTGCTCCGAGCGCGCGTTAGAGGCTTGCAGCTCTGCGGTGCGCTCGGCTACCTTGGCCTCTAGGCCTTCGCCCCAGCGGGCGTTGGCCAGCGCCACGCCACCCTGTGCGGCCAGCATACCCAAGAGGTCGCGGTCGGCAGCGGTGAAGCGTCCGTAGGTGCCCTCAAGGTCGGCATACAAATAGCCCAGCACCTGGTTTTGCGCCACCAGCGGTGCCACCAGGCAGCTGCGTTGGTCAATGTTGTCTGCTCCCTCAGGGCCATGGCGCAGGCTGAAGGTGCGTGCGCTGCGCGCCTCTAGCAGCCAAGGGGCAATGGCCTGCAAAAGTGCAGCTTGCTCCTCTCCATGTGGCAAGAGTGCACCAGCGATGTGCAAGCCCTCGGGTGCTTCAAGCACCAGCATCACGCGCTGGGCGCCTAAGAGTTCGGTGATCTCATCCACCAGGAATTCGGTCAGCGCGTCGGCGTTGCGCATTTCATTCAGGCGCATACCGGTGTCGACCATGCGCTGGAACAGATCACGCGGGTTGGCCACGCCCACCAGATGCGCCTCGCGCTCCGCTTGGGGCCGCTTGGCGTGGCGTGCGTGTGCCAGCCAGGCATGGATGATTTCGCGGTGCGCATCCCACTTGTTGAGGGCATTGCGGCGCAGGCCCTCGTCGCTGAGGCCGGTAACGATGTCGCACAGGAAGCCGTACGCCCGCTCTAGTGCCGCCTGCGCCTCCGGGCGCACACCACAGGCTTGCAGCGCTTGGCTGTGGCGCCACCATAGGGTGGCCGGGCTCATGGCGGCGATTTTTGCCAGGTTATGGGCGAGGTGGAAGTCGGTGGCCTGGCGGGTGATGGCCAGCGCTTTCGCGGCTTGGCCCGCCTGCAGGTGGGCATGGGCGGCGTCGGTCAGGAACAGTAAGTAGTACCCTTGGTCGCTTCCAAGCTCGCGATTGAGAGCTGCTGCGCGCTCAAACAGATTGGCCGCCTCTGCCGCTCGCTTGTCGCGAAGCTCTAGATGGCCTGCAGCCCAAGGTATGTATGCCAGATATTGTTTTGCTGAAAGTACTTGGGTCAACTCGCTTACCGCTGCCACTGTGCTCTTAAGTCGAGGATGCTGCATTTGCAGCTCAGTTTCGAACAGATTCCACAGATAGATGAGGGCATGTTCCCGGCGCCCTTCTTCGCGGGTGAGCGTTAGCCTTCCACTGTATATTCTGTGTGCGCGGTGAAACAGTCCCAATTGGTGATAGCTCACTGCGAGGTTGCCACTGATGATGTTTATCCAATGCAGGTTCCCGGCGACGTCGAAGGCATCGAGCGCCTGTTGGTAGTACAGCAAACTTTTGGCCGGATCCGACTCATTGAAGGTTAGTAAATTCAGCGCATTTCCCTCGCCAGTCTTATCGCCACACTGGCGAGATAGTGAAAGGGCTTGCATGGCAACTGACTCAGCTTCTACCAACTGCCCCACGGCAAAGAGTAAGTTAAACAAAGTGGCAAGTACACGCCCCTGCAACGGCTGCTGGCCTAGCTTCTCAAAAAGCACGAGCGCTGTGCTGCCGACTTTGAGCCCTTCCGCTAAATCTCCGCGTAACCGGAATATAGACTCCGCCAGCCACCACAATGTCCACGCTTTCAACTCGTCACTTCCGCTTCGACGTGCAGCACCCAGGGCTATGCGCGCACTGTTTACAGCAAGGGGCTCCTGCCGCCTGGCTTGCATGATGGCATTGCGGCCCTGCGCCATAGCCAGTAGCGCGGGGTCAGAGTGTGTTTGCGCTAGGGCCAGAAGTGCTAGTGTGTCTGCAGTCACATGGTCAAGGTCACCACGGGCTAAGAAATTTTCTGCGCGCAAGTTCAATAGCTTGGCCCTTTGCAACGGGGTGAGAGTACCGACGTCCAGCGCCTTCGTTGCGTGGGCAATGGCCCTCAGGGGTTGACCGGTCCATGTGAGGTGGTTGACTTCGGTAAGTACGAGCGCGGCTGGCGCGAATTTCAGTGTACTGCGAGCGGGTGTTGATGCGCGTGACACGGCTGGTTCGGACGTGGGTTTAGTCATCACAGCGAATCCATGTTTAGGCAGTAATTCAATGGTAGCTTAGGACCGCGAGTGAAGAATCGACTGCACAACTCATGGGTAAGGCGAAGCGCCCTCGATACTTGGCGCTTCCATAGGCAGGTGAGCCCAGATCAATCGGTGCTGACGATTACCGGATCCAGAGAAAGCGGCTTCCCAGTACTATCATTGACCAAATTGACGTCGTATTTGTATTCTTTTTTGTCGACGTGCTTGAGCTTTTTGCAAACAAACTCTGTTTTTGTCTTGTTCTTGCAGTCGCCATACTCACCGTTCGCATCCTTGATGACGATGCCGTTGGCGGGAAATGAAAATCCTGGAGTCGCAAGTTCCCACGTAATCGTTTTATCGCTTTTCTTCATTTCTACGCGCTCTGGAGCAGCACTGATCACATCATTCGTGACTGTTACCTTTACCGTCTTGTTATCGCGCGAGCTCTGCCCCACTTGATCGTCTGAGCCCTTCCCGCATGAAGGCAAAGCAGCGAACAGCAAAGCCAAAGAAGCGATGATTGTTAAGCGTTTCAACATCCAAATCTCCCCGAATAAAGTAGACCGACATGGTCAGGGCGCATGCTACCTTGAATTGCTGGTTACGCAATGGGTTAAATCAACCGTTTTCCAACTTGCCATCACGCATCACCAGCACGCGATCGGCAGTGGCGATGGTCTCGCTGCGGTGTGCGATCAGCACCCGGGTCAGGTCCAGGCGCTTGACCGCATCGCTGACCATACGTTCGCTGTCGGTGTCCAAATGGCTGGTCGCTTCATCCAGGAACAGTAGCTTTGGGTCGTGGTACAACGCACGGGCAATGAACAGGCGCTGCTTCTGTCCGCCAGAAACGTCACTCGCCGCTTCAGCCAGCAGTGAGTAGTAGCCCATGGGCATGGCTTCGATCTCGTGCGCCACATTGGCGCGCTCGGCCGATTGCTTGACGCGTTGGTTGTCAATCGGCACGTCAAAGAACGCGATGTTCTCCGACACGGTGCCTTCAAACAGAATGTCGTCTTGCATCACGACGCCGATGATGCGAGCATAGTCCTGTGCAGAGATGGTATTGAGGTCGCGACCGTTGACTAGCACTTCACCGCGACTAGGCTGGAGCTGCCCGAGCAGCACATTGAGCAAAGTTGTTTTGCCGCAGCCCGACGGGCCGGTGATCGCGATTGCTTCGCAGGGCTCTATTCGCAGATTGACCCCGCGAAGAATCCATGGGCTGTCGTTGCCGTACCGAAACCAAAGGTCTTTGACCTCGATCGTGACGCCGGTGCCTGGTGCCACCCCAAATGGTCGCACAACAGTTTCCTCTTGGGCAGGCTGGCGATGGTTGACCACTTCTTCGATACGTTCCGCATGGCCCTGCATGCGCCGCAACTCCATCATGTAGTTGGTGCAATTGTTCAACCGGTCCACAAAAAAGGTGCGAAACAGTATGAACATCATCATGGTGCCCAAGGAGATCGTGCCTTGCAGCACCAAATAGGTGCCACAGCCGATAAGCGCCACGCCGCCCAGGTAATTGGTGGCCGCTGCGACCTCGGTGGAATACATCACCAGCCGTTCGGCTGCCAAACTCAGGTTGGTCAACTCGGCGAATTTGTTGCGCCACAGGTTGGTCCGCACCCGCTCCTTGCCGAAAAGGCGAATAGCGCGCGCCGCCCGTGCATTCTCCAGAAACAACGAGTCTGCCTTGGCCGCAGTGCGCAAATGGCGGCGTGCGGTATCCACCGCCACTTGGCGCAGACTCGCCGAGAATGCCACACTGACAACGCCAAATGCCAGAACGATAGCCGCCATCATGGGCACGACAACGAACATCACACCCAGCATGGTCAGCGATACCAAGCCATCCAAAATGGCCCGCACCAACTTGGCAGTCAACATGGTCTGAATCGTCAGCACCGAACGCCCACGGTGCAGTATGTCTGCGGTGTGGTGTTTGAGAAAAAATTCAGGCGGCTTGCGGTGCAGCGCATCGACAAAACGGTCATACAAGTCAAACCCCACCCGCGTGCTGACGATGGTAGCAGCCCACGCGCGCACCAGCGACACCGCCGTCATGATGAGTACGACCAAACTGAACCCGACCGCCAGCACCCACACCAGGCGGCCGTCGGCACTTTGTACCGCCTGATCGACCGAAATCTGCATCTGGAGCGGCACCAGCAGCACCAGCGCCTCCAACAGTAGTGACAAGGCCGCAATCGACACAATGTCTGTGCGCCAACGGGACAAAGGCCGCACAAAGTCCAGCACCGAGACCTTGCGAAGCCGGTCCTTGCGCTGCTCCCACTGGGCCGAGGGTTTGAGTTCCAGCGCCACGCCCGTAAACGACTTGTGCGCTTGGGCCAGCGTGACCTCCATTCGCCCGCCAGCGGGGTCCATGATGATCAGGCCCCGGCGCGTTACCCGCTCCAGAACCACAAAGTGGTTCATATCCCAATGCAAAATGGCGGGCGTGTGCAGACGCGCCAGGCCGTCCAGGTCCACCTGCACACCGCGTGCCGACAAGCCAATGGTCTGCGCCAGGTCGCGCATATCAAGCAGCGTCTCACCCCGGCCGCTGTGCTGCGCCAGTGCGCGAATCTCCAGCAGACTTAGCGGGCCACGGAAATACTCGCTCACGGAGGCGAGGCAAGA
>JBBQBG010000135.1:0-10393 GCA_038317285.1 Burkholderiales bacterium | reverse complement strand
GCAACAAATCGACAACGTGACCGTCTACATGTTTTTGTACCCCATCCTGGGTGCCGACTCGGGTGAGAAGTCCAAAGCCATCTGGTGCGCCAAAGACCAGGGCAAGGCCTGGCAAGACTGGATGGTGCGCGACCAGCCCGTCACTGTCAGCACCAATTGCGACGCCGCAGCACTGACCCGCAACACAGACTTTGGCCGCAAATACAAGATTACCGGCACGCCGACCCTGATTTTTGTGGATGGCACGCGGGTGCCCGGTGCGATGGATGCGGCACAGGTCGAAAAGATGCTGTCGGGTGGCAAGGGCTAGACTGCATATTCATGACCACCACGCGCCCAAAATCCGCCTCCAAGGCCACGGCCAGCAACACGGCATCCGCCGTTCATTACCGGGTAGAAGTCCTAGACCTCCATGCCCACCTCTTTGGCGTCACGCTAACTATCGCTGAGCCAGCCGCCCGACAGGCGCTGCGTTTGCCGGTCTGGATACCGGGGAGCTACCTGGTACGCGAATTCGCCAAGAACCTGCAGAACCTGCGCTGCCAACAGGGAAAGAAAAACCTCGCGCCCCAACAGGCCGACAAGGCGACCTGGGTCGTGGATTGCGCGAGCGACCAGCCCCTGGTCGTTCAGTACGAGGTCTATGCCTTTGACAACTCGGTCCGCACCGCCTGGCTGGACGCTACCCGTGGCTTCTTCAATGGCACCAGCCTATGCCTGCAGGTGGACGGCCAGCACAACCAGCCCCATGCGCTCGAGCTGGTTGCTGCCGAATCCATAGCACATTGGTCAGTCGCCACGGGGGCTAACGTCCTCAAAGTAAACAAGCAAGGTTTTGGCACCTATGCTTGCGCTGACTACGACACGCTGGTGGACTGCCCCTTCGAGATGGGGCCTTTCTGGAGCGGCAGCTTCACCGCCTGCGGCATACCGCACCGCTTTGTCGTAGCGGGTGCGCCGCCCAGCTTTGACGGCGCCAAGCTGCTGGCCGACACGCAGGCCATTTGCGAAACAGAGATCCGCTTCTGGCATGGCGAAAACATCAAAAACAATAGCAGACTACGCAAGAGCGGCGAGGGCCTGGGGCCGATTCCATTCAGAGAGTATGTCTTCATGCTGAATGCGGTGGCCGACGGCTACGGCGGCCTGGAGCACCGTAACTCCACCGCGCTAATCTGCAAGCGAGCCGACCTGCCACGCCTGCCGCGCACCACACTGGCCCCCACGACGCACAAGCAACCCGAGGGTTACACCACGCTGCTGGGGCTGATCAGCCACGAATACTTCCACACTTGGAACGTCAAGCGTCTGCGCCCCGCCGAACTGGCCACCTACGACTACACGCAAGAAAACTACACCGAGTTGCTGTGGTTTTTTGAAGGTTTCACCAGCTACTACGACGATTTGCTGTTGCGCCGCGCCGCGCTGATCGACAACGCCACCTACCTCAAACTGGTCACCAAGACCATCAACGGCGTGGCCCAGGCACCTGGGCGCAAGGTGCAGAGCGTGGCGCAGGCCAGCTTTGACGCCTGGATCAAGTACTACCGCCAGGACGAAAACACTGCCAACGCCACCATCAGCTATTACACCAAGGGCTCGCTCGTGGGGCTGTGCCTGGACCTGACGCTAAGAGCCGAGGGCAAAACCACGCTGGACGTCGTCATGCGCGCGTTGTGGACCCGTTGCCAGGGCGGCCCCATGGCCGAGCAAGACCTGTTGGCCGTGTTGGCCCAGTTGGGCGGACGCTCCTTTGCGCCGGATATTGCCCGCTGGGTACATGGCACGGCCGATCTGCCGCTGGATGCCCTGCTGGAGCGCCACGGCGTTCAAATCCACCACGAGCCCGACCAGGTCGCCCAGCAGTTGGGCCTGCGCGTGCGCGAGACCGGTGGTTTGTTTATTCAACAGGTGCTGCGGGGCGGTGTCGCCGAAAAAGCGGGTTTTGCCAGCGGCGACGAGTGGCTATCGGTGCAGCCCGTGGGCAGCGAGGCCCATGGCGCTTGGCGCTTGCAGTCGCTGGACGATTTCACGCTGTGTGCCGGCAATGCAAAAAAGGTGACTGCCATAGTGTCGCGCGACAAGCGTCTGCTCAGCTTGACACTGGCGATGCCCAAGGCCAGCCAGGCTGTGCGCTTGGCCGTGCGCGACGCCGCGTTGGTCGATGCGTGGCTGGGCCCGCAAACCACCACAAAATCCACAATCTAGTTTTTACTGAATAGGCCCTGACACCATGAACTACGAATGCATCACCACCCGCATTGAGGGTGAGAAAGTCGCCATCATTACGCTGAACCGCCCCAAGGCCTTGAACGCCTTGAACGACCAGTTGATGGACGAGCTGGGCCACGCACTCAAAAGCTTTGATGCAGACCCAGCCATTGGCTGCATGGTTATCACCGGCAGCGAAAAAGCCTTTGCCGCCGGTGCCGACATCACGGCCATGGCCAAACTCAGTTTTGCCGACGCCTACAAGGGCGACTTCATCACCCGCAACTGGGAGACTCTCCGCTCCATCCGCAAACCGGTCATTGCAGCGGTCAGCGGGTTTGCGCTGGGTGGCGGCTGCGAGCTGGCAATGATGTGCGACTTCGTCATCGCGTCCGACACGGCCAAGTTCGGCCAGCCCGAAATCAAGTTGGGCATCATCCCCGGTGCTGGCGGCACGCAGCGCCTGCCCCGCGCCGTGGGCAAGTCCAAAGCGATGGATATGGCGTTGACCGGTCGCATGATGGATGCCACCGAAGCCGAGCGTGCTGGTCTGGTCAGCCGCGTAGTGCCGGTCGACAAACTGATGGAAGAAGCCCTGGGCGCCGCGTTGATGATTTGCGGCTTCTCTCAAGTGGCCACCATGGCGGCCAAGGAATCGGTCAACCGCGCGTTTGAAGGCACTTTGGCCGATGGCATCATGTTCGAGCGCCGCCTGTTCCACGCGCTCTTTGCCACCCAGGACCAGAAGGAAGGCATGGATGCCTTTGTCAACAAGCGCCCAGCCCACTTCACCCACACATAATTCTTGGTCTATAATTCTGGGCTCGGTCGTATAGCTCAGTTGGTTAGAGCGCAGCATTCATAATGCTGATGTCGGTGGTTCAAATCCACCTACGACCACCAAATTCCGTAAAAACCCGCTTCGGCCAACGCCACAGCGGGTTTTTCTTTGGCCGGTTTCCCATATCCGCACCGCCCAATATCCACTGTTAAAGCTACACAGAGGGCGCGCATCAATACCGTAGTGCGGGCCTTCACAGGCATTGGCCTTAAAATCACCCCTTCACTCAACAGCCTCTGGACATACACCATGAACCGCTGCCTTCGTTCCATCACCGCAACCGCGCGCACTTTGCGTGCAGCGCTGCTCACCACCGCGCTTTTTGCACTGGCAAGCGGGGCCTTTGCACAAGAAGCCGTGCGCCCCTTCCCTGCAACCGCCAAACGTGCCACTCTGCAGGTTACTTATCCGCCCGAGATACTGCTGAACGGCCAGGTCGCTCGCCTGTCGCCTGGCGCCCGCATCCGGGGCGCCAACAATATGCTGGTGATGTCCGGTTCGCTGGCGGGCCAGACCGTATTGGTGAACTACGTGCGCGACGCGCAGGGCATGGTGCATGAGGTCTGGCTGCTCAACGCTACCGAGGCCAAGCAGCCCAAGGAAGGCGCGACCTTGCCGCCCAATTACGTAACAGATGCCGCTACCGGGTCCGCCGAATCTGGTTCGTCGACCAGCAAAGCTACACGTTCCGACCCCAAGTAGCACGCGGGGAGCCCACGCCCCGCCTACTGCTTGCAAGACAGACAGGGTTATAGCCCTCGTCGGTATTGCATATACCGCTACTGAATCCATAGCATTCCCCAGAGAGGTCCGTATGACCAGCAAAAAAGTATTCATCAAAACCTTCGGCTGCCAGATGAACGAGTACGACTCGGACAAGATGGCCGATGTGCTGGGCGCCGCCCAGGGTTACGAGCCCACCACGGACGTCGAGCAAGCCGACCTGATTCTGTTCAACACCTGTTCGGTACGCGAGAAGGCACAAGAGAAAGTATTCTCCGACCTGGGCCGCGTGCGCCACCTGGCCAAGAAAGGCGTGTTGATCGGAGTAGGCGGTTGCGTCGCAAGCCAGGAAGGCGCCGAAATCATCAAGCGCGCGCCGTTTGTGGACGTCGTGTTTGGCCCGCAAACCTTGCACCGCTTGCCTGAACTGTTGAACGCCCGCAAGGCACTGAACAAACCCCAGGTCGACATCAGCTTCCCAGAGATCGAGAAATTTGACCACCTGCCCCCTGCCAAGGTGGAAGGGGCCTCAGCTTTCGTCAGCATCATGGAAGGTTGCTCCAAATACTGCAGCTATTGCGTCGTGCCCTACACCCGCGGCGAGGAGGTTTCGCGTCCCTTTGAGGATGTATTGGTGGAAGTGGCGGGACTGGCCGACCAGGGCGTCAAGGAGATTACGCTATTGGGCCAAAACGTCAACGCCTGGCGCTCCGCCATGGGCGGCACTGCCGAGCAGGCCGATTTTGCGACACTGCTGGAATACGTGGCCGACATTCCCGGCATCGAACGCATCCGCTACACCACCAGCCACCCGAACGAATTCACGCCATCGCTGATCGCCGCATACGACAAGATTCCGAAACTGGTCAGTCATTTGCACCTGCCGGTTCAGCACGGCAGCGACAAGATTCTGATGGCGATGAAGCGCGGCTACACCGCCATGGAATACAAGAGCACGGTGCGCAAGCTGCGTGCCATCCGCCCCGACATGGCGATGAGTTCTGACTTCATCGTCGGTTTCCCCGGAGAGACGGAGGAGGACTTCAACAAGATGATGAAGCTGATCGACGACGTTGGTTTTGACAACAGTTTCAGCTTCATCTTCAGCCCCCGCCCCGGCACGCCGGCCGCAAACCTGCCCGACGACACGCCGCACGAGGTCAAGCTGCGCCGCCTGCAACATCTGCAAGCCACCATCAACGCCAACATCACCAGCATCAGCGAAAGCCGCCTGAATACGGTGCAGCGCATTCTGGTCGAAGGTGCCTCCAAGCGCGATGCCAGTGAACTGATGGGCCGCACCGAGTGCAACCGGGTCGTGAACTTCGCCGGCCAGCCGCGTCTGGTTGGGCACCTGGTGGATGTGCGGATCACCGAAACGCGCAGCTATACCTTGCGGGGTGAGGTGGTGATAGTCGAATTGACCGTGTGATCGTGCAACCGGCTTGGCGCAGGCGGATCGGTGTACTGACGGTGGTCGTCGTTGCTCATTGGATCACGTTTGGCACTCTGACAGTCAAGACGCGCCAGGCGGGCAGTGCCTTTTCCAGCAGGGAAAGGCAGGTAAGTTTAGTGTCCATCCACATCGGCCCTGCGCCCTCTCCGACATCCCCCCCTGCGGCCCAATGGCACGTCATCAACAAGAAGCTTGCCCAACCCAACATACCAGGCGCCGAGACCACTGAAAACCCCAAGCCGCGGACACCAGACTCAGACAGTGATGGTCTGTACGGGGTGTCCGGCATGCTGGAAGACGACCGCCCGATTATTTTGATTGCGCCCCTACCAATCCAACTGCAATACGACTGCAGGGGAGAGATCAATGGCCGCGCCTATGCTTCGCGTGGTGAACTGCGCTGGCAACACGACGGCAAGACATACGAGGCTCGCATGGACATAGTGGATCTCACGCTGGGATCACGGGCGCAGTCAAGCTCCGGCCAAATCGCGGAGAGGGGACTGGAACCCTTGCAGTTTGGAGACAATATCCGCAGCGACATTGCAGCCCAGTTTGACCAAGCAGCTGGCAAAGTGCACTTCGCCCCTCCTGTCGCCGATGCGGATCTGACGCCGGGCGCGCAAGACCAACTTAGCGTATTCATTCAAATTGCCACCGTCTTTGCCAGCAATTGTTGCGCGCCTCGCTTCCATCGTATTCCGTCCCAATCTACCATCGTACGAATTCGGATAGATCGGACTGGTTTTCCCACACTCGCGTCCAACGATGTTCACCCCCGAACCGCGCTTGCATCGTAGCGTGTGCCGAACTCCCGTCATAGCATTCGAGCCGTAAAATGGGGGCCATTGGCCCCCACTCAGTGATGCTAAATTCTTCAGCAATTCGCTAAAACAGCTCATCGCCCTCTTGAGCACTTTCCCGCTCAAAAGTCGTCGTCGCCTCCTGCAACATGGCTCGGATGTCATTGCCATAGTTTTGCAGCAGCACATAGCGCAACTGGTCTAAAAACTCAATGATCGTATGCGCATCCTCAGGGCGCAAATGCGTCACGACGGTGTTGATCCGCATGCTCATGAAGGCCTCCGATCTGACTTCACCGACCCCACCCCCACCTGCTGCTTGAGCAAGGCCTCATGCGAGCGCCAGTGGGGTTGCAGCAAGGCCGCATTCACATGCGAGACGGTGCAGATGCGCTGACCGTCCAGGCAGGTGGCAACCAGGCTGGCATAACAAAGATTGCGGCACAAGCGCAGATTCCCCTGCACCGAGCGGCAGATGACCTGCAAGGCTGCCTCGTCAAACGTATTGGCACCCAAACCAACAGCGCCCAGCTCGGCAACGATGAAGTCGCTCAGTTGCGCATCCGCCAGTGGCAGCACCTGCTTGGAATAGCTGATGCGGCTCTTGATATCCTCGTTGCACATCAGCGACAAACGGTGCATCAACTCCGGGTGGCCCAGCAACACCAGATTGTGTTTTTTGGGGAAGCGCTCAAACAGCAGGCGTAGCCTGCGCAGTATGTTGATATCGAGCAAGTGCGCATCGTCAATGACGATGTACAAGGTCTTTTGTGACTGCACATGGCGATAGGCTGCTTGCACCAATTCCTTCTCGACATCCTTCATCGGCGCATTCACCTGCAGCGACTCCGCCAACTGCTTGAGGATGGGCCCATAGGTGTGCAGGGTCTGGGTAAACGACGCCACGACGGTGTCGCGCCCCTTGCCCAGTTGTTCCAGGTGCGCGCGAATGACCGACTTGCCCACACCGGGGTGGCCGATGATGGCCGAGAACCCGCCGTGCTGGGCGTGGATCTTGATCATCTCGATGGCCTCGACTTGCTGCGGCAACAAGGCCACGTCACTGCGATAAAACGGCTCCTGGGTGAGCCCGAAAGTGGCCTTAATCATGGTGCGCCACCTCGCTGGTTGTTGTCGTTGTAGTGTTTGATGGTGGCGAACGCAGCCGGGCATTGAAGTGCAAATCCAGCACCGCAGCCTCGCCCATGCGCTGCCCATCGAAATACACCACAAAACGATCTCGGCGCTGGCGGTCATAACGCACCTGGATGGTCTTGTCGCGCAAGTCCACCGGGCACTCATAGCGCTGCGCGTTGATAGAGAACACGTTGGTCTTGCTGACCTTGCGACTCTCCTCCATGAAGAACACCTCGGCCGAATACGCATCGTCGGTGAGGAACTTCACCCGGTTGCGGTCCAGGTTGAAGCGGTCAATCGGCGCCATCTGAATGCCGCTGTGGAACTTGGAGTTGTACTCTTCCTCCACCCACTGGTGCGTCAGGCGGTTGAGTTCTGCCAGTGATGCAAACGAGGGATGCAAGGTCAGGAACCGGTCTCGAAACCCCCTAAAGAAGCGCTCAATCTTGCCCTTGGCCGCGCCATCACGGATCGGCGCATGCGATAAATGGATGTCCAGGCGCACACAGGCCTGCAGGATCTCCTTGGCCGTGTAATTAGCACCATTGTCAAAGTACAGCCTCTCGGGTTTGCCCCGCTTGTACAGGGCCGAGCGGAAGGCATCCACCATGTTCTCGGTGTTGTCGCGGTAGAAGAACTCGGCGTGCGTAATCACCCGGGAGGCATCGTCGATAAAGGCAATCAGAAAGGTCTTCTTCCACTGCCCGTCAAGCTGTTTGATGCTGGGGCCATACAGGGTGTCGGCCTGCCACAGCTGGTTGGCGAACTGCATGGCAAACGACAGGCGCTGCTTCTGCACAGCTTTGTCGTCCAGCAGGTTGTTGGTGCGCACCATGCGGTAAAACGTGGTCGGCGCCAGTTGTGAACGCGTAAGCAAGGCACGCTGCAACAGCACCCGGTACAAGACACTCTTGGGGATCACGCCGACCTTGTTGGCGCTGAGCGTGGGCAGCACCTCGTGGATCGCCTCGGCCAACTGGTTGACCTGCACCTTGCGGTACGCATCCTTGTCCGAACGGGTCTTGTTCTCCAGGGTGGTGATGCCGTTCTTGCGGTGGCGGTACAGCCAGGTGCTGATGGTGCGCCAGGTGAATTGGTAGGTGCCGCCTGACAGCGCATCGGTAAAGGTTTTAGCGGCGACAAACTGGATGCGCTGGCGCATGGTGTTGCCCGGAGCATCGTGCACGGCATTCAAGACGCGCAGGCGTAGTTCAAAAGAAGGCTTGGCAGCCATGGGTTTTGTCCTGTGGAGTTAAAAGAGAGCGCAGCGTATGTGCGCGGCTCGATTACGACCAGAGACATAAGCTGTTGCGCTGCCCAGGCCGGCGTAAATCATCGCTTTGGCAGTGGGTGGCGCGACAGCAACGGGAGAAAAGCAGGACGCTAAAGGCGCTGAGTACGGCAGGGAAATTACAGAAACGCGCGTTGCAGTTGCCGCTGGTAATGCGCGCAAAGCGGTTGCCCAAAGCGCTGCAACAGCTGCTGGAATGTCGACGCCAGCAAGCCCTTGCGCACAGGGCGGTTCGCGGCAATGGGCGAGGCAATGGGTGTATCCGTTTGCGGCAACGGTGGTTGATGCCACAAACTACGGTAGCAGCTCAACTGCGCACAGAGTCTATGCAGCCACCGGTAGGCGTGGCGCGGGTCGTCAGTGCCCGTGGTCTGGCAATACGCCTGCTGCACGCCCATACCTATCATCAGGGCCAGCACGAAGGCCACTACATGCTGGCCCGTGTAATGGAGATACTGCACCATCGAGTCCAGATACAGCCGCATGGTGCGGCCACAGCCGGTGTGCTGGTTGCGGTTTGAGCAAAACACCCGTTTGCCAATCATTGCAGGCTCACCGCCGACTTGCTTTTTATAAACCATGCCGTGAGAAACAAGCTGCTGCGTTTGCTGGCAATGGCGGCATTGTGCGTTGTCCAATTGCCGGGTAGTTTGTTCAATGGCTTGGAGGCTGGGGTAGTAGATTTGCATGGCGCCGGCGGGATCGGAAAAGGCGCTTATCTTGCCAGTGGCTTGGCCACTCGCATTTCTTCAGAAATTTTGCTTTACCGTATTGGCGTTGTAACCGGCTGAGGACGGGGCGATCAGAAAGACGTAGAAATAGTCCGGAATGAACGATGGGAGAGGGGGAAACTACAGCAATGCCGATCGACTGCCTCAAGGCAGCGCGCTGGCGTTTCAAACGATCGGTGCACTAGCTTCTGAACGGTGGGTTTTCACGGTGCAGGACGCCGAGGTGGTGATGTTGCCCACAGGACCGGTCAACGCCATTCATTTGACGCGTGAAACCGGAGGCGAACAAGATGAGATGCTCGACCTATGGCTGTCTCCGGAAACAGGTTACCTCCCTTTGCGCATCCGCATCTCCAACAGCAGCGGAAGTTTTATGGAGCAGGAATGGCGGGCTACAAAGAATCCCTAGCGCACTATCATTTTTATAGCTTCTCACGCAAGCTGCACTGGGGCTGGAGCTTACACATTCGTTAGAACGGCATCTTCGGCATACCCTTCATGCCCCCCAGGCGCTTCATCATCTTCATCATGCCGCCGCCCGAGAATTTCTTCATCATGGTTTGCATCTGCTCAAACTCCTTGAGCATGCGGTTGACTTCTTGAACGTGCACGCCAGCGCCGGCTGCGATGCGGCGTTTGCGGGTGGCCTTGATGAGGTCGGGCTTGCGGCGCTCCAGCGGCGTCATGCTGTGGATGATGCCTTCCTTGCGCTTGATGTCTTTCTCGGCCCGGTCCATATCCACATTCCCGGCCTTGGCGGTCATGGCCGCTGGCAGTTTGTCCATCAAACTGGACAGGCCACCCATCTGTTTCATCTGCTGAATCTGGGACAGAAAATCATTCAAATCAAAACCGGCACCGCTCTTAACCTTGGCGGCTAGCTTTTGGGCCGCGGCGACGTCCACACCCGCGGTGACCTGCTCCACCAATGCCAGGATGTCGCCCATGCCCAGGATGCGTCCGGCGTGGCGCTCGGCATCGAATACCTCCAGCCCGTCCAGTTTCTCGCTGGTACCGGCAAACTTGATCGGCGCGCCGGTAATCTGGCGCACAGACAAAGCGGCACCACCGCGTGAATCACCGTCCAACTTGGTCAAGATGATGCCGGTCAGCGGCAGCGCTTCCTTGAATGCCTTGGCAGTGTTGACCGCGTCCTGGCCTTGCATGGCGTCCACGACGAACAGGGTTTCGACCGGATTT
>JBBQBG010000134.1:0-10435 GCA_038317285.1 Burkholderiales bacterium | reverse complement strand
ATACGGAGGTGGTGGGGCCGATGGTGTTACGACCATCGGGGCCGGCTGCTGCACATAGACGACTCGGCTGGCCGGGCGGTAATAACCTTGTTGCGCGGGCTGGTTGTTCTTGGACACCATGCACTGCTGATAGGCGATGTCGTAACGCTGCTGGGCGCTCTGGCCTTCAGCTGCACTGCCACCAGCGCCAATGGCGGTACCCATGACCAAGCCCGTGGCCGCGCCAGCCGCAGTATTGTCGTGGTGACGACCGCTCATGGCCGAGCCCACCGCTGCACCCAGGATAGTCCCCAAAACTGCAGCTCCTACGGCACGGTCATTGTTAGGGGCTGGCCCCATCGACTGTTGGGCATAGCTGCGGCAGTATTGGTCTTCCTGGGCGAACAAGTCCAAAGGCTTGCCAGGTGTGGGCATGATCGCAACACGCGGACCTTGCGGTGCTACGGCGCAACCGGCGAGGCTGACCAAGCACAACGTCGCAAGCGACAGGTTCAAACGGCTAAGAGATGTTTTCATCGGGGTGCTCCAGGTGGGGTGGCGGGTACGGTTTTCCACCCACCAGGACAAGATGCGACATAGGGATAGTATCCCCGGGCAGCATCGCAGTAATACCAGAACTGCTGCCGCGCAGGCTGCGCGACAGGCGGCTGTGCAGGCAGAACCTCAACGGGCGCGGGTATCTGCACGATCACGGGTTGTGGTGCCTGTTCAATGACGACGGTCGGCGGGATGTAAGGATCTGGGTAAGGGTAAATAGGTTGCGGATAGGAGTACCAAGCGCCACCAGATACCCACCACCAGCCTGTGCGACCACCATGCCAGCCATGGCGCCAACCGCCGGACTGCCAGCGGCGGGCATCATGGGTTTCAAAAACCCGGATGTCGCCATGCCAGCCCGGGCGACGGTACTGCGCAGACGCCACCGACGGCATAGCTGCCAACACCGTGGCGGCTATTGCCAGGGTCCAACCAATTGTGGATTTCATACAAATACCTTTGGATCGGTCGAAAGAGGGGGAGCTGAGTTGCGAGTCTGCAGCAAACGTATTAACGCTCAGATCGGATAACCGGTGGACGGTTCCCCGAAATCTTTACGCTCACTTGACAGACCAGAAACAGTTTTCGCCATGCGGGATTCGATACTGCCCGGCATGCAAATCAAATACTGCCCGATTGAAGGTGGCAACTTCGGAGACGCCCTCAACACCATGGTGTGGGACCGGCTGTTTCCCGACCTCGCCCAACGCAATCAAGACTTCTTAGTCTACGGAATCGGCACCCTTTTGGACGGACGCCACGACCGCTCCTTAAAGAAAATTGTATTGGGCTCGGGATTGGGTGAAGCCAGCGCCGCCCTACCCGACCCCAACTGGGATTTCCGCTGGGTGCGCGGTCCGTTATCGGCCCACGAATTCGGTCTCTCCAGCGAACTGGCCTTGGGCGACCCGGCGGTGCTGTGGCCAGAGCTGCAAAGCGCTTGTGGCGGCACGGTGGACGGCCCCGTTGGGCTGATACCCCATTACCGCACCTGGGACAGTTTTGACTGGGTGCAGGTCGCGGCAAACGCTGGCATGGTCGCCATCAACCCCCGACTGTCACCCAGCGAGGTGATTGCCCAGACTCGGGGCTGCTCCAAAATCATCGCCGAGTCGTTGCACGGTGCGATTTGCGCCGATGCCATGGCCATCCCATGGGCGCCATGCATATTGGCGCACCGTTTCAACGAATTCAAGTGGAAAGATTGGCTGGCCACGGTTGATCGTCCCTTTGCGCCCATGGTGGCGGACCGACCGTTGGTGCGCAGCATTGGTCGACCTAAGGCACTGGCCAACCGGTTGGCGCGCTGGGTGCACTACAAAGCCCACACGCGCCGCCCATCCTTGCGGGCTGTAGCCAGCGCCACAGCCGTAGATGCCCACTGCGTTTCCGACGCCTTGGCTCGGTACGCACGCGTTGACGCCCACTTTGGCTGTAGCAACCCCGCCGATGTGGACCGCCAGCGCCAGCGTATGCTCGCAGCCTGCAACACTTTTGCCCAAGACTACGGCCTGCTGTTTACCCCCTGATCGCACACTGAGGCGGTGCGCGCGGGGCCATGGTAACCTTGTGCCATGTTCAGTCCGTCCCAAGCCGATGTGCGCCGCTTCTTTTGTTCCGTTTACGCCAAAGCCCTCGCAGGCAATGCGCTGGAAGCTATTGAAACCATAGCAAGTCAGTGGATGAACGAGCACCCCGAATACGCGCAAGACTTTGCCGATGTAGACGCCGCATTGGCCAGCATGGGCGAAGTGCAAGAGGGCCGCACCAACCCGTTTTTGCATCTGTCCATGCATCTGTCGATCAGCGAGCAATGCAGCATCGACCAGCCCCGCGGCATACGCCAAGCGGTAGAACTATTGACCCACAAACGCAACTCCCTGCACCAGGCCCACCATGAAGCGATGGAGTGTCTGGGCCAGATGCTGTGGGAGAGCCAACAGGCAGGCAGGCCGCCCGAGGGCGAAGCCTATATCGCCTGTGTGCAGCGCCACGCTACTCAGGACTGAGGAGTCTGGGCGGCAAAGTGCTCTGCGCAGGTAAAGGAGGAGCCCGAAGGGCGGGGGACACGGAGCAGAGTGCTTTGCCGCACAGGCTCCGCTCTCATCACGCCTAGTGCAGCTTGATCCTCGGATTTTTCGCCCAACTGATCGTCTCTGCCCACGTGGTCAGCCAAGTGTGAAACAAGCCATTCACGGCAATCTGGTGGTGCTTGTGCAGCCACCAGTACATCCACTTGGCAATGTACCCTTCAATGAACACCGAGCCGCTGGCAATGGCGCCCATCAGGCTGCCAATGGTGCTGTAGTCGCCCAGCGACACCAATGAGCCGTAGTCTTTGTACGTGAACTCCGGCAGGGGCTTGCCCTGTAGTGACCGGACCAAAGACTTGGCCAGCATCGACGCCTGCTGGTGCGCCGACTGCGCGCGCGGTGGCACCAGCGGCTTGCCCTCGCCCTGCGAACAGGCGGCGCAGTCACCCATGGCGAAGATGGCAGGGTCCCGCGTGGTCTGCAGCGTGCGCTGCACGACGAGTTGGTTGCCGCGGTTGGTCTCCAGCCCGTCTATGTCTTTCAAAAAGTCTGGTGCCTTGATGCCCGCGGCCCACACCACGATGCTGCTGGGGATGAAGGTGCCGCTGGCCATCTTGACGCCTTCCTTCGAAATTGCGACCACCTTTTCGTTGGTGTGGATCTCGATGTCCAGCTTGCGCAACTCCAGCGCGACAGCGGTGGACAGCCGCTCGGGCAGCGCCTGCAGCAGCCGGGGCGAGGCGTCGACGATGACGATCTTCAAATCCTTCTCGGGGTCAAAATTGCGCAGACCGTAGGACGACAAAATCTTGGTCGTCATGTGCAGCTCAGCCGACAACTCCACGCCCGTAGCACCGCCGCCGATGATGGTGACGGTAAACCGCCCCTCCCCCGCCTGTTTGCCCTGCGCCTGCGCGCGCAGGCAAGAGTTGATCAGCAGGCGGTGGAAGCGTTCGGCCGCTACCGGCGTGTCCAGCATCACGCAATGCTCGCGGGCACCGGGTGTGCCAAAGTCATTGGTTTGGCTACCCAGCGCGATCACCAATTGGTCATAGGCAATGGTTTGGCGCGGCAATACCTCGACGCCGTCTTCATCGACCGACGCCGCCAGCAACACCTGCCGCTGCGCACGCACCAGGCCATCCATACGGCCCAGACGAAATTCGAAATGGTGCTTGCGGGCCAGCGCAAAGTACTCCAGCTCATCGGCATGGCTGTCCAATGTGCCGGCAGCCACCTGGTGCAACAACGGTTTCCACACATGGGTGCTGGCCGCATCGATCAAGGTGATGCGCGCTTTTTGGCGCTTGCCCAGTTTGTTACCCAGGCGCACGGCCAATTCCAGCCCACCCGCGCCACCACCTACGATCACAATATTTTGCATAGCGAAAAAAATTTCAACCAAAAAAAAGCCGCTGGGTCAGCGGCTTTTCATCATCTGTCCATTGTTATTTGAACTTGTGTTGCGGCACGGTCTTCAACTCGCTGGGCAGCCCGCCGATGTAGTTAGCGATTTCCTTCAACTCAACATTGGAAAACTGCTTGACCATGCCACCCATGATGGCGTTGCCGCGGCCAACCTTGGGGTTGTTCTCGGTCTTATAGGCTTTCAGGGCCACAAACAAGTAGTCGCTGTGCTGGCCGGCAATCTTGGGGTAGGTGGGGTCCAGCGGCTTACTAAAACTGTCACCGTGGCAGGACACGCATCCACCCTTGGTCACCAGTTCCATGGCCTTGGCCGAACCGTCTGCAGCCTTGCCAAGGGGCGCGGCACCTGCCACCACACCACTGGCTTCATAGTAGGCTGCCAAGTCCGCCATGTCTTGGTCGGTCAAAGCCTCTGCAATGCCGCGCATGGTGGGGTGCTTGCGCTCGCCCTTTTTGTAGGCGCTCAAGGCGGAAACGATGTACTTGGAGCCCTGACCAGAGATCTTGGGCACCTTGTAGATTTCAGGAAAGCTGGCCTGGTAGCCAATGATGCCGTGGCAGCCAATGCACATGGCATTTTTTGTCTCACCTTGCTTGGCATCTCCCTTGATCTCCTCAGCAAAGGCAGAGAAAGTGGTCGCCGAAGCGACAATGGCAGCTAAAAGGGGCAGCAACAGTTTATTCATTTTGCAAGGACAATCAGACAATGTGTGATGTAAATCTAAAGTTGATTATATAGACCACCGCCTCACGCCCCGCCCAGCCGCCACGCTGTATGCCTGCCTTTTCACCTCGCCCAGTGCGCAACAAACCATGAAATTCCACGGAACCAAGAATTACGTCGCCACCCCGGACCTGATGCTGTCGGTCAACGCCGCCATCACACTGCAGCGCCCGCTCTTAGTCAAAGGCGAGCCCGGCACCGGTAAAACCATGTTGGCCGAAGAAGTGGCCCAGGCATTGGACATGCCGCTGCTGCAGTGGCACATCAAATCCACCACCAAGGCCCAGCAGGGCCTTTACGAATACGACGCTGTGAGCCGACTGCGCGACTCACAGCTGTCGGATATCGACGGCGGCGAACGGGTCAAAGACATCCACAACTACATCATCAAGGGTGTGCTGTGGCAGGCCTTTACCGCCGACAAGCCGGTCGCGCTGCTGATTGACGAAATCGACAAGGCCGACATCGAATTCCCCAACGACCTGTTGCGCGAAATCGACCGCATGGAGTTTTACTGCTACGAAACCCGCGAGCTGATACGTGCCAAGCACCGCCCGCTGGTGTTCATCACCTCCAACAACGAGAAAGAACTGCCCGACGCATTCCTGCGGCGCTGCTTCTTCCACTACATCAAGTTCCCCGACGCCACTACCATGCAAAGCATTGTGGACGTGCACTTCCCTGGCATCAAGAAAGAACTGATCTCGGCTGCAATGAAGACCTTCTTCGACGTGCGCAATCTGCCCGGGCTAAAGAAAAAACCCTCCACCAGCGAACTGCTGGACTGGCTCAAGCTGCTGCTGGCCGAAGACATCCCCGCATCGGCCCTCCACGCCAAAGACGACAAGATGGCCGTGCCACCGCTGGTGGGAGCGCTGTTGAAAAACGAGCAAGACACCACGCTGTTTGAAAAGCTGATGTTCATGCAACGCAACAACCGCTAAGCCCCAAACCACGCCCATGAAAAACAATCTGTTTCTGGAAGGTCTGTCAGACGCCGTCGGCTTTGTCGGCGGAGCGCTGTTGGGCTTTTGGGCCGGGCGACTACTGGGCTGGGACATCTTTGCCCCCGGCTACAGCAATGCCAGTATTGGCGGCATATTGTTGTCCGGCATAGGCGGCGGCCTGGGCTTGCAAATCGCCCGTCGCTGGCGCGCCCGCAACACGGGTACGAACAAGGACTGAAAGAGCACCTCCACCATGCTGCTTGATTTTTTCTACACCCTGCGTTCGGCCAAGCTGCCGGTATCCGTCAAGGAATACCTGACGCTGATCGAGGCGCTGCAAAAAGGCGTGGTCGGTCCCAAGACTCCCGAGCCAGACGATGACTCCGAGCCCACCGGCTACAAGATCGACGACTTCTATTACTTGAGCCGCACCACGCTGGTCAAAGACGAAAAGCATTACGACAAATTCGACCGAGCCTTCGGTGCCTACTTCAAAGGCATAGAAATGGTGGCCGACTTCACCAAAGAAGTACCGCTGGAATGGCTGCGCAAGAACCTGGAGTTGAACCTCAGCCCTGAAGAACTGGCCAAGATCCAGAAGCTGGGCTGGGACGAGCTGATGGAGACGCTGAAAAAGCGCTTCGAAGAACAAAAGGAACGCCACGAGGGTGGCAGCAAGTGGATTGGCACAGGTGGTACATCCCCCTTTGGCGCCTATGGCCAGAACCCGCAAGGCATACGCATAGGCCAGGACAAGGGCCGCAACAAAAGTGCGGTCAAGGTCTGGGACCAGCGCGCCTACAAGGACTACGACGACACCCAGGAGCTGGGCACGCGCAACATCAAGGTGGCCTTGCGCCGCCTGCGCAAGTTTGCCCGCGAAGGCCATGAGGACGAGCTGGACCTGGACGAAACCATCAGCCGCACAGCGGCCAATGCGGGCTACCTCGACATCAAGATGCGGCCCGAGCGGCACAACAACGTCAAGGTGCTGTTGCTGATGGACGTGGGCGGCACCATGGATGAGCACATTGCCCGTGTGGAAGAGCTGTTCAGCGCCACCAAGACCGAGTTCAAGCACCTGGAGTTTTATTACTTTCACAACTGCGTGTACGACTTCATGTGGAAGAACAACCGCCGCCGCTTTGCCGAAAAGTTCGAGACATGGGACATCATCCGCAAGTACAACAAAGACTACAAACTGATCTTCATCGGCGACGCGACGATGAGCCCGTATGAGATCTTGCAACCCGGCGGCAGCGTCGAATACAACAACGCCGAGGCCGGCGCCGAATGGCTGCAACGCCTGATCCAGGCCTTCCCCAAATTCGCCTGGATCAACCCCGAACCGCAAGGCGTATGGCAGTACCGCCAGAGTATCAGCGTGGTGCAGCAGATCATGCACCAGCGCATGTACCCGCTGACCATCAAGGGGTTGGAAGAGGCGATGCGGCACTTGACCAAGTAATGTCTTTGCGGGACAGATCTTTAGCTCTGCCCCCGACCGACTAGGGCTGCTTGCGGGACAGATCTTTAGCTCTGTCCGCAACTGACTAGATGCGATGCGGCACCCTTACAATGTCGCCAGTCTCGCTGTAGTTCAATGGATAGAACGAGTGCCTCCTAAGTGCTAGATCCTGGTTCGATTCCGGGCAGCGGGACCACTCAATCGTTGCCGGAAAGGTCCTAAGCCTTCCGGCTTTTTTGTTCCTGCCTGAAATGTCGGACCGATGCCGTAAACTCAATCCATTGAGCAACCCCAGAGTCCATGAAGACCCCTGATAAAGCCACGACCATTGCGTCGACCGATTTCAAGACCGGTCGATTCGCAATGCATGGTGAAGTCAAACTCACAACCGATGGCAATATCTTGCTATACGAGTCCACCGGGCCTTTCAATATCGAGACCATTCAGGCGTTCACAGCGGCGCGGGCCAGCATTCACAAGAAGCTTGATGGGTCCAGACCGTACGCAGCCATCGTCCATTGGCGCAATAGTGCACTCATGCCCTTGGAAGCGTTTGCAGCCTACCAGGCTGGGTACGTAAAATTTTTGCACGAAAATCAGCATCCGCTCGCGTTGGCCTGGGCGTCAGGTCCCGAGGTCGAAGGCATGGACTTCATGATCGCTAGATTCACACATGTCTTTGACGAGCACGGCCTCAACTTCAAGTTTTTTACCACCACGACAGAGGCGAGACGCTGGGTCGACAGCTTCCACATAAACCCCAAGGTGTAATGGCCCCCAAGTAAGGCGACACAAGGGGCTGATGGGATCTTTTTTGTAGAACGCAAGTTCACGCCATGGGGAAATAGAGAGAGACTTCAAACAAGCGCCCCGCGTTTGGCGAATCTCGTTGAAAACCTCGGACTAAGCACTGCGGCGGTGTCTTTGCAAACACTCAGATCCATTGCCTAAGAACGGAGCAGCCGATGCTGCCGCAAAGGGATACATATGAAACTTTCTTCGCGGGTCGCCGCCATGTCATTGCTAATGCTGTGCGCCAGCGCCCACGCCCAAGCCATCAAATGCACCGCTCCCGACGGCAAGGTGACCTACAGCAATGTTCCGTGCCCGGTCAACACCGCGTCCGAGCGCTCGGTGGATACCAGTGGTAACACCATAGACAGCTCCGAGTTGCGTGAGCAAGCGCAGAAGGACAAGGCCGCCGCCGCTCGGAACGATGCCACGGAGCGGGAACGCGCGGCGTTGGAGGCCAGCAGCGGCCGGCAGGCGCAAGCGCATACCACCGCGGCTGCTAAGCAGCAAGCACAGAAGGCCCAGAGCGACGAGGCCGCCTATGCCAATTGCACCCGCGATGTGGAACGCCAATCGGTCACAGAAGACGTCAAGGCCGAGCTGTTTGCAGCGTGCCGCACGGCGGGTGCCAGCCAGCGGCAAAACGGCATGGCGGAGACAACTCTGCGCGACTGCGTGCGCAGCGTGGAACGCACCGGCGCCTATCCCAATGACAAGGCACGGCAGATAGCGGTTTGCCATGGTGTGGATGTGAAGCCGGAGCCGCCGGTGGTGCGCCTCTCTCCCACCGTTCGTTTCAATGGGCCACCCCGAATCACCACCTGTAGCGGCAACCAGTGTTCGGACGACATGGGCCAACGCTATTTCAAGCAACAGGGTACGGCGTTGGTCCGCGAAGACGGAAAATTCTGCCAACTGGCGGTGGGCAACACGGTGCGGTGCCCCTGATTTTGCTCCTCTATTGATAGCGGCTTACGCACATTCCACGAGGGCTGCGGCCACTTTTTACTTAAGACTAATGTCCCGCAGACCCTCAATCGTCTGGCGCAAATCAGCCGCCCAAGCCCTGCGATCGCGCCCTTGCGCACGCTCTGGCGTGCCGAACTGTGCAACCGCCATCACGTTGTCCGCACTGAGTGTGCGCCACAGCGACTGCCACAGCGTGTCGTCACCTACATAGCAGGGCGCAAAGCTGATGAGACCTGTGACGGCGTCCACGAACTGAAGGGCCACCGGCTGCACCGGCGCGTTGGCCGCAATGGCGGCCTGCAGCAGGTTGGCGTGGAAGGGCAGCAGCGTGGAGCCGTCGCCGGTGGTGCCTTCGGGGAAGATGGCCAACACATCGCCATCGCGCAGGCACTGGGCCATCTGGTGCACCACACGCATGGCGTCGCGGCGGGATTCGCGGGTGATGTACAGCGTGTCGGCCGCACTAGCGAGCGTGGAGACCACGGGCCAGTGGGCGACCTCGCCTTTGGAGACGAAGCGGCAATGGCGCGTCGCGTGCACGACGGCGATATCGACCCACGAAATATGGTTGGCCACCAACAACATAGGCCCCAGCACCGGCGGGTGGCCTCGCACCACCAGTTTGATCGCCAAGCACTCCAGCATTTCGAGGGACCAAGCCTGAACCCGTGCATGCCGTTGCGCTATGGACATGCGCGGCACCACGGTGTAGATGGTCCAGACACCGCCCAAGATGTGCAGCACCACCCGCACCAAGCGCCAACAGGCACGCAGGCGTTTCATGGCTTGCGGGTGCAGCGGATGAACGATGGCGGTCGACCCTTAGGATTGGTAAGCAAGGTGTCCACCGACAAACGTTGCGCGCACCCGGCCTGGCAGTTCGTAGCCGCCAAAAGGGGTGTGTTGGCCCTGGCTGCGCAGCGCCGATGCCTCTACCGTCCACGCGGCGCTGGGGTCGAAGATGCAGATGTCAGCCGCACCGCCCACGACCAGGCGCCCAGCGCTGGACGCAAATGTGCCAAAGGCGGAGCCCACCACAGAGGCTGGGCGATGGGTTACCACACCCAAGGCTTGCTCGAGCGGGATGGCGCTGTCTTGCGCCCACTTGAGCGCCAGACTGAGCAATAGCTCCAAGCCCGTGGCACCGGGTTCGGCTTCGGCAAAGGGCAACGCCTTCGCATCTTCGTCCACCGGCGTATGGTCGGACACCAGCGCGTCGATGGCGCCGTCGGCCAGTCCGGCACGCAGTGCGTCGCGGTCGCGCTGCTGGCGCAGAGGGGGTTGCAGGCGCATGCGGCTGTCGAAGTAGCCAATGTCCATATCGGTCAGGTGCAGCGAATTGATGCTGACGTCGCAGGAGATCGGCAAGCCCTCGGCCTTGGCTTGGCGCACCAAGGCCACGCCGGCCGCACTGCTGATGCGGCACAGGTGCACACGCGCCTGCGTGGCGCGCACCAGCTCAAAGATGGTGTGCAAGGCAATGGTCTCGGCCGCCACGGGTATGCCCGATAGGCCCAAGCGGGTGGCCAATGGCCCG
>JBBQBG010000133.1:0-10502 GCA_038317285.1 Burkholderiales bacterium | reverse complement strand
TTGTGCAGCAGGCCCGGCGAATCTCTCAGGTAAAGCGGACAGCGGGGGCAAACCAACCCATGCCATTGACGAGTCAGTTGATGCCGTGGGATAGTCCATTGCCCCTTTTGGAGACTGCCCTTGTCCGCTGCCACCGAATCCCCCTTGTTGACCACACCGCTCAACGCTTTGCACATTGAATTGGGCGCCCGCATGGTGCCCTTTGCCGGCTACTCCATGCCGGTACAGTACCCGGCGGGCCTGATGGCCGAACACCACCACACCCGCAAGGCGGCGGGCCTGTTTGACGTGTCGCACATGGGCCAGTTGCGCTTGGTTGGCCCCGATGCTGCTGCCGCGTTCGAGACGCTGATCCCCGTGGACGTCATCGACCTGGCGGTGGGCAAGCAGCGCTACGGCCTGCTGCTCAATGACGATGGCGGCATCATTGACGATCTGATGTTCTTCAACAAGGGTAATAACGAAATCTTCGTCATCGTCAATGGAGCTTGCAAGGTTGGCGACATGGCCCACATCCAGGCCCGCATCGGCAACCGCTGCGAAGTCATCCCCCTGCCAGAGATGGCGTTGTTGGCCCTGCAAGGCCCGCAGGCGGTCACCGCCCTGTCCCGCCTGGCACCCGGCGTCGAAAAGTTAATATTCATGACCGGTGGCAATTTCGCAGTCGACACCGGCACGCAGAAGATCGACGTATTCCTGACCCGCAGTGGTTACACCGGCGAGGATGGCTTCGAGATCTCGGTACACCAAACCCAAGCCGAAGCACTGGCCCGCGCGTTGCTTGACCAGCCCGAAGTCAAACCCATCGGCCTGGGCGCACGCAATTCGTTGCGTCTGGAAGCCGGCCTGTGCCTGTACGGCAACGACATCGACACCACCACCCACCCGGTAGAAGCGAACCTGCTGTGGGCCATGCAAAAGGTGCGCCGCGCCGGTGGTGCGCGCGAGGGCGGATTCCCCGGTGCTACAAAAATACTAGCGGCTCTTGCAGATTCCACGAGGGCTAGTGGCCAGAACTCCTTAGAAGGTACCCGCAAACGCGTCGGACTGATCGCACTGGAGCGCGTGCCCGTGCGTGACCACACCGAGCTGCAAGACGGCCAAGGCAAGCGCATTGGCGAAGTCACCAGCGGCTTGCTTGGGCCCACCGTCGATAAGCCCGTGGCCATGGCCTATGTGGACGCGGCATTCAGTGCGCTGGGCACCCAGGTGGTGGCCATCGTGCGCGGCAAGCCGGTGCCCATGGTCGTCAGTGCCATGCCCTTTGTGCCGACCAACTATTACCGGGGCTGAGCATAGCGGCTGGGCAGCTACAGTCTGCATTGGCAGTTGGGAATTTTGGCTCGCTTTTCTTTTATTCGTTTCTTTCAAATTTTTCTCAGGAGTCTTCCATGTCCATCAAGTACACCCCCGACCACGAATGGCTGAACGTTGAAGGCGGCATCGCCACCGTTGGCATCACCCACCATGCGCAAGACGCTTTGGGCGACGTGGTGTTTGTAGACCTGCCGGAAGTGGGCAAGACCTTTGCCGCCAAGGACATCGCTGGTGTTGTGGAGTCCGTCAAGGCCGCTGCCGACGTCTATATGCCCGTGACGGGCGAGATCACCGAAGTGAACGAGGCATTGCGCGCCGACCCTGCCCTGGCCAATAGTGACCCCATGGGCGCCGGCTGGTTCTTCAAGGTCAAGCTGTCCAATGCTGCCGAGCTGGATGGCTTGATGGACGAAACCAGCTACACCGCCTTCTCTGCATCCTGATTTTTTTGCCTGCCATGCCAACTACGCCAACCCTCGTCCAACTCGAAAACGCCAGCGAGTTCGTCGCCCGCCATATCGGAATAGATGCCGCCGACGAAGCGCTGATGCTCAAGACCATCGGCGAAACCACGCGCCGCGAACTCATCGCCAGCATCGTGCCGCGTTCCATCGCACGCACTGCGCCCATGGATATCCCTGCGGCCATATCGGAGGCCGCCGCGTTGGCCGAGATCAAGGCATTGGCCGATAAGAACAAGGTGCTCAAGAGCTTTATTGGCCAGGGCTACTACCCCAACCACACCCCCGGCGTCATCCTGCGCAACATCCTCGAAAACCCCGCCTGGTACACCGCCTACACGCCCTACCAGGCCGAAATTTCCCAGGGTCGTATGGAAGCGCTGATCAACTTCCAGACCATGGTCTGCGACTTGACCGGTATGCCCATGGCCAACGCGTCCATGCTGGATGAAGCCACCGCCGCCGCCGAGGCCATGACACTGGCCAAGCGCTCGGTCAAGAGCAAAAGCAACACCTTCATCATCAGCGGCGACTGCCACCCACAAACCATTGAAGTGGTGCAGACACGTGCTGCGCCTTTGGGGATTGAGGTGCTGGTGGCCATGAACGGCGACGACTGGAATGACTGGCTGGCCAACCGCGACTACTTTGCGGTGATGGACCAGTACCCCTCCACCAGCGGTGCCATTGGCGATCTGCGCGGCGAAGTGGCCAAGGCCCACGCCAAGCAAGCAGCCTTCATCGTTGCGGCCGACCTGCTGGCTTTGACGCTGCTGACGCCCCCCGGCGAGTGGGATGCCGACATCGTGGTCGGCACGACCCAGCGCTTTGGCATGCCCCTGTGCAATGGTGGTCCGCACGCCGCTTACATGGCCTGCCGCGACGAATACAAGCGCTCCCTGCCCGGCCGTTTGGTCGGCGTCAGTGTGGACGTCCATGGCAACCCGACTTATCGGCTGGCTTTGCAAACGCGCGAACAGCACATTCGCCGTGAAAAGGCCACGTCGAACATCTGCACCGCACAAGTTTTGCCCGCCGTGGTGTCCAGCATGTACGCCGTCTACCACGGGCCAGAAGGGCTGACCCGCATTGCGCTGCGCGTGGCCACGTTGACCGCCATCTTGGCCAAGGGTCTGCAGGCATTGGGTTACACCATGAGTCACCGCGACACCCTCCTCCACGCGTTCGACACGCTGTCCATCAAAACCGAAAGCGCTACAAAAGAGATAGCTGCTCGCGCAGTATCCGCGGGGGCTAACGTCCAAATTGCCTGGGACGAATATATTCTCCTGTCGCTCGACGAGACCAGTACCCGCGAAGACGTGGCGCTTATCTGGTCCTTCTTTGCCAAGCCTGGCCAGGCGCTGCCCAAGTTCGAAGACTTTGAAGCAGATGCCGCGCCACTGATCCCCGCCGCGCTGCGCCGCACGAGCAAGTTCATGACCCACCCGGTCTTCAACACCCACCATTCCGAGACCGGCATGCTGCGCTACATTCGCATGCTCAGCGACAAGGACCTGGCGCTGGACCGCAGCATGATCCCGCTGGGCAGTTGCACGATGAAGCTCAACGCCACCAGCGAGATGATCCCCATCACCTGGCCAGCGTTTGCCAATATCCACCCCTTCTGCCCGGCCGATCAACGCCAGGGTTATGCCGAACTGGATGCGCAACTGCGCGCCTGGCTGTGCGCGGCCACGGGCTACGCCGGTATAAGCCTGCAGCCCAACGCGGGCAGCCAGGGCGAATACGCAGGCCTGCTGGTCATCAAGGCTTTCCATGAGAGCAAGGGCCAGGGCCACCGCAACATCTGCCTGATCCCCAGCAGCGCGCACGGCACCAACCCGGCCAGCGCGCAAATGGTTGGCATGACCGTGGTGGTGACCAAGTGCGATGACATGGGCAACGTCGACATGGCCGACCTGAAGGCCAAGTGCGAACAGCACAGCGCCAACCTGGCCGCAGTAATGATCACCTACCCCAGCACGCACGGCGTGTTCGAGACCAGCGTCAAAGAGCTGTGTGCCCTGGTGCACAGCCATGGTGGCCGCGTGTATGTGGACGGCGCCAACCTGAACGCGCTGGTGGGCACAGCAGCGCCCGGCGAGTTTGGCGGCGACGTCAGCCACCTCAACCTGCACAAGACGTTTTGCATCCCGCACGGCGGCGGCGGCCCCGGTGTCGGCCCCGTCTGCGTGGTGGCAGACTTGGTGCCCTTCTTGCCCGGCCACGCCACGGGTGGTGTACCCGGCACGGGGGCAATCAGCGCCGCGCCTTTGGGCAATGCCGCCGTGCTGCCGATCAGTTGGATGTATTGCCGCATGATGGGCGCAGCGGGTCTGCAGCACGCCACCGAAGCCGCGATTTTGGCGGCCAACTACATCAGCGTGCGCCTCAAAGACCACTACCCCACGCTGTACGCCAGCGCCAACGGTCATGTGGCCCACGAGTGCATTTTGGACCTGCGTCCATTGAAGGAAACCAGCGGCGTGATGGCCGAAGACGTAGCCAAGCGATTGATGGACTACGGCTTCCACGCGCCCACGCTGTCGTTCCCCGTGCCCAATACGCTGATGGTAGAACCCACCGAGAGTGAAACCCTGGCTGAGTTGGACCGTTTTATCAATGCCATGATCGCTATCCGTGGCGAGATCACCAAGGTCGAAAAAGGCGAATGGCCGCAAGACAATAACCCGCTGAAGCACGCGCCGCACACTGCAGCCAGCCTGTTGGGTGCCGAGTGGGACCGGCCGTATAGCCGCGAGGTGGGGGCCTTCCCGCTGGCAACGCTGAAGGCCGTGAAGTACTGGCCGCCAGTCGGTCGGGTGGATAACGTTTATGGGGACCGCAATTTGTTCTGTAGCTGCGTGCCGACGACTGAGTACGCTTAATTTGGGAGGCAGCTTGTAGGGGGATCGAGTTTTGCGCGCTGGATCGGGCCAGCGGGGCACTCAACTCCGCTCATGTCCCCCGCGCTACGCGCTCCTCCTTGACTTCGCTGCGCTGAGCGCCCCGCCGACCCGATCCGGGTGGGGTTATGGAAACGAGGTATTGATAGAACTCAGGGCGGCACGGCATTGCATGCAGCCACCCTGGCCAGGCTAGACCTGGCACCGTAGCGGGAGAGCTTGGCACCCTAAAAAGTGCCAACGCCGAAGGAGCAACCACCCCGGAAACTCTCAGGCAAAAGGACCGCTGCGGTTAGGGATTTATATCCCTTTGCACTCTGAAGAGCTGCCGGGACTTTGTCACCCGGCACACCGCAGGAGCAAGCGTGCAGCCCACAAGGGAACACGCGAATCTCTCAGGTCGCAAACAGAGGGGGTCGTCTGCCACACACGGTGTGCGGCGGGCGACTTTTCCTGTTTCCGACAGCTTCTGAAAGAAGAGTGCCAACCATGCAAACTCAGCAACAACACATCGCCATCATCGGTGGCGGCATCACCGGGGTCACCAGCGCCTACACCCTGGCCAAGGCGGGTTACCGCGTCACATTGATCGAGAAAAACCGCTACGCGGGGATGGAAACGTCTTACGCCAACGGCGGGCAACTGTCCGCGTCCAATGCCGAGGTCTGGACCCACCCCAGCACCCTCGTCAAGGGCTTGAAGTGGATGTTCACCAAGGACGCGCCACTCTTGATGAACCCTACGCCTACCTGGCACAAGATCAGCTGGATGGCCGAGTTTGTGGCCGCCATCCCGAAGTACCGTGACAACACCATTGCCACCACGCGGCTGGCCATCGCCGCGCGCCAGCACCTGTTCAGTTGGGCCGAGGCCGAGGGCATTGACTTCAATCTTGAACGCAAAGGCATCTTGCACATCTACCGCGACAAGGCGGGGTTTGAGCATGCGGGTGAAGTCTCGAAGCTGCTGGCGGCTGGCGGCCTGGAACGCCGCGCCGTCACACCGATTGAGATGCGCGCCATCGAGCCCACGCTGCAAGGCAACTACTACGGCGGCTACTTCACCGAGAGCGATTCCACCGGCGACATCCACAAGTACACCCACGGGCTGGCCCAAGCCTGCGCGCGCATGGGCGTGCGTACGCTGTACGGTACATCGGTGCAACGCACCAGCGCGAACGGCAAAACGGCGCTCGTCCACATGCACAGCGTGCACGGGGATGAAACGCTGGTATTCGATGCGGTCGTGGTCTGCGCTGGAGTGCAGGGCCGCGCCTTGGCCGCACAACTGGGCGACCGGCTCAACATCTACCCGGTCAAGGGCTATTCCATCACAGTGGACCTGCAAGACGCCGCCAGCCAGCAGGCCGCGCCCACCGTCAGTCTGCTGGACGACGCAACCAAACTGGTCACCAGCCGCTTGGGGCAAGACCGCTTCCGCGTGGCTGGCACGGCCGAGTTCAACGGCATCAACCGCGACATCCGTGCCGAGCGTATCCGCCCGCTGGTGGACTGGGTCAACCAGTGCTTCCCCGATGTCAACACCCGCCGCGTGGAACCCTGGGCCGGCTTGCGCCCCATGATGCCCAACATGCTGCCGCGCGTGGGGCCAGGCCGGCAGGCGAATGTGTTTTACAACACCGGCCACGGCCATCTGGGCTGGACGCTGTCGGCCATCACTGCGCACCAATTGGCAGGCCATGTACAAAAACACTTTGCAAGCCAAGTCGCTTCGTCCACACTCACCCCATTAGGAGACACACATGGCAGTATCCGTATTTGACCTGTTCAAGATCGGCATGGGGCCCAGCAGCTCCCACACCGTGGGGCCCATGCGGGCTGCGCGGCAGTTTGTGGCCCGGCTGCAGCACGCCGATCTGCTGGCCCAAACGGTCACCGTACGCTGCTGGTTGCATGGCTCGTTGGGTGCCACCGGCAAGGGGCACGCCAGCGATGTGGCCGTGTTGCTGGGCCTCAGCGGCCACGAGCCGGACACCGTGGATGTGGACCAGATCCCCACACTGCTGGCCGAGGCCCGCAGCAGCAAGAGCCTGCTGTTGGGGGGTGCGCACAGCATTGCCTTCAACGAAAAAGATGACTTGCTGTTCATGCGCGCACCCCTACCCTTCCATGCCAACGGCATGCGTTTTGTGGCGCTGGACGCGGCAGGCAACGAGCTGGCCAACCGGGTGTACTTCTCGGTGGGCGGTGGTTTTATCGTCAGCGACGAAGTCGCCGCTGATGGCAGCCGCCAAAAGGTGATCGCCCCCGATGCGACCGTGCTGCCACTGCCCTTTACCAGCGGCGACGCATTGCTGGTGCTGGCGCAACAACACGGCCTGAGCATCGCGCAGATCATGCGAAAGAACGAGCAACATTGGCGCAGCGATGCCGAAATCGACTCCGGCCTGCTGCGCATCTGGCAAGTGATGCAGGACTGTGTGAAGCGCGGCTGCGCGACCGAGGGTGTGCTGCCCGGCGGTTTCAAGGTCAAACGCCGCGCTGCGCCCCTGTTCAAGGCACTAAGCTCCAACCCAGAGCAAGCCTTGCGCGACCCGCTGCAAGTGCTGGATTGGGTCAACCTGTACGCGCTGGCCGTCAACGAGGAAAACGCTGCGGGTGGTCGCGTGGTCACCGCCCCCACCAATGGGGCGGCCGGCATCATCCCCGCCGTGCTGCACTACTACACACGCTTTGTGCCCGGTGCACACGATGCCGGCGTCATCGACTTCCTGTTGACTGCAGCCGCCATCGGTATTCTGTACAAAGAAAACGCCTCGATCAGCGGCGCCGAAGTCGGCTGCCAGGGCGAGGTGGGTGTGGCATGCTCCATGGCCGCTGCTGCCCTTTGCGCGGTGATGGGCGGCACGCCCGAGCAGGTGGAAAACGCCGCCGAAATCGGCATGGAACACCACTTGGGTCTCACCTGCGACCCGGTGGGCGGCCTGGTACAAATTCCCTGCATTGAGCGCAATGCCATTGCATCGGTCAAAGCCATCAACGCCGCCCGGATGGCGCTGCGGGGCGACGGCTCCCACTTTGTGAGTCTGGACAAGGTTATCAAGACTATGCGCGAGACCGGCGCGGATATGAAGACCAAGTACAAGGAGACGGCCCGCGGCGGGCTGGCGGTGAATATCGTGGAATGCTAATCGTGGAAGTAGCGGCTGGTCCCTTAGAAACTTGACCAGTCGTCGTCACCGCCATTTGCCTTGGAGGCAACCGCAGGCTTACTCTTGACCGGTGCCGCTAACGATTTGGTGACCCGGGAATTGCTGACCTTGGCAGGCGTCGGGCGGGATTGCCCAGCGGCTGGGCGCGGGGGCACACGGCGGGGCACGGAGTGCATGCGGCTGGTACCGGTGTCTGCCAGTTTAAAGCTGCTGACTACCTGCACCATCTTGTCGGCTTGCTGGTTCAGGCTGTCGGCAGCGGCGGCGGCTTGTTCTACCAGCGCTGCATTCTGTTGGGTTACGTTGTCTAGCTGCACGATGGCCTGGTTGATCTGCTCAATGCCTGTGGTTTGCTCCTGAGCCGACGCGCTGATCTCGCCGATGAGGTCGGCCACTCGTTTGACCTGGGCCACGATGTCGTTCATAGACTCGCCAGCAGCGCCCACCAGGCGGCTTCCAGTTTCAATTTTCTCCACGCTGGCGCCGATGAGCGATTTGATCTCTTTGGCTGCCTCTGCGGAGCGGCCAGCCAGGCTGCGCACCTCACTGGCCACCACGGCAAAGCCCCGGCCCTGCTCGCCCGCGCGGGCGGCTTCCACGGCGGCATTCAACGCCAGAATATTGGTTTGAAAGGCAATGCCGTCAATCACGCTGATGATGTCGGAAATCTTGCGCGACGCGATGGTGATGCCTTCCATGGTGGAAACCACTTCGCCCACCACAACGCCGCCGTTCGATGCCGCGCTGCTGGCCGAATTGGCCATCTGGTTGGCGCGGCGCGCGGTATCGGCATTGTTCTTGACCGTGGCGCTGAGTTCCTCCATTGACGCAGCGGTTTCTTCCAGATTGCTGGCCTGTGTCTCAGTGCGCTGCGACAGATCGGTATTGCCCGCTGCAATCTCACCGGCCCCAGTAGATATATTTTCCGCACCGGAGCGGACCTCTGTGACCATTTTGGCCAGGCCATTGCGCATGTCCCGCAAGCCACTGAGGAGTTGGGTGGCCTCATCGGCACCGGTCACCTCAATGTCGCTGACCAGATCACCGCCTGCAACCTTGGCCGTAGCCTGCATGGCCACCGTCAACGGTTGGGTAATGCTCACCGTCAAGCGCCAAGCCATGAAGGCGGCAACCAACAAAACCAGCAGCCCCGCTGCGGCAATGACCATGATGGTGGCACGGTTGGAGGTGTTCGTCTGTTCGGTGGCTTCTTCCGCATGTTTCTTTTGCAGTGCGATGAAGGACTTCAATTCTTTGGACGCCTCTGTCGACAAGGGGTCGATCTTGCCGGTAATGACCGCCCCGGCCTGCTCAGTGTTGAACTGGGCGGCCAAATCAACCGCTTCCTTGAAGAAGGCGTCGGCTTTGGTGTCTATTTCGGACAGGCGCTTGAACAGACCCCGTTCTTCATCACTCAGGCCCAGCGCTTCGAGTTTGGCTTTGGCGGCCAGATAGTTCGCACGGTAACGCTTGGCGTCGGCTTCATCCTTTTGCAGGGCCTCGGTCTTGGACTGCAAACCCATATTGCGCACCGAGATGGCACTGCTGAGCA
This sequence comes from Burkholderiales bacterium, assembly GCA_038317285.1. Classification (GTDB taxonomy): domain Bacteria; phylum Pseudomonadota; class Gammaproteobacteria; order Burkholderiales; family Burkholderiaceae_C; genus Allorhodoferax. Next base: position 1,091 of record JBBQBG010000133.1, on the reverse strand, counting down.
TCGAATCGCGCATCTCGTTGGCCAGGCCTTGCTGGGCGTCTGCACGCTGTAACGTGTCTATCAATGCCGTGCGACTGGAGCTGACGCTCATCAATGCACCAATCAGCATCCCGGCGGCCGCTATCAGAATGATGCCGAAGCCCATGCCAAGCCTGAGCCCAATTCTAAAATTACGTAGGTTCATACGGCGCCTCGAATCATTCAAACTTCCAGTCCGGCGTGGCCCGACCTGGAATGAACTTTAAAACAATCAACTCTTGTAAATTCCGCACCCGACCAGCGTCTCGCCAACACGCTCCAGGTACATGGCCTTGCCTTCAATTTTCTGGGACACCGGGTTGAGGAACTTGTAACCCTCGACCCAGCCCTTGCCCTTGGTCTTGGCCAGATCAACGAACATCTGGATCAGGGGCTTGCCATCCGGGTCTTTTAGAGCGATCAGGTCTTTACCGACCAGTTTGGGGTTCGCTCCCTGCGCGAGATTTTTACCGTTGAGGTCGTACACGATGATGTACAGGTCTCGGTCCTTGAAGGACTTGCCGTTGGTGAACTCTTCGTAGGCCTTCTCAGTGCCATTGGCCTTGATATAGGCCACAGCTTTCTTCACCATAGCTTCGGCTTCGGCTGCTGTACCCTGATCTGCGCGCGCAGCGCCAGACATCAACAGGCCCACGGCAGAGACGCAAACCAAGGCTTTCAAAAAGGAAAAAATCTTCATTATGTTGCTTCCTACACATTCAAAAAGTTGAGTCACACATTGACGCCGATCACGTGCCGCAGGTGCGGCACCCAATCCCGCTAAACCAGTGTACTTTGCTTATCTCGTGGCATTTCAGCCTGAACGCCACGGACGCCAATGGCCCAGTTAGTTCTTGTATACACCACATCCCAGGAAAATATCGCCCACGCGCTCTACATAAACGACCTTGGGCTCCATCTTTTCTGTCATCGGGTTGCGAAATTTGAAGGACTCAGACCAGCCCTTGCCCTTGCCCTTGGCGATCTCGATCAAGGGTGGAATGATCAGCTTACCGTCTGGGTCTTTCAACCCGCTGAGGTCTTTACCGACCAGTTTGGGGTTCGCGCCGTGG
>JBBQBG010000132.1:0-10507 GCA_038317285.1 Burkholderiales bacterium | reverse complement strand
CAGGCCAAGGCTTTTGGCGAGCCCATGCACATCGTGTCGCAAGACACGGGTAAGCGTTTGCAGGGCGATGTCTACACCGAAGTGCCCATACCCTTCGCACAGATCAGCAGCCTGCTCGGTGCAACGGATAGCCTCTGCGGAATCATGTTCCTGCATCTCAATGTCCGCGGTTGCCATGCCACGCATGGTGCCAACGGCGATGGCCTGGTATTGATTGCCGGCCCTAAGCAAGGGGTCACCGGGGGGTCTGTTTACAGCATGAAATACAGCATGCACGTCGAGACGTCCACGTCCGACTACCTTCGCGTGACACTGACCGCGCCAAGCGGGCCGCTGTCGACGTCTGACTACCGCATCATCTTCGAGATTGCGCCACTGGAAGGCCAGCGCACGTTTCTGCATTTTGGATACGGCTACAGCTACGGCACCATGGCCCGAATGGCCCTAGGCGTTTACTTGGCCACGGCCGGTCGCAGCAAGATCGGGTTCAGTGTGGTGGGCACAACAAAAGACGGCAAACCCCAGTTTGTACAGGGCGAGCGCGGGTCTATAGAGCGCAATGTGATGCGCAATTACCTGGCGCTACAGGCCTACACCAGCGTCCCCAGTGGTGGCGGGCAAGCGCCTATGGACGCGCGTCTGAAGGCCTGGTTTGCGCTGTCGGAACGGTATCCGGCGCAACTGCACGAATTGACGCTGGACGAATACCTGGCGCAAAAGCACGAAGACCTGGCACACCCACCTGTGCCGTAACGATGGCGGCACTGCGGCCCATCACGTGCACTTAGGGGTCGGACCCAACGACAGAAAGGCGGCCGCCCGGGCGGTATTTTTTCTGTGCCCAATACACACCCGATCACCGCATCAAAACGCCTCTGCGAAAGCACGCTAAAGGTAGGCCTGACGACGGGTAAAACCTATGCAGTCAGTGCATCATTTCTTGAGAATCTCCCAAGTGTGAAAAAGGCCGCGGCCTTGATATGCCATTGCCATTGCGTACCCTACCGCACACACCATGACACGCTCAACAAAATTCTGGTTGAGCTGCTGCGCTATGGGTATGGCTACGTTGGGAGTCCTCAGCGGATGCGGGGGCAGTTCAGACTCCGGGTCAGCCGACGTGCCGCCCAAGACTGCCAACACCATACCGGACAGTGCAGGCTCCACCGTCGCAAGCTTCCTGGCCTTTGTTCAAGGTCTGACCAAGGGGGATGAGACTTCGGAGCCGTTGACATTTAGCACGACTTTCGCCGCGCCGGCGGAGGACGTAACCGGTGAGCCGGTGCCAGTGACCTAAGCGAGGCCATGGCAGGCGATTGCCATGTGTACTGTGTGACACAGTCCAAAGGTCGCCGTCTGCCAATTTTTGATCCTGGCCTGCTCACGAGGCAGAGTCAGTATTGAAACTCTTCGTGCATTGTGCGCGCGCAATTCAAACGACTTGCCACACCTGTAGGAACACCTATGACCAGCGCAATCGACGGCGCCGATCTCGCTTCCAAATTTTGGGGCAGTCGCACGTGGGGTCCACATAATAACTATGTGCGCCTTCTAACAGACCTGCGGCGTGTTGCTGACTAACCTATGGCCTTCCTACAAGGCAAACCAGCCACCAACCGAAGGGAAAATCTATGAAGAAATTAGTAACACTCTTGAACTTGACTCTGGCATTGACGTGCGTAAGCGCATTGGCCACAGACCAACCACCAGATGGCAAAAAAGTCGGCACTACGTCGACGACGCAGATGTCACCGAGCACCGACAACACTGACATCAATAAGCGCGACAAGAGTGGCGCAACAAAGACGCCACAAGACCAAAGCAACCGAACACAAGACCGAAAGCTACTGGCTTCAGTTCGCCGCGCAATCGTTCGTGACAAGACACTTTCTACTAAAGCGCACAACGTAAAGGTGATGGTTGAGGGCGGTGTCGTGACCTTGCGTGGCCCCGTGAAGACTGCCGAAGAAAAGGCCCAGGTTGAGTCGGTGACGAAGCAAGTCCAAGGGGTCTCAAGCATTGACAACCAGTTAGATGTCAAGACTAGCAAGTAATTTCCGCAACTCCATTAAATTAAGGAATTCCAAATGAAAAATAACGCTGTTTTCTGTATTGCCAAAGATCGAAATCAAGCCGAGACTATTGTCGAAGCATTGAAAGTCGCCGGGTTCCCTAGCACCGATATTTCAGTCCTGTTGCCCGACACGTCAGGTACTCGTGATTTCGCACACGAACAAAACACCAAGATGCCAGAGGGTGCGGCTACGGGCGTGGTCGCGGGCATGGGCACCGGCGCCATTTTGGGATGGCTCGCTGGCATCGGCACCTTGGCCATTCCCGGAGTGGGACCGTTTATCGCGGCGGGCCCTATCATGGCCGCACTCGGCGGGGCAGCTGTTGGGGGCGCTACCGGCGGAGTGGTTGGCGCGCTGGTGGGTATGGGCATCCCAGAATACGAAGCCAAGCATTACGATGGAAAGATTAGCAAAGGCAACGCGTTGATCTCCGTTCACACTGACACGTCTGATGAAGAAAAGGCCGTTAAGGAAGTTTACGAACGTTGTGGTGCTGAAGACATCAAATCGACGACAGAAGCTGCCGTACCAACTTGAATGTGAGAACAGTGGTTGCTAGCGTGACTACAGGGGCAGCATCGCTGCCCCTTCTCAATGGTGGGTCTGGTTTCAATTTCTGCGTACCCACCCGCCAGACTACTTCATCATCATGCCGTTGTGGTCCATCATCAGGCCGTCGTCATCCATCATCATCCCGTCTTTCATTTCCATCTTCTTGCCATCTTTCATCATGACGGTGCCGTCCATCATGATCTTGTTACCGTTGGACATCGTCATGTCCTTTTCCATGGCCATGGACTGACCGTCTTTCATCGTCATCATCTTTCCGTCCTTCATCATAATGTCCTGTGCCATCGCCGTGGTGGCCGAAAGTGTCAGGATTGCTGGTGTCAGGGAATACTTGTTCATGTTCGATCCTTTTGGATTTAGGTGGAGGGAGCCTGAAGATAGGCGCGATCCGCGGGAGGGTCTGTCGCACCACACCGGCGTCAATTTGATGGGTGGGTAGCGGGCAATGAGGGCCTGTTGTTTGAAGTGATGGTGCAGTAACACGCTCCATCCCACTGGTGCTTGGCCCAACCGCCGCATGGCGTCACCTATCGCAAACAAGCGACGCCGCTTGTCAAAGACGATGCCATAGGCTTGCCTGAGCGAAAGGTCTGGGTCCCAGGCATGCACCGCTTCAGAACCCGCACCATTTACCTCGATGATGCGAAAGACATTACCTGCGCGCAGCGCGTCCAGGTGGCTGTACTTGACATCAAACCGACCTACATGAAAGTCTTTCATATCCTGTGAAATCATGTCCATGACCGCCGTCAACTCCGGTGTCACCAAGCCAGTGCCGTCACGGTAGAGTCCGTCCACCCGTGTGGACGCCACGGTGGCCAAACGCACCACCTCTCCGCCCCGTGGTACGGCTGCCAAGTCACAGCATGGCTCACTCGCACCATCGCGACCCAGGCGGCGTGCACGCGGGTGTGCCGCCATCAGCTCGGCCACCGTGCGCATACCATCGCCCACCACGCGTGGAAATTCGCGCAGCAGCAAGCCGATGACCTGCCCCCGTGGTTCGCCGGGTTGGCGCATGTAGAAAATGCCTGCCTCACCCGCATCGGCCAGCCAGTCTTGGATGACGAACTGCTCACCTTGAGGGTAAGCTTTCAAGTAGTCAAGCAGTTGGCCCCTGTCGTCGATCTTGCGTACCCCAAAGCCGCATCAGCCGAGGTTGGGCTTGACGACCACTGGGTAGTGGATGGATGCGCCCGCCATGGCAGCTTCCACTGCACCCAAGCTTTTCACACCATCACCAATCAGGCAGACGGTGGGCGTGACCGGTCGACGTCGCGTCCACTGCCCAACGGACCAAACTCCTCGAAGTGCATGCGGTCGCGGTGGAGCGCAGACAAAGCCCCAACACATGGATGCGCCGATGGGATGAAAGCTTCAAAATTTCGGCGGTATTCGCTTATCGGAGTAGCGCGCGTGGTGTTTGCAATAGAGATTCGGATGTTTTGCATGGTTGATAACCACATCCAGGCCAATCCCTGTGGTCTGTATGTTGGCAAACAAACGGGTGTGAATGTGCCGGCACGGCGCAACGGTAGCCCAGAGTGCTCTTGGTATGTGCCTTTTCGAACAGACCCGGTTTTGCCATGGGTTTAGTCTTGGGCACTTAGATCCCCAAACCAGCCTTACGGAGCTTTTCCATGCCACGTCCCTCCATACGCCGCGCGCCGCCATTGACTCTTCTCGCCACCGAGCCGATGCGTGCTGCTTGGGAATACCTATCGCATTGGACCCAGCACCAACCCGTGCGGCAAACTGCTGCCGCCACCCATCCCGTGGTGATCTTCCCCGGCCTCGCCAGCAATGGCATTGCCGTGGGGCCGCTGAGGCGGCATTGCGGTGCGCTCGGTCATCCCGCGGTGGATTGGGGCCGCGGTTTCAACACCGGGCCCAGCGGTGAAGTTGGGCTCTGGCTGGACGAGTTGGCCGCCGACACTGAAGCCCTGCTAGAGCCCATTCCTGGCCGGGCCAGCTTGATCGGCTGGAGCCTGGGCGGCTTCTACGCACGTGAAGTGGCCAAGCGCATCCCCCACCGCGTTCGCCAAGTCATCACCATCGGAACTCCCTTTAACGGCGATCCTTCGCACACAAATGTGGAATGGCTTTTCAAGCTTCTCAATAGGTCGACCGCGCTGAAGGACTCACAGCTTACGGCCCAACTGCGCACGCCGCCGCCGGTGCCGTGCACCGCGGTGTTCAGTCGCGGGGATGGCATCGTCGATTGGGACGGATGCCGCCACATCGCGGATGGGCCCAGTTACCGCAATGTGGGGATCACGGGCAGCCATCTGGGCATGGGCTGGAACCCGGAAGTGCTACAAGTCGTGAGGCGTCAATTGGCCGAGCACAACGACCCCATCAGGCCCACAGGCGCGCGCCGAACACCGGTGCTGCGAGCCGCTTGATTCGTACAAGGCTGCTTAAATCGCCGTTATGGATTGGAATGACCTGTTGCAATGGCCGGCGTTTGCCACGTCTGTCGCCGCCGCTTGGTTGGTGGGATCCAGCAGCGAACGCCTTAGGTTTTGGGGCTTCTGGACGTTTTTGGCCAGCAACTGTCTCTGGGTCGTTTGGGCTTGGCCTACCCGAGCCTGGGCGCTCGTCGCGCTCCAGTTTTGCTTGGCCGCTATGAATATTCGCGGGCTGAAGAAGTCGGATGCCAGTGAGCCGAAAAAGTAGACATTGACGTTCCGGCCAATTGCGCGACAAGGCGACGACCGCTGGCAATTTTCTGCAACGCACAGCCTACTTTGGCTGACGGCGCCAAAGCATTTATAGGATGTCTTCTCTTGAGTAAATATTGGCGCGATGCCTTAGGACACGAAGGACTGGTCGACGCGCACGTCGGTTGTGCGGGGTGGAGCCATGTGTCTGGCGTCGCCCCCGCACAGCAGTTGGACGGCAGCCAGTTGGAGCGCTATGGATCCGTATTACCAGCAGTTGAAATCAACTCGTCGTTCTACCGCGCACACCGCAAAACGACTTATGAGCAGTGGGCCGCCAGCGTGCCACACGCATTCCGCTTCTCCGTCAAGCTGCCGCGCACCATCACGCATGCGCTGCGCCTCGCGCATGCCGATGCGCTTTTGGCGCAGTTCAAAGATGAGACCGCAGGCTTGGGTGACAAGCTGGGCTGTGTCCTCGTGCAATTGCCACCTAGTCTGCAACTCGACCTGGCTCTTGCGAACAGCTTTTTTGAGAAAATGCGTAGCAGCTTTGAATGTATGCTTGCCTGTGAGGCGCGTCACGCCACGTGGTTTGGGGATGAAGCCAGCACCATGTTGAAAGCGCACGCTATAACCCGGGTCATCGCCGACCCATGCAGAGGGCAGCCTGGGCCGCATGAGCCAACGACGCTTGCAATGTACATGCGCTTGCACGGCTCTCCCCGTATGTACTATTCATCCTATTCGGACGCGTATTTGGCCAAAGTGATCCATGACCTGGCTGCGCGGGCGCAACAGCGCGAGGCCGCTTGGGTCATCTTTGATAACTCCGCTTCGGGTGCCGCACTAGCCAATGCCCTGGCGGTGTTAGCCGGCCTACAGTCTAGCCATCACCCCTGAATTTCTCGCTGTGGGTGCCGATGGCAGGCAATTGCCTTAATGAAGGCGTCTAAATACGTTTTCCCGGTTCCATCGCTGATGACCAGTCCAGGGTCAGCTTTACCGCCTGGAAGCTTGTTGGCAATTCCAGCCTGGTCTAGTAGACGCTTGGCCGCGCCCAGAGCCAGAATCGTTTTGCCATGGCGGTATTGGTCCTGGATGAAGGGCACCGTGTGTTCATCGGCGGCCAGAGCGGCAACGCCATCGTTGCCGTCGGTGAGTACTATTGCATCGAACAAAAATGCAGGCTCATTTTCAAGCGATGCTTGCGCTTCTACTGCGGTACCGTCCGTTGTCTTGACCGGCCCAATGCGTGACGCAACGAAGCGTGGCACGGCACCTTGCGCGGCGAGGACCGCGTGCACAGCAACCGCGCTCTTGCCTACGATTCCGTCCGCAACCAAGATGGCGACCGTGCGCGCCATGATCGAACCATCGCCCGGTCTGGCCGTCAGCGACAGCGTTGCGGAAACCGATACCTCGGGCTTGGGCGGCTTGGCCAACGCGCGCGGCATGGGCTGGGGCAACGGGTCCATGCGCAGGCCATCAGCCACTTGCTGTGCCAGGGCCTCAGACACATTGCGCAACGAGGCAACCATGCGTTGCCGAATGGCCGGTACCGTCAACTTGCTCAACTCAAAGCGAAAGGCTGCAGCAATATGCGCCTGCTCTACCGGAGTCTGGCTGTCATAGAACAAAGTGGCTTGGGTGTAATGGTCCGCAAATTTTTCCGGCTTGCCGCGCAGCTTGGACTGGTCTTCCTTGGCTTGCAGGCGCTCGGGTATTGTCACAAAGCCCTGGCCGGCACCGGCCTGAAACGGACAGCCGCCACCCAGTGAATTGGGCTCGTAAGACACGCGCCCCCGAGGGATCGCCTGGCGGTGCATGCCATCGCGCTGGTTGTTGTGCACCGGTGCTACCGGTGCATTGATCGGGATCTCGTGAAAATTGGGACCGCCGAGCCGCGTGATCTGCGTATCCACATACGAGTGGATGCGCCCAGCCAGCAAGGGGTCATTCGAGAAATCGATGCCAGGCACGACATGGGCCGTGCAAAACGCGACCTGTTCGGTTTCGGCAAAAAAGTTGTCCGGGTTGCGGTTCAGCACCATGCGGCCAACCGGCGTGATGGGCACCATTTCTTCCGGGATCAGTTTGGTGGCGTCCAGAATATCGAAGCTGAATGTGGCGGCCTGCTCTTCGGTAAATATCTGCATGCCCAGTTCCCATTCGGGGAAAGCGCCGGCCTCAATGCGCTCCCACAGGTCGCGGCGGTGGTAGTCGGGGTCGGCACCTGAAATCTTTACCGCCTCGTCCCACACCAGCGAATGCGTGCCGAATTTGGGGTTCCAGTGGAACTTGACAAAAACCGACGTATTGTCCGCATTGACGAGGCGGAAGGTGTGCACGCCAAAGCCTTCCATCGTCGCGTAGCTGCGCGGTATGGCGCGGTCGCTCATGACCCACATCAACATGTGGGTGGACTCCGGCATCAGCGAGACAAAGTCCCAAAACGTGTCGTGTGCACTGGCGGCTTGTGGCATCTGGTTGTGCGGCTCTGGCTTGACCGCGTGGACCAGATCGGGGAACTTGATCGCGTCCTGAATAAAGAACACCGGCATGTTGTTGCCCACCAGATCCCAGTTGCCCTCGTCGGTGTAGAACTTGACGGCAAAGCCGCGCACATCGCGCGCGGTGTCCTTGGAGCCCCGCTCGCCCGCCACGGTGGAAAAGCGCACGAAAACCGGCGTGATCTTGCCTGCCTCTTGAAAAGGCGCCGCCTTGGTGTGCTTTGTCAACGGCGCATAGCATTCGAAATAGCCATGTGCGCCCGATCCGCGTGCGTGCACGATGCGTTCGGGTATGCGTTCATGGTCGAAATGCGTGATCTTTTCGCGCAGGATGAAGTCTTCCAGTAGCACGGGGCCGCGCAATCCCGCCTTCAGCGAATTCTGGTTGTCCGCAATGGGCACGCCCTGGTTGGTGGTCAGCCTCTGGCCGCCAGAGTCGACTCGCACCCGGTCCAACGGCTCAATGGTTGCGTTCACGCCTTCGGGCGCCATGCTACCGGTCTTCTGGGTACCGTTCTCTTCGCTGAGTGTGCTGCCGGTGGGCAGGCGGGATTCTGGCACCTGTGTCTGGCCAATCGGTGGCTTGAGGGCATTGGCCAGGCCATGCTCTAACGGTTTGTTGGCATTGAATGGCATGGCCCCGGCCAGTTGATCGGTTTGCAGCGTCTTGGCATCAGTCATGGTTGGATTCCCTATCTACAAATCAGGTCAAAAAATTTCGTCAGTCCCGTTACCGGCGAAAAGAGCGGAAAAATGTGTGGCATTAGCCACTGCGGACGCCGAGGCCAGCAGCCACAAGGCGACATAGGCCAACCTCGCGCGGGCGGTCCCCTCTTCGGAGTTAGCGGCAGCGTGCAGCATGTGCGTGCGGATGCTGTGGTACAGGCCTACGAATTGGCCTGGGAGTGGCTTCACTACACGGGAAGATTGGGTGGTCATATTGCATCCGTCGCGTTAAATGGAGAATCAAAATCTCGCACGGGTCCAGTTGCAAGACGCATGCGGAAGAAGGAGTGGGTTAACGGTAAGGCAGGCGGCAACTGCCTTCTGTGCGATGCCCAACACATAGTGCAACGGTGTAAAAAATTTCTGCGATTGTGTTGGTGGTGCGTTGACGCACAGATTGATAGGCTGCAGTGGAAGACTATGGGGCAGCCGCGTCAACCGCTACTGCCCGACCGCGCAGGACCGGTTGGATATGGCTGAGTCATGTAAACCATCAACCTTTTTTAAAGTGAGCTAACCATGCAAAACGCAGAAACAATTGAACGCAAGAACGCCAATCTCGACCCCATCACCGGTGCGCCGGGAGCCCATCCAGTCGGTACGGGTGTCGGGGCTGCCTTGGGTGGCGCCGCTGCCGGCGCGGCTGCTGGCACCGTGGTCGGTCCTGTAGGCACGATCGTTGGCGCCGCGGTGGGTGCCATCGTGGGTGGGTTGGCTGGCAAGGGTGTCGCCGAGTCCATCGACCCGACCGTTGAATACGCATACTGGCGCGACAACTACGCGAACCGCCCCTATGTCAGCGGCGGATCAAGCTTTGACGACTACGGTCCTGCCTATGTGTACGGCATCCACTCTGCATCCAAATTTGGTGACCGCAGTTTTGATGACATCGAACCCGATATGGCGCGCGACTGGGACACCGTGCGCGGCACGTCCAGCCTGTCATGGGACCGTGCACGCGATGCGTCGCGTGACTCATGGGACCGAGTGCGCTTGGCGCGATAACGTTTAATGACGTGAGCCCCAGGCTCTGCCGGGGGCCTATTCGGCCGCCAGGTCTATTGCAAGTCTTCTGGTGGCCTTGGGCCAGTGGATGCAAAGGCCAGGTCCACCACCGTCAAAAAAGCGTCAATTTTGAACGGTTTAGTCAGGTAACGATAGAAGCCGGCCGACAAGCCTTCGACCACGTCCAAGGGCATCGCGTTCGCACTGACGGCCAGCACGGGTATATGCTGCGTGATTGGGTCTTGGCGCAGGATTTTCAAGGCGTCCAATCCGCTGATACCGGGCAGGTTGATGTCCATCAAAATGAGGTCTGGGCAGTGGGCTCGCGCCATCGCGATACCCTGTGCACCGTCCGTCGCCCGTATCAACCTGAGGTTGGGACGCACGGAAAGAATGTGTTCAACCATCTCCACATTGGTCTGGTTGTCTTCCACATACAGGATGGTCTGGGGCGTTTGATCAAGAACAGATGGAGGCGTTCCTAGCCGGACTGCATCGTCTTCAATGGTGGCAACACGCTCAGGCGGCATATTTGCCATATTGAATTCGACCCAAAACACGCTGCCAAAACCCTCGGTGCTGTGCACGCCTATGGTTCCGCCCATCAGTTCGGTTAGCCGTCGGCTCATGACCAGGCCAATGCCGGTGCCCTCGGTCGTGCTGCATTCCTGGCCGAGCCGGTTGAAGCTTTGAAACAGCTGCGAAATTTTCTCGGCGCTTAAACCCAGACCTGTATCTTCAATGCTCACGCGCAGGCATTCGGTCGCGGTGGCCTCTACCGTGACGGTCACCGTGCCGGCGGTGCGGTTGTATTTGATGGCGTTGGACAGCAGATTGACGATCACCTGCTTGAGTCGGGTCGCATCTGCAATCACTAGACTGGGGTTGGCAAAGCGCGGGAACTCAAGGCCCACACCGTTGCTGTCAGCTTGCGGCTCTACCAGGCTTTGGCATT
>JBBQBG010000131.1:0-10637 GCA_038317285.1 Burkholderiales bacterium | reverse complement strand
GACAACCGCCCGCTATGGCACATGGCCTGGCTGGTGGTACTGATCAATGGTAGCCAGGGTGTGGTCGATGTGATTTTCTTGTTCCGCGCGCGCGACCAATTGCAATTGGGTTTGGGTGAGCTGGGTCTGCTGTATGGATTGGCTGGTGTCGGCGGTGTGGTCGGCGGGCTGGTGTGCAGCCGCCTGCGCAAGCGCTTTGGCCTGGGACGATTGATGGCGATGGAGTTTCTGCTAGAGGCCGCATGCATTGGGATACTGGCCTGGAGCGATAGCCTGCCGCTGCTGTTGCTGGCACTGGTGGGTAGCAGCTTTGGCAGCGTGATTGGCAACGTCTGCGTGTGGGGTTACCGCCAGGAGAGTACCGATGGCCAATACATAGGCCGCATATCGGGACTGACAGGCTCCATCTTCAAACTGCTGATGCCCTTCACACTGGTAGTGTCGGGCATGATGACAGGCAGCCTGCCACTGGCCTGGTTGCTCAGCGCTTGCGCCGGTGCCCATCTGTTGACCGTGGTAGGCACCCGTTTGTCGGCGGTATATCGCATTCCTTGATTCGCAACTACCTTAGGACCGCCATGACAATCTTGCAAACGCTGATGCTCTGCGCTGCGCTCACGGCATGTGCCAGCGCCCCCGTGCCACCGCCGCAGCCACGTCCATCGGAAGTCGTAGAAGTGGTAAAGCCCGAAGCCGACCTGTCCCAAACCTATGCAGATCTGCGCTCGGCGGGTGGTCGGGTTTTCACGCTGGACCCCAAAACGTCGATCCTGCGCATGTACGCCTTTCGCGGTGGCAAGGCGGCCAAGTTTGGTCACAACCACGTGTTGTCGGCACCTGAATTTGAGGGTTTTTTCAACCTGGCGCCTGAGGGCACTGCTGCCTCGGGATTTGACCTGGCGTTCCGTCTGGACCAATTGGCATTTGACGCGCCAGAGCACCGCGCTGCACTAGGGCCGGCCTTCGTATCTACCATCTCTGCCGAAGACCGGGCCAGCACGCGTACCAACATGTTGGGCGACAACAACTTCCAGGCGGCGCGCTTTCCCATGTTGCGCATCCAGTCGCTGCAGATCGTCGGTGATGCGCCAAAGTTCGCTGCAAGGTTTGCGGTGGAACTGCATGGGCAAACGCGTGAGATGTGGACCCCTTTAACCGTCACAGGCCTGCCCGAACAACTGACCGTGCAGGGCGCGCTGGTGCTCAGGCAGTCCGACTTTGGCATCAAAACCTTCTCGGTATTTGGCGGCATGCTTGCGGTGCAAGACGAAGTGGTTGTCGAATTCACGCTTTCAGCACAGGCTCCATGAATATTGCAATCCATGGCCAAATGGCGTCTGCATGGCGCTCTGTTGGGGCGCGATAAGAAGGGGTCGGCAGCCATTGCAAATGGTGACGCTACCGTGCGTGCACGTCATTCCTTATTCCAGTGCCGTCCAGCGCGGACCGAATGACTCGATCCCGACAACGGCCTTTAACTGCATCGACGCCTACGGTGCCCGACGACGGCTTAAAAGCGGTACTGCGGGTTCTTGTGGTCAAACGCGTCGGATGGCAGGGGTTGGCTGCTGACTTGGTCGAACACCGTGCGTTCGAAAACTTGTCCATCGGCGTCCTGGCTCTCGACCAGTCGTATGACGGGACGTTGCAAGTCCAGTTGCATGCGGGTGGTGTGCGCATAGAAATCGGGTTCGCCGGGTGTCTGGAACACGAATTCCAGGTAGCGCTTGCCACCGTCTTGCACTACGCGAACCGTGGTTTGCTCGCGCAGGGACAGCGATTTCAATTTGGCCAAGTCGGTGTCCAACTGGTCCAACAGATACTGAAAGCCTATGGCCCGCACCGAGTGGCGGGATTGGGTTCGTGCCAGCATGCCGTCGATGGCCACGTTGAAGATGAGACGACTGATAAAACCTCCCGCATGGGTGCGCACGTGTTTGGCGTCCAGCGCTGCGTCGTACAGAATCTCCTGGCCGGCTCTGGCACCCCCCGGCTGCCACAACACGTAGATGGCGCGGGGCGCGTGCCGGTAGCGCACTTGCATTCGCTCGGGCAGTAACGGCAGGGCAGTGTCGTGGGGTAGGCGCTCTTGGCGCAGCATGCTGAAGCTGTAGTCAGGGTTGCGTTGCAACCACTGCCGCACCGGGAAGAACATGGTGCGGGTGTCCAGCGTCTGCAGCACTGCCAAGAGTTGGGCATCACTGGCTTGTACCAGCGCCTGGTTGGCATAAGCGTCTTGCAGCCACTGGCGTTGTGCGGTGGTGTCCAGCGCTCCCAACTGGCTGCGCAGATCTTCGGCAGGGAGTGCCACCCAAGCAGGCTGTGCAAGCGCTGTGGACATCCAGAGCAGCAGCACCAGGGAGAGCAGTCGATGTGTCAGTACCCGCATGTCTAGGTCCCTTTGAACGCATGTGCCAGCGCAAGGCCTGCGCATTGGGGTGGATGGTAACACCCTCAATGCTTCCAAATTCATAGCGTGCTACGCATTACCGGCGAGGGCTACAGCTCGATTCCACAAAAATATTTCAATACAAACCTCAATCGGGTATTCAACACCGTCTGGTACCTGTTCGCGCCCTTGGTGCGGGTGGTACCTTTTCCTCGGCTTCACCAAGAAACTTGCGGTTGGCTTCGGACGGCCAGAATGCTTGCAACTGGTTTCTGCGCGAGCAGCAGGTGGTGGTGCGCGTTCAGGGGTTGTTGGTCGCCACGCCGCCCGCCTTGAGTATGCCGCGCACGGCATTGCGGCTATGGGCACCAAAGTGGCCCAGCAGTTCTGCGATGCTGTCATTGAAGGGGTTGACCTTGGCCGGGTCCATCTTGGCCATGGCGTCCATCAGGTTGTTGATTTTGACGTCACTGGCGCCAAAGTCGAACGCGGGATCCTGCACATAGGCGCCGGGCAGTGCGGCGACCAAAATGGCGTTCAACCTGTTGGCATAGTCATAGGATTGTTGGGCCACGACATCGCGCCCATACAAATCCGACCAAGCGGGGTAGCGTCCGTCTTGGGTCGAGTCTTGCAGGGCGTGGATGATGGCGCTGTCTTCGTGGGATACCGAGGCGTTGAGCACCAGCTTGGCCTGGTATGCCTCCAGGGCCAGATGGCGGTTGGACAGCAACACCACCAAATCCTGCTTGGGCCCGGACATGCCCACCATGGCCATCAGGTTAATGCCCAGCAGCCGGAAGGTGGAATAGCCAGGTGCCAGGCTGGCGTGAAACGGTTGGGTCAAATCCTGAACATAGTGCAAGGCCATGCCCGAAAACCGCCAGCCCCAATAGGGGTGGCCGGTGCGAAAAGCCAGGGCGGCAAGGGTTGAATACTGGTGCGCCCGCAGCATGGGGAAGGTTCGCTTCAAAAACGGAGCGGCCATATACACAATGCGATCCTCATGGAAAAACCCCATGTGAAACGGCGCTTGCGTCGAGTAATTGACGGCCGGGTTGCCAAAGGGCAGCTTGCCAAAGCCGTAGCGCGGGCCCCATTCGGACGGGCTGTCCTCCCACACGTTGATGTCCAGTCCCAGATCGGGCTCTTGTGAGGCGGTGGCGAGCACGCTGAGCGCGCTCACTGTTTGGCCCGGCTTCACCGCCACAAAGCGGATGCTGGCGTTGGGCGGTTCAGGTAGCGTGTTGACCGCGTCATAGGGCAGGGCTTCTCCTTGCTGTTTGGCGTCTCGGGGGTCGGGTTGCAGATAAAGGGCCAGTCGGCTGTCCGGCGCAACCCGCAGCGCTTGTAAAAAAGTCAGCTTGCGCGCGGCTTCGTCACCGCTGGCGTCGACCTTGTAGGCCAGCGCGGCGGGGCGCGGGGGGTAGGCTCGCAGGTTCGCCGTAGCCCAGGCCTCCTGGCTAGCCAATAGCGCCTCGATAGCGCGACCTTCCCCACGCAAAAAGGCGTCCAGCGGTTCTACCACCACGGGCTTGGCGTTGACGACTTCGGGCATGCGCTCCAGCGCGCGGTAGGCCGCGACACTGTGGCTGCCCCAGGCGAATACCGTGCACGGTGTGCCGACCATCACAGCGAGAATGCAAAGGCGCAGGTTTTTCATGGGGACTTTGCAGAGTTAAGCGTGCAGAAGTCTAGTTCACCATTACCAGCTTCCCCATGACCCCGCGCGAACCCATGTGCGCGTAAGCTGCTTTCAACTCGGCCATGGGCATGGTGCGGTCGATGACCGGTTTGATTTTGCCCTGGCCATACCACTGTGCAAGCTCGCCCATCATGGCGGCATTGGCCTTGGGTTCTCTTTTGGCAAAGTCCCCCCAGAACACGCCAACGATGGACGCGCCTTTGAGCAGTGCCAGGTTGAACGGCAGCGCGGGAATCGGGCCGGACGCAAAGCCCACTACCAGGTAGCGGCCGCGCCAGGCGATGGAGCGGAACGCGGGCTCGGCAAAATCGCCACCGACGGGGTCGTAGATCACGTCTGGGCCCTTGCCGTCGGTCAGGGCTTTGAGGGCTTCGCGCAGGTTCTCGGTGCTGTAGTTGATGGTGGCGTCTGCGCCGATCTTTTTGCACAGGTCGCACTTTTCTTGGGTGGACGCAGCGGCTATCACCCGGGCGCCCATAGCCTTGGCGATCTGAATGGCGGCGGTTCCAACACCGCCGGCAGCGCCCAGCACCAGCACCGTTTCACCGGTCTTGAGCTGGGCGCGGTCCACCAGTGCGTGGTGGGACGTCGCGTAAATCATGATGAACGCCGCGGCATCCACCATGGGGAAGCCCGGTGGCAGCGGCATGCACAGTGCCGCCGGTGCGATGGTGTGGGTGCCAAAACCGCCGGTTCCGCTGAGGCAGGCCACGGCTTGTCCGACCTTCAGATGGGTCACACCGTCTCCCACGGCCTGCACGATGCCCGCGTATTCAGAGCCCGGTACAAAGGGCAGGGCGGGCTTCATCTGGTATTTGTTTTGCACGATCAGGATGTCAGGAAAGTTCAGGCTGGCGGCCTTGATTTCGATCAGTACCTCGCCCGCCTTGGGCTGGGGCGTGGGCATCTCTTTCCAGTTCAGGGCGTCGATACCGGTGGGGTTTTCGCAAAGCCAGGCGTGCATGGGTGTCTCCAAAAAATGTTGGGCCATCATAGGCCTCGCGCACCGCAAAAAAAGTCTCTGGCGCGACCCGCCCGGCACATACCAAGCTATCGCCTTGCCACCCTACAATGGTCCTTCAAACCCCCCCAAGATATATGAAAATTCTGATTTCCAATGACGACGGATACCTGGCCCCTGGTCTGACGGCGCTGTATGAGGCCCTGAAGGATGTGGCCGAGGTGGAGGTGATTGCCCCGGAGCAAAACAACAGCGCCAAATCCAACGCGCTGACGCTGCATTCGCCGTTGTACGTGCAGAGGGCCAGCAACGGTTTTCGCTATGTCAATGGCACCCCGGCCGACTGCGTCCATATCGCACTGTCGGGCTTGCTGGATTACCGCCCCGACTTGGTAGTTTCGGGTATCAACAACGGCGCCAACATGGGGGATGACACCATTTATTCGGGCACGGTGGGCGCGGCGATGGAAGGCTTCTTGTTTGGCATTCCGGCCATCGCGTTCTCGCAGGTAGAAAAAGACTGGCACCACCTGGACAGCGCCACCCGCAAAGTGCGTGAATTGGTGCAGTCCATGGTGCAGCAGCAACTCATCAGCCACACGCCGTTTCTGCTGAACGTCAACATCCCCAATCTGCCATACGATCAAATCGGCAACTCTAAGCTGTGCCGCCTGGGCAAGCGCCATTCGGCCGAAAAAGTCATCCAGCAAAAGAGCCCGCGGGGCGAGACCATGTATTGGATTGGCGCGGCTGGCCCGGTCAAGGACGACGCCGATGGCACGGACTTTCACGCCACGGCCACCGGCCATATTTCCATTACCCCCCTCAAGGTCGATCTGACCGACCATGACAATCTGGGCTATTGGGCACAAACTGCCGCGCGCCTGGGGGCCGCTGCGGCACCATGAAGCAACGCCCCTCGTTTCCCGCCCGCATGGACACCACGCCTGCCAAGAACCGGCCCATTGCCCACGCCATACCCGCCGCACCGCAAGGCCACGGCATGGAATCCAGCGCGGTGCGATCGCGCATGGTGCAAAAGCTGGCGGCCGGGGGCATCACCGACACACAGGTTCTGGCTGCCATGGGCACCATAGAACGCCACCGGTTTGTCGACAGTGCGCTGATCAACCAGGCCTATGAAGACACCAGCCTGCCGATCGGCCTGGGCCAGACCATTTCCAAGCCCGGTGTGGTGTCGCGCATGCTGGAGCTGCTGCGCAACGGGAAAAACGGCAAGCTGGGCCGTGTGCTGGAGATCGGTACCGGTTGTGGCTACCAGGCCGCGGTGCTGAGCTGCCTCGCCACCGAGGTCTACAGCATCGAACGCCTGCGCGGGTTGCATGACCGTGCACGGGACAACCTGCGGCATCTTCGCTTGGCCAATCTGCATCTCCTTTTTGGCGATGGTATGTTGGGCTACCCCAAGGGTGCGCCCTATGCGGCTATCATCGCCGCCGCCGGTGGCGAGGCCGTTCCACAGGCCTGGGTGGACCAACTGGCCGTGGGGGGGCGTTTGGTTGCGCCTGTGGTCACGATGGGTGCGCCCGGATCGGTTGGCGGCACCCAGGCTTTGCTGGTGCTGGACAAAACCGCGCAAGGCGTGCGCCAGACGCTTTTGGAAGCCGTGCATTTTGTCCCTTTAAAATCGGGTATTGCTTGAAGGAAGTGCTTATGTTTGGTTTTTCGCGTTCGGTGTTGGGTGGGCTGTCGGTCGTAGCTGCTTTGGCGTTGTCCGCCTGCGGCTCCAAGCCCATCAACCACGCGCCGGTTGAAGACAGGGTTGCCGTGTCCAGCAAGGGGGATATTGCGCCGCCGTTGCCGGTAAAGCAGCCGCCTGGCTTTGAAAATGCGGGGAAGGCCGGCTACTACACGGTCAAGCCCAAGGACACGCTGATCGGCATTGGCCTGGAGACAGGTCAAGGGCCCAAAGATCTGTCCCGTTGGAACAACCTCGAGAACCCCAATCGCATCGAGGTTGGGCAGGTCTTGCGCATAACCCCTCCCGTGACCGTTGCAACGACGACCGATAGCGGTGGGGCAGTGACCAAACCCGTTACGAGCAGTGCTGCAACGGCCACCGCCATCGCGCCAGGGAGCGTCTCCAAGCCTGCTTCTGCACCGGCCTCGGGCACCACAACAACAGCTTCTGCGCCTGCCGCGACCACTGCGGTAGCGGCCAGTGCGTCGGCCAGTGACGACGATATGGGATGGATCTGGCCGGGCAATGGCCCCGTGCTGGCAGGTTTTGACGATGCCAAGAACAAGGGGCTGGATATTGGCGGTGCTGCTGGCGATTCCGTGCTGGCGTCCGCTGACGGCAAGGTCGTTTACGCCGGCGCCGGGTTGCGCGGCTACGGCAACCTGATCATCCTGAAACACAACAACACTTTCCTCACCGCCTACGCACACAACCAGTCGTTGATGGTCAAGGAAGACCAGACCGTCAAAAAGGGCCAAAAGATCGCCGAAATGGGCAATAGTGACTCAGACCGGGTCAAGCTGCACTTTGAAGTCCGTCGCCAGGGCAAACCGGTCGATCCCTCCAAATACTTGCCATCCCGGTAGCCGAGTGCTCCATGAACAAGCCCCGCAACGATGGTTTTGACAGCGACGCTGCAGACCATGGGTTGCGGAGCATACCGCTAGAGTCCGATAGCCTTGCAGCCCTCGCAGGTGCAGCGTCACCAGCTACTGATTCCATAGCAATCCGCGCTTTGGAGCAACTGGTACAAGAAGTCACCACGGGCGACCCTGTTGCAGAAGAGTCGGGCGATGCGCTGTCGCTCTACCTGCGTGGCGTGCGTCGCACCGAATTGTTTACCCCCCAGGAAGAGTTTGAAGCCGCCACCCGCGCCCGTGCCGGTGATTTCGCCGCCCGCCAAAGCATGATTGAACACAACCTGCGCATCGTGGTCAGCATCGCCAAGGGCTATATGGGGCGCGGCGTACCGATGGCCGACCTGGTCGAAGAGGGCAATCTGGGCCTGATGCACGCCATCGACAAGTTCGAGCCCGAGCGTGGTTTCCGATTCTCGACCTACGCCACCTGGTGGATACGGCAATCAGTGGACCGCGCGCTGATGTACCAAGGGCGTGCCGTGCGTCTGCCGGTCAACGTCGTGCGCGAGCTGCAGCATGTATTGCGGGCCCGGCGGCTGCTGGAGAACGACGCCGAACTGTTGGCAAAACGGCCTGAGGGCATTCGGGTAGAAGACATCGCCGCCTTGCTTGGACAAGAGACACACCATGTGGCCGATCTGCTGTCGATGGCAGAGGCACCGCGTTCGCTGGATGCGTCGATGGACCGCAACGGCGACGACCAGACGCTGGGTGATGGCCTGGTCGACGAGCTCACACTGGCGCCTGAAGACGTCACCTTGGCACACGAAGTAGACGTGTTACTTGAGGAGTGGATTGGTACCCTGACCAGCCGTGAGCGTGAAGTGCTAGAGGGTCGCTTCGGCCTGCACGACCACGAGCCCGAAACGCTGGACACACTCAGCATTCGCCTGGGCCTGACGCGTGAACGCGTGCGCCAAGTGCAGAACGAGGCCTTGGTCAAGCTCAAGCGCTATCTGACCCGCAGGGGCATCACCCGGCAGTCATTGATGTAATTTCGTGCGAAGCGGTGGAGCGTGGGGGCATAGTTTCAGCGCCGGGCCGCCCCAAGCTGACACAGCCCCCTTGGGGGGCAGCGACCCGCGAAGCGGTGGAGCGTGGGGGCACACCCTCCTACCTGAGACAATTCAGGTATGACCGACACAATTCCAACCGAAAAACCGCTGCCCGAGGGCTGGCTCCAAGTGAAATCCCTGGACCTGGAAGCCCAGGGTGTAGCCCACAAACCCGATGGCAAGGTGGTCTTTATCGACGGCGCTTTGCCCTTTGAGACCGTCAGCGCCAATATCCACCGCTCCAAGAGCAGCTTCGAAAAAGGCACGCTCACCCAAATCCATGTCGAATCTTCACAGCGCGTGCGCCCCGACTGCCCACATTTTGGCCTGCACGAAGGTGCCTGCGGCGGTTGCAAGATGCAGCACCTGCATGTGGGCGCCCAAGTGGCCGTCAAACAGCGGGTGCTGGAAGACAACCTGTGGCACATCGGCAAGGTTAAGCCAGACAACATCCTGCGGCCCATTGAAGGACCGGCCTGGGGCTACCGCTACCGTGCGCGGCTGTCGGTCAAGAACGTGCGCAAAAAAGGCACCGTGCTGGTGGGCTTTCATGAGCGCAAAAGCCGCTATGTGGCCGACATGAAAGAGTGCAGGGTGCTGGCACCCCACGTGAGCGCCATGCTGATGCCATTGCGCGCGCTGGTGGCATCCATGGACGCGGTGGAGACCCTTCCGCAACTTGAGCTGGCCATTGGCGACGTGGACGGTGCTGCAGGTGATGTGACGGCGTTGGTGCTGCGCCATATGGCGCCCTTGAGCGAGGCCGATTTAGATCGTCTGCGCCAGTTTGCCGCAGCCCATCCGGGCTTGCAGTGGTGGCTACAACCCAAGGGTTTGGACACGGTGCATCGACTCGATGAGTTGCCTGGCCACGAAACGGGCCAACTGGCCTACACCTTGCCCGACTTTGGCATCACCATGCCGTTTAGGCCTACGGATTTCACCCAGGTGAACCCGCACATCAACCGCGTGCTGGTGTCTCGTGCGTTGGGCTTGCTGAAGGTGACGAAGCAGGAGCGGGTGATTGACTGGTTCTGCGGACTGGGTAACTTCACATTGCCGCTTGCCACCCAAGCCCGCGAAGTGCTGGGCGTTGAAGGCGCCGAGGCGCTGGTGACCCGTTCGCGCGAGAACCTTAAGCTCAATCAGGCTGCAGCCCTCGGGAAGCGTGCGTTGGCCGCTACTGAATTTGTAGCGCGTAACTTGTTTGACATGACGCCTGAAATGCTGGTTGGCGACGGAGCCGCCGATAAATGGCTGGTAGACCCCCCGCGCGAAGGCGCCTTCGCCTTGGTCCAGGCTCTGGCGGCTGTGCGCCAACGCGTTGCCGATGGCGTGGCTAGCGATGCCGATAGACAGTGGACGCCTCCCAAGCGTATCGTCTATGTGAGCTGCAATCCGGCAACATTGGCTCGCGATGCTGGTGTGCTGGTGCAAGAGGGTGGCTATAAATGCTCGGCAGCAGGGGTGGTCAACATGTTCCCCCACACGGCGCATGTGGAGAGCATTGCGGTGTTCGATTGGGTCGCCTGACCCGTTGAGGCCAAGGGCTGCCTGGGCTGGACGTCAAGGTGCAGCTTTGTCTGACGCTTTGGCCTTGGGCTTAGGTTTGGACTTGGCGTCCTTGGCCGCTTCATCGGCTGCCTTTTCGTCGATCATGTCTTCGGCTGGCAGGTCTGGCTTGCTGCCTTTGGACACCACGCCTTCAATCTTGTTCTCGCGCATGTACTGGTCCATCTCTTTCCAGCCATCAAAGATCGAGGCCTTGGAGGCTTTCTCGTTGAGCGCGTAACAGTCTTCGATGCTGCGCAGGCCGTATCGGCAAGCGCTGCCTATGGCTTTGGAGTCCGCTATGCGCTGGGCGACCTTGGGGTCGGCCAACACAGCTTCGAGTTTGTCGCAGCC
>JBBQBG010000130.1:0-10841 GCA_038317285.1 Burkholderiales bacterium | reverse complement strand
GGGGTTGGAGCCGGTGCATAGCAGCAGGCGGTCGTATTCGGCCTCGGTAACGGTGCCACTGGCATCGACTGCGCGCACGATGCGCTTGACGCGGTCGACTTCAAATACTTTTTTGCCGGCGTGCAGTGTGATGTGGTTGTCTTTGTACCAGTCCCAGGAGTTGAGCACGATCTCGTCCAGCGTCTGCTCGCCGGCCAGCACGGGGGAGAGCAAGATGCGGTTGTAGTTGGGGTGGGGCTCTGCGCCAAAGACGGTGATGTCGTACAGCTCGGGAGCAATCTTCAACAGCTCTTCGAGCGTGCGCACGCCCGCCATGCCGTTGCCTATCATTACCAATTTTGATTTCTTCATTGCGGCCACTCCTGATATCGAAAACCTTCAGCACGCGGACGCGCCACGTGCTAAACAAAAGAGAAAAGGGAATAGTTCAAACACGGCCACGCGGCCGGTACACCAAATACTTTTATGCATACGTCGTTGTATGCAGAACCCGCAGTGCAATCGCTAAGGTCAGGGGCGCGCCGTTACGCCCACCACTCTTTATGCAAGAGCTGTGCCATATGATGGTGTGCGCCTTGGCCTAGTGGCATATGGCCTCTGTGGCTGGTGCGTGTCTTGCATGCCAGACAACTTGTTTCCCCTCTCAAAACCGTGTTTTTATGACGTCTGCTTTGGTTTTTGTAAATGGTTTGAAAGCTGCGCATCCGCTGCAGGCAGATTTGGCGGCGGCGGGCATTGCCGTATTGGGTGTGGTGCAAGACCGCGCCAAGTTACTGCAAGAAGTGGTGCGCCATGCACCAGATGTGCTCATTTGTGATGTGCCCGCCCCAGACGAAGGCCTGTTCAAGGCCACTCTGGCGATTGCCCAGACGGCACCCTGCGCGGTGATGGTGTTCACGTCAGACTCTGATGTGGCGCATATGGACCGTGCTATTGCATCAGGTATGCACTGCTATGTGGTCAATGGCTACGGCGCGCCTCGCCTGCGCGCGCTGGTGCACTTGGCCCAGGCCCGCTTTCGGCACGAGCAGGTGCAGACGCAGACCTTGGCCGATATTTCCACCCGCTTTGAAGAGCGCAAGATGGTGGAGCGGGCCAAGGGCATCCTGATGCAGGCGCAACACCTGTCAGACGACGACGCCTTTCACATCCTGCGCACCGCCTCCATGCACACCAACCAGCGGCTGGGCCAGGTGTCGCAACACATCGTGCAGTCCGCGCGCTTTGCCGAGGATGTGAACCGCTGCGGCCAGCTGCGCATGCTGTCGCAGCGCCTGGTCACGCTGCAGGTGCTGCAGCAGGCGCTGCCGCAGGCCGGTGGGGCGTGGGTGCAGCAGTTGCAAGAATCGGTACAACGCATTGAGGCCAATCTGGCTTATCTCGGTAAAAGTCTATCCCAGGCTACGTATGGTGACCTGCTGGGCCAGGTGCAGCAGACCTGGTCCGACCTGCAGCCTGTGCTGCACGCCAGCCCAGGGCCCGAGGCCGCCGCATCCGCCTACGCACGCCTGGACGAACTGGCCGAACACCTGCTGCAAGGCGCAGAGCGCCTGACCGGCCAACTGGAAAGCGCCAGCCCCGCACCGCCACTGCGGGTGCTGAACCTTGCGGGGCGCCAGCGCATGCTGTCGCAGCGATTTGCCAAAGACGCCGTGCTGGCCCTGTTGGGTGATACGCCACTGCAAGCACGCAGCGCCGCGGGCATGGCCGCATCGCGCGCTGCGTTTGAAGAGGCGCTGACCTATCTCAACGGTCTGCCGCTGAGTACGCCAGATATTCATGCGGCTTTGGGAGCGGCGGGTATTGGCTGGCTTACGTTGCTGGCCGCAACGCAGACGGTGCCTGGTGGTGGTGCGCTGGCGCGTGCGGAGAGTTTGCAAAGTCTAGCGCAGGCCAGCGAAAGCCTGCTAGCTGTGCTGGAGCAGTTGTCTGCGTACTATGAGCACAGCATGCAGATGTTGACGGGTGCTTAAGCTTTCGACTGTCCAATAGGCGGACGCAGTCATTGCTGAGTGATTGAGAGCACGGGTTCTGACAGCGAATCCCGTAGGAAAGTCGGGCGAAGATCTAAGGAAAGAAGTTCCGGTTGGCCAAACCAGCAAAACTCAAGTTTCGAATCGCTTTCGATTCCTGTGTAAGACCGCCCCTTGTTTAAAACTTTAGAGTCGGGCGTAGTAGTCGCTTCGAAGTACAACCCAATTTCGTGATTAGGATTTCCTCGGAACACAAAGAAGTTCTCAGCCACATACAGCAGACGGTTGCAGACTATGGTTTCGTTGAGTTCTTCCTGCATCTCGCGGACTACTGCATTCGCTGAGTCCTCTCCTGGTTCGACGCGACCGCCTGGTAAGGCCCAGAAGGCGTCTCCTTCTAAGCGGTGAAGGAGCACCGAGCCATCGTGCACGATGACTGCAGCAGCACGCAGTTGGAATTTGTGACTACCTAAATCGAAAGAGACCATGTACTTTCCCGCAATGCCAAAAGACAGCAAGTTGGTTTTATCAGTGGCTTGAGCCGGGCTTAGGTGTCACGCGGGATGCGCTATGAGCCGAACGCCAAGTGCACGAGCAACCTTGAGGATGGTGTCGAGGCGTGGCTTCGCGCCTGGTGTAAGCGCCTTGTACAAGCTTTCTCGGCCTAGGCCTGCATCTTTGGCAACTTGTGCCATTCCCTTGGCGCGAGCGACATCACTGAGTGCCAGTAACAGAAGGTCGGTGTCTTCGGTTTCTAGGACTGCAGTCATGTACTCGGCGATAGCTGCATCGTCTGTCAGGTAGCGAGCAGCATCGAAAGGGAAAAGCTTTGCCTTTGTTTTGGAAATACTCATGATTCAAGTTCCAGTTGTTGCAAGATTTTCTGCGCTCGCTTGATATCTCTTGCTTGGTTGGACTTATCGCCGCCAGCGAGCATGACGATAAGGATGTTCTGGCGCTTCGTGAAGTACAGGCGATAGCCTGGGCCAAAAGCGATGCGCATTTCTGATACTTCATTTCCGATTGGCTTCCAGTCGCCAAGACTTCCAGCCTCTGCCAAGCGTAGTCTGGCGACAATGCGTAACTGGGCCTTTACGTCTTTTAGCCCATCAAGCCAATCTTGGAACTCTTGTGTCTGACGGACTATGAACATTCCGCAAGTGTATCTAGTTGGATACGTGCGTCAAGCAAAACCACTGTGACTTGGCTAAGTCCACCATGTCAGTTGGGCGTCAGCGCGGCGGTCCACCAAATACGGGAATACCCACCCCAACCAAGGCAAGCGCGGGCACCGATATTGCGTACCCTAGGCACATATGGCATTTGAACTCGACATCGGCTTTGCCTCCAGCGCGGGCACCAAGGACAGCAACGAAGATTTCTTCGGCGCTCTGCTGCCCGAGCCGGGCCTGGAGGGCATGGGCGTCATCGCCGCGGTGGCCGATGGCGTGAGCCGTGGCGGCATGGGCAAGGAGGCGGCGCAGACCACGGTGGTTAGCCTGTTGCGCGACTACTTCGGCACGCCCGAGACCTGGGACGCCACGGTGGCGCTGGACCGCATCATTTCCAGCCAGAACGCCTGGTTGTGCGGCATCAACCGGCGCCGCCAACCGGCAGTGGGCATGACCACGCTGACGGCCGTGGTGCTGCGCGACCAGTCGTATGCGCTGGCCCATGTGGGCGATTCGCGCGCCTACCTGCTGCGCGGGGGCCAGATGCAGCAAATCACACACGACCACGTCGTCAACCACCCAGACTTCCAGCACCAACTGGTGCGCGCCGTGGGCCTAGAGGACCGCGTAGTGGTGGACTATGTGCAGGGTGATCTGCAAGTGGGCGATGTGTTTGTGTTGTTGACCGATGGCGTGTGGGGCTCGTTGTCCGACAAGCGCCTGCATACCATGGCCCAGGGCGACAATGCACAGGCCGCCAGCGAGACCATGCTGGACGCCGCGCTGAAGGCAGGCAGCAAAGACAACGTGACCGCGTTGGTGGTGCGCGTGCTGGGCCTGCTAGACGCCACGCTGCAAGACGAAAACCGCGTAGCCCAAAGCCTGCCCGTGCCCCCACTGCTCAAAGTGGGCGATGTGCTAGACGGCCTGGAGGTAACCGCAGTGGTAGTCGCCAGCGGTATCAACGTCCTCTACCAAGCCAAAGCAGCGACAACACCCCCAGCTAGCCTGAGCGGTGGTGTGCTCCGCGCAGGTAAAGGAGGAGCCCGCGCAGCGGGCGGGGGACACGCAGCGGAGCACGCCACCGCCCAGGCTGGCTGGCCCCCAGCAAACACTGCCATAGACAAGCGCTACATCATCAAAACCCTGCACCCGTCCCGCGCCCACGACCGCGAAGAGTTGGCCATGCTGGCCCACGAGGCCTGGCTGGCCAAACGCATGCAATCATCCCGCGCGGCGGACAACCTGGTCAACATCCATGCCGACTTGCCCAGTGGACATGCGCGCAGCGCCTTTTACCTGGTGTATGACTGGCATGGCGGCGAGAGTCTGGAACAGGCCTTGGCACAGCAAAAGCGTTTCAAGCTGCCACAGGCACTGGCCGTGGGACTGCAGGCGCTCAATGCGCTGGGTCGGCTGCACCGCCAGGGCGTCATCCACCGCGACATCAAACCCGCCAATCTGCACCAGGGCGAGGATGGCGTGCTGCGCTTGCTGGACCTGGGCGTTGCGCTCAGCGGGCGCGAGTCGGCGTCCATGCGCGAGCTGCACGCCGGCACACCCAGCTATGTGAACCCCGAGCAGTGGGGCTTCAACTGCAAGACCACCGCGCGCACGGGCGGCCAGCGGACCGACGTGCCGCAGGAACTGCCCGATGCACAGAGCGATTTGTTTGCATTGGGCGTTACGCTGTACCGCTTGCTCACCGGCAAGCTGCCGTATGGCGAGGTCTTGCCTTACCAGTCGGGCCGCTACTATCGCGACCCGGTAGCCCCCAGCCGCCACAACCCCGAGATCCCTATTTGGCTGGACCACGTGTTGCTCAAGGCCGTGGCGCGCGACAAGCGCCAGCGCTTTGAGACCGCAGAAGAATTCCGCCTGGCGCTGGAGCGCGGTGCATCGCGGCCACTGTCCGCACCTTCGGCCACGCCACTGCTGCACCGCGACCCGACTGCGCTGTGGAAAGTGGGGCTGGCGGTGTCGGTGTTGCTCAACCTGGTATTGGTTTACTGGCTGTTGTTCTTACCGAAATAGGGCGCTAGCCCTCGTGGAATAAGCGTAACCAGCTATCAATTTTGTAGTGGCCGTGCTATTGGGCTGCGGTCAGATGCAGCTGCCCGTACCAAGCGCGGGTCTGGGTATGCGTGTTATCGGTGTCCGTCATGATGCCAATGCCAACCAGGGCGCCCGGTGCTTCACCAAATGCTTTCTGGTAGTCCGCACGGATGTTGCGTTCGTAGTCGTGCCAGCGGCTCAACCCATCCGAGCCGGATTCCACGACGATCTTGCGGATGCGGTCTGTGCGCGGGTTGATGATGACGGAGCCTGGCGCGCGCTTGTTGCACCACACGTACATCAGCGTGGCGTAGGGCAGTGGCTCGCCGGTGATGGTATGTGACAGCTCGGACAACATGGCATTCTTCATTGAAAACTTGGACCGATCACCCTCAAAAGCCAACACCACCCGCACGGGCGAGTCGTCAGACTGGCGCAGGGCCATGTCGGCCTGCTCGATCAGCTGGGGTACCAACCACGAAAACTGAATTTTTCCCAAATCGGCCGCCTCTACCCGGACCGGCTGGCGCAGCATGCTCGCCGACGAGTTGGCCACTGCTGCAGCAACCCTTCGCCCGTCTTTTTGGGCAAAGGAAAACTCGGTCGGTTGCTTGCCAGGCAATTGGTAATGCTGCCAGGTTTCAAACGAGGGGGTAGCGACTTCCAGAGGGCTCGTGGACCCTTTTGCCGCCGATGCGGAGCCATCCGAAGGGCCTCGCAGATCATTCTTTTGCAATGCAACCGATGTGCAGCCAAGGGTCTGCGAAAGCACGGTTGCCGCCACGCAGATCGCAAACCAATGGCGGAACAGCAGTGCGATTTGCGTCGAGTTGGAGGACTTCATTGCGTGGGCTAAGGAGGTAGTGGGCGTGTGCCGACTATGCCTGATCCCCGTGACGAAGTCATTACCCGTTCTATACGAGTCTGAAAACCGACACTTCCTGTACCAATTCATCTGCCTGTGCCCTGAGGCTTGACGCAGCGGCGGCCATTTGCTCGACCAGCGCGGCATTTTGCTGGGTCGCCTCATCCATTTGCGCGACCGCTTGGCCGACCTGCGCAACACCCGTGCTTTGCCCGGCGCTTGCGCTGCTGATTTCACCCATGATGGCGGTAACCCGCTGAATGGACTGAACGACGGCGTTCATGGTGGCACCGGCCCGATCGACCAGTGCCGTGCCATGCTCCACCCGCTCAACACTGGCATTGATCAGCGACTTGATCTCCTTCGCGGCAGCAGCGGAGCGACCCGCCAGCGAGCGCACTTCGGTCGCCACCACCGCAAAACCGCGGCCTTGTTCCCCAGCCCTGGCCGCTTCGACGGCCGCATTCAACGCCAGGATATTGGTTTGAAACGCGATGCCATCAATGACGCTAATGATGTCGGCAATCTTGCGTGATGAGTCATTGATGCCCTTCATCGTGTCCACGACCTGGGACACCACTTCACCACCTTGGACGGCCACAACGCTCGCATCTTGCGCCAACCGGTTGGCCTGGCGGGCGTTGTCCGCATTTTGTTGCACCGTGGAATTGAGACTGCCCATCAACGACGACGTCTGCTCCAACGCGCTCGCCTGTTGTTCGGTGCGGCCCGACAAATCCTGGTTGCCCTCGGCGATTTCGGCAGAGGCCGTGGCCACACTCTCGGCCCCTTGGCGCACATGGGTAACAACGGTGGCGATGCCGCCGCCAATCTGATTCATGGCATTCATGAGCTCGCCGATCTCGTCTTGCTGATCCACCTGCAATTGCACCGTCAAATCGCCCTGCGCAAGTGCCTTGGCGGCTGCCGTCGCCCTGCGCAGTGGCAGGCTGATCAATCGACCCACCAGGCTCTTAAAGGCCAGTGCCATCGCAACCGACAACAAGGCTGCACCAACGGCGATACGTTGAACCAAGGAGCGGGTCTCTCGGGTAAATTCATCCACAAAGGACCCGCCTGCAATCAGGATTTCCCAGGTGGGCACCGTGGCAAACGCCACAATCCTTTCGCGCTTTGCATCCCCACCATCGGCCGTCCCGGCCCCTGAAAAGCGGCTGACACCTTTCTTGCGTTCGAGCATGTCTTTGATATAGGGTTGACCCTTTGCATCGCGTTCATCCAGCAGACTGTTGCCTTCGCTGACTGGGTGCACCAAGGCCTTGCCCAGGTTTGTGCCTGGGCGGGCGTCGACCACAAAGAAATAGCCGGTCTCTCCGACCTTGAGTTTGCGTATCGTGGCGTTCAATTCAGCCACATAACCTGTGAAGTCCACTCCGACGAACGACAGACCTATAACCGCGCCTTCGGCATTGCGAATCGGGTCGTATTGCGTCATGTATTTGTGCCCGAATAGCGTTGCGATACCGGTGTAGGTGCGGCCCTCCAGCACGGCCTTGTAACCGGGGTGCGCGCGGTCCAAAACCGTTCCAATGGCCCGAGCGCCCTTGTCCGTTTTCAAGGAGGTCGTTATGCGTATGAAGTCTTCCCCCGTCTTGGCAAAAACGGTGGCAATTGCACCGGTGGTCTCAGTGAACCGATCCACCAAGTCAAAATCGAGGTTGATGGCCTGACCATCGCGTTTCAGAGCCGGTGACGATTTGCCGTTGATATCAATGGTTTCCGAACCGATCTCAAGTTTTCCTTTAAGCGAGCGCTGGAAAGATGCTGCCGAATAGGCAATCTGCTTGCGCAAGTCCCGGTCGGACGACTCAATGAGGTCCACCAACAACTGGGTCCTGTCGGCCAGTTCGCGGGTCGCTTCGCGCTCCATCACATTGGAGATCGTGACGCTCACGAACACAATAGATGCCGCGAACAACAAGAGGAGCCCTGACGTCGTAACCAGAGAAAGCTTGGTTCCCAAGCGCAGGGAATTCCACCCTCGAACAATGCCCATTTTGCTATCTCCAGAAGTCGCGGGTTTTGAATGCAATAAACATTGCGGTATTTAGTATTACTATATGGTAATTATCTCTACTGATTGGTATTTTTTAAAAAAGACACTGGACATGGGAAAGGCGCCGGACAGGATTCACCCTTGACGCGAGGGAAGCCTACGGCTGGTGCGGTGGTCAGCTGTTGATCTATAGCGCACTGTTTTCAACCTGTTCGCGCACGCCCACCTTTCTCAGCCCAAGTCCGCGTCCAGCGGATCTGCATGACCCGCAGCATCACCAGCATGGCCACCGCCAAACTGGCGAACACGAAGAATCCACCCGAATAGCTGCCCATATACTGCTTGGACAGGCCCATGGCATTGGGTACCAGACCGCCACCCAGCGCGCCGATTTCGCCGATCATGGAGCCCGCTACGGCTGTGGCCATGGGCCACCGCAGCGGGACCAATTGGAAGACTGCGCCGTTGCCGGCACCCAGTGCGGCAAAGCACACAATCACCAGCAAGGTAGTCGCCGCCAGTGATCCCGTGGACAGACCACACAGCACGAGCGTGACTGCCACCGTGCACAGCACTAGGTTGAGCGTGTTGACGCCACCCCAGCGGTCCGATATCCAGCCCCCCAGCACCCGCACTGCTGCACCCATGAAGGCGGCCAGCATGGTCAGTTGACCGGCTTGCACCTTGCTGACGCCAAACTGGTCGTAGTAGTAGGTGGGCAAGAAAGTGGCCAGGCCAATAAAGCCGCCAAAGGTCACCGCGTAGATCAGGCTGAAGCCCCAACCGTCTTTTTCGAAAAGACAGGCAATGTGCTCTTTGAAGGATGCGTGGGCATCGCGGTCATCGGGCTCTTTGGCAAAAACGACCATCACCACCATGGGGATGCTGATGGCAATCGCCGCCAGCCCGTACACCGCGACCCAGCCAAAGGCCTGGGCCAGCGGTGGTGCCACCAGCACCGACACGGCGGTGCCCACATTGCCCGCGCCCACCAGACCCATGGCCAGGCCCTTGTGCCGAGCCGGGAACGAGCCCGAGCCTAAAGACAGCGCCACCCCAAAGCTGGCGCCCGCTATGCCGAGCAACACGCCCATGGCCAGCAGGTCGTTGAAGGTCTTGACGAAGAAGAAACCAAACAGCATGGCCACCATGATCATGGCCATCTCCACCAGCGTGGCATTTTTGCGTCCGATGTATTGCGATAGAAGCCCCAGCGGAAAGCGCATCAGCGCCCCGGCGATGATGGGGATGGACAGCATCAAGCCCTTTTGGGCAGGGCTCAGGTTAAAGGTCTCGGAGATGAAGGGCGCCATCGCGCCGTTAAGCACCCAGATGCAGCAGGAAAAAGAAAAGTACAAAAACGAAGCGAACAGCGTTGGTGCGTGTCCGCTCTTCAGAAAACTACGAAATCCCGACATGGTGCACAGTTCCTAAAAATGGGTTTTAACCCATGCACCAAAGCGAAACCCGTGCCATGCCTTCTTAAAATGGTGCGCGCCTAGGGAGGTGGCACCAAAAAGTTCTTGAATTCCTCAATAGGGACCGGGCTGCCGAACAAAAAGCCCTGGTACGCAAAGCAACCAATGCTGGCCAGGAAGTCGCGCTGAGCCTCGGTCTCCACACCTTCAGCCACCACAGACAGGCCCAAAGTGGTGCCCAGCGCCACAATGGTGCGCGCTATGGCGGCGTCGTTGGGATCGTTGAGCACGTCGCACACAAATGACCGGTCAATCTTCAGCAGGTCCAGTGGCAACTGTTTGAGGTAGCTCAGTGACGAGTAGCCGGTGCCAAAGTCGTCCAACGAAAAGCCGACGCCGTGGGCCTTGAGCTCGTTCATCTTGCCGATGATGTCGTCCACGCGATGCGCCAGCACGCTCTCCGTTAGCTCAATGCGCAGCAGGTTGGGCGGCACGTTCCAGGTTTGCAAAAACTTCAGTACGCCGGGCACAAAACCTGGCTCGCGCAGCTCGCGCGCGCTGACGTTGACGGCCAGGCTCAGATGGGCCGTCTCAGGCGACTGAGACCAAGTAGCAAGCTGCTCGCAGGCCATGTTCATAACCCAGCGGCCCAGCGGCACGATCAGGCCAGTCGCTTCGGCAAGGGCAATGAAGTTCTCGGGCATAACCAGGCCGCGCGTAGGCTGGAGCCAGCGCACCAGGGCCTCTGCTCCAGTGACCTTGCCCTGGGCGCCCACGGTGGGCTGGAAGTACAGGGCCAACTCTTCACCGCCCTGTAAACCATCGCGCAGGTCGAATTCCATTGCCACCCAGCTTTCCAGCTCGGTCTGCATGCTGAAGTCAAAAAACTTCAGTGTGTTGCGACCAGCGGCTTTGGCCTGGTACATGGCCAGATCGGCCTGTTTAAGCAGATCGTCCACGCTGCTGCTGTGCGCATCAAACAGTGTGATGCCCATGCTAGGCGAGCTGTGGTGTTCGCGCCCCATCAGGTCGTAGGGCTGGTTCAAATTGGCCAGAATTTTCTTGCCAACGCTGTCGGCTTGCAGAGCTGCGGCGTGCGGATCGGATTCCAGGTCTTCCAGCACCAGCACAAATTCGTCGCCGCCCAGGCGCGCCACGGTGTCGGCCTCGCGCACGCAGTCGGCCAGTCGTTGCCCCACCTGTTGCAGCAATAGGTCACCCACGTCGTGGCCCAGGGTGTCGTTCAGGGTCTTGAAGTTGTCCAGGTCGATGAAGAGCAGGGCGCCGTGGCGGTGGTGGCGGGCATTGGTGTGGAGTGCCCGCTTCAGTTGCTCCAGCAGC
>JBBQBG010000129.1:0-10850 GCA_038317285.1 Burkholderiales bacterium | reverse complement strand
GATGTCACGAAACACCACGCGCATACCCAGTTGTTCGGCCAGCACACCAATCTGCGTGCCGATGTGTCCGTAGCCGATGATGCCCAGCGTCTTGCCACGCACCTCGTACGAATGGGCGGCACTTTTCACCCAACCGCCGCGGTGCAGGATGGCGTTCTTCTCGGGTATGCCGCGCATCAACATGATGATTTCGGCAATCACCAACTCAGCCACGCTGCGCGTATTGGAGAAGGGCGCGTTGAACACGGCAATGCCCAGCCGCATGGCGGCCTTTAAATCGACCTGGTTGGTGCCAATGCAAAAGCAGCCGATGGCCGCGAGTTGCGGAGCTTGTGCCAAGACTTCCGCCGTCAGTTGGGTACGCGAGCGGATGCCGACAAAGTGCGCGCCTTCCAGTGCGGTCTGCAAGTCCGTGCCGGTCAGGGCCTTGGCGTGGGTAACGATGTTGGTGTAGCCCCCTTGTTTCAGTACGTCTACCGCAGACGGATGTATGCCTTCGAGCAGCACCGCTTTGAGTCCGGTCTTTATAGGTGTCAAGTCGATCGGGATTGGGGTCATGGGATGCCTTTGTGTGGGAAGAGACGGAAAGTCTTCATTTACGGGGACGAATCAGAATCGGCGTGAACTGCCACAGGTACAGCGCCAGTGATGCCACCCAGGCAGCGCCCGCCAGGTGCAGCAGCGTGGCCGTTGCAGGTTTATTGGCAATGGCGGCCAGTCGCAGCGCCACGGCGATGAGCATGAGCCAGTAGCTGGATCGAATGCTGCGGTCTGCGGCCAGGGGCCGTCCGGTATGGCCCAGCGCAGTACGGGTGACCATGCCGATGATGAGTACCGAGAACCCCGCCATGGCGATGGTATGCACGGGCAGCACGCGCGGCAGGTCTACGCCCGCGTATTGCAAGGCGGCCATCAGCAGGCCAATGCCGATACCGGCGTAACCCACGTACAGAATCCATAGCAAGGCGTTGCCCCGCACCGCCAGTGGCTTCCAGCTAAAGAGCTGCACCAGCGCCAATACGCCCGCCAGCCCCAACGCAGCGGCGCTCAGCACAGAAATGCCCGCCAACAGGCTCACCACTGCAACCGCACAGGCACCCAACTGCACCCAGCCGGTCTTCATTTGGTTGGGTAGCGTAAGCCCGTTTATTGCGCGCATGGCAAAGAAGGGAATGACTCGACGGCCAATCAGCAAGGCAATCAGGGCCATGACCAGCATCCCAGCGTTGAAGCGTTGCATCAGCAACAGGTAGTCGCCACCGCGTGCGGTCAGCAGGTACAGCCCGTCGGTTGCGCCCAGACCCGCCAGCAGGCCTGGCACGGCGTAGTTTCGGCTATTTTTGGACACCACGACCGCCCGCAGCATGGCACCGGCTCCCAACAGGAAGAATGCCAGCTCCGACGCCATGGCCACCCAGAAGGCGGCGTCATACGGCAGCAAGAAGCCGATGCGCGCCACCGCCCACAGCGCACAAGCCAGCGCCAGTAGATTGCCGGTCAAGGGATTGATGCCCGTCCAACTGGCGCCAGCTGTCATCAGAAACGCCAGTGCAATGGTGGCAATGAAGCCCCACAGCATTTCGTGGGCATGCCAGGCGATGCCGCCCAGCGGCGCGGTGAGCACGGCGGGTGCGTAAATCCATAGCGCGATGGCAATCATCGCCCAGCCCACGCCAGCCAGGTACAAGGGCCTGAAGGCCAGCTCCAAAAAGGCCTTCAGGCTCGGCGCAACCGGTGTCTTCGGCGCGGGTTCTTGCGGCTGGAGTAGGCTGGCAGCAGTGCGGACGGGAGGTATTGACATGGTGCGGCTCGTGAAGATTTTATAAGATTCATTTTATATGCATCTTATAATGGGTTTTCCAATTATTTACTGAGGTGCCCCCATGACACAGACCGCCCAAGCCATCCAAGTCGACACCCGCCCCATGGCGTCCAAAGATCGTCGCTCTTTGGTTTTCTGGACATTTGACCACCTCGACACCGATGGGACGATGGAGCTGCTCAATGACCATGACCCCGTCACGCTGCGCAGCCAGTTTGAGTTGGAGAAGCCCAACTTGTTTTCATGGGAATACCTGGAGAGCGGCCCCGAAGTCTGGCGCGTCGCCGTAACCAAACTAAAGGGCCGGCATGGTGTGAACCACTGTTGCGGCGCGTGTGGTGGCTAAATCAGCTTGGAATAGGTAGACGTAGTGGGTTGACCGAGGAACTTGTCGAACACC
This sequence comes from Burkholderiales bacterium, assembly GCA_038317285.1. Lineage (GTDB taxonomy): Bacteria > Pseudomonadota > Gammaproteobacteria > Burkholderiales > Burkholderiaceae_C > Allorhodoferax. The sequence continues at coordinate 8,628 of JBBQBG010000129.1, read as the reverse complement.
ATGCCGCTGGCGCGGACAAAAAGGCGCCCCTTGGCGGTCACCCGAATTGCGGTCGCATCCACCGTGATCAGGCCAGCCTCTTCGTAGGGGCGCAACTGCTGGAGTTCGGTGGCGAAGTAAGACGCAAAGTCGACACCATAGTCCCGCTGGATGGCCGCAAACTCTACGGGTGCGCTGCACATCAGCCTCATGATGATGTCGCGGCGCAACACATCGTCCTGGCTCAGCGCATAACCTTTGTCGATGGGCAATCGGTCTGCGTCCAGGTGCTCGTAATAGGCGTTGAGGGTGCGCACCGCCTGGCTGTAGGAGTGGCCCACTTTGCTGATGGCAGAGACACCAAAACCAATCAGGTCGCACTCCGAGCGCGTGGTGTAGCCCTGAAAGTTGCGGTGCAGGGTTTGGTTCAGGCGGGCTTTGTTCAACTCGTCATCGGGCTTGGAAAAATGGTCCAGTCCGATGTACACATAACCCGCATCCAGCAAGCGCTGCATCGACATCAAAAAAATCTGCAAACGTGCTTCGGCCGACGGCAGATCGTTTTCCACGATCAGGCGCTGTGCCTTGAAACGCTTGGGCAGGTGCGCATAGTTGTACAGCGCAATGCGGTCGGGCGATACTCGGATCAGGCTGTCCAACGTCCGGCTAAAACTCTCCAGCGTCTGCTTGGGCAGGCCATAAATAAGGTCGGCGTTGATCGACTGGAAATTGAACTTGCGGCTCTCCACCACAGCCTGCTCGACCATCTCGAGTGGCTGAATACGGTTGACGGCTTGCTGCACGTCGGGGTCGAAGTCTTGCACGCCAAAACTATTGCGGTTAAAGCCCAACTCGGCCAATAGGGACAATGTGCCCGCTTGCACCGTACGCGGGTCAATTTCTACGCCCAGCTCAGCGTCTGGGGTAAAGGTGAAATAGCTGCGCAGCATGGCCATGAGCTGGCGCAATTCATCGGCATTGAAGAAGGTGGGCGTGCCGCCGCCCAAGTGCAGTTGCACCGCTTTGCGGTCTTTGCCCAGGCGTTGCGCCACCAGAGCCATTTCCTTGCCCAGGTAGCGCAGGTATTCCGCGACCCGCGCGTGGTCTTTGGTGATGATCTTGTTGCAGGCGCAAAAATAGCACAGTGACTCACAGAACGGCAGGTGAACGTAAATTGACAGGGGAGGATTGACTGCTCTAGCGGATCGTTCCTCCAGATAGGAGTGGTAAGTTTCCGCCGTAAAGGCGGTATGAAACCGGTCCGCCGTAGGGTAAGAGGTGTAGCGCGGTCCCAATTTGTCGAATCGGCGGACCAGCGCTTCGGATATGTCGATATCAGCGGTGTGGCTTGTCATGCTCCGATGATAAAGCCGACTCTGCCGCAAGAACCTAGGTGTGGCATTCTCCTAGCTATTCACAATTGGTATAACAACGAGTGACAAATTCCTATTGCATGGGTTGGGCTTTGCAAGCATAGTTGCGGCAAATCCAAAATGCTTCTCAAAACGGAGACTCACGATGCACAAGCGACAGGCATTCAAGGCCATAGCCCTCGTAGCTATTGCTCTAACAGCTACACAATCGATAGCAGACGGTGGTGCCTTCAAAATTGGCTTGATCCTGCCTATGACCGGCCAGCAGGCCAGCACCGGCCGCCAGATCGAGGCGGCAGCCAAGCTCTACATGGCACAAAACGGCGACACCGTGGCGGGCAAGAAGATCCAGCTCATCATCAAGGACGACACCACCATTCCGGATGTGACCAAGCGCCTGGCGCAGGAGTTGGTGGTCAACGAGAAGGTCGATGTGCTGGCCGGCTTTGGCATCACGCCCTCGGCCCTGGCTACCGCACCCATTGCCACCCAGTCCAAGACGCCGATGGTGGTGATGGCTGCGGCCACCAGTAGCATTACCCAAGCCTCGCCTTACATCGTGCGCACCAGCTTCACCCTGGCCCAGGCTGCTGTTGCCATGGGCGACTGGGCGCCAAAAAATGGCATCAAAAAAGTGGTGACGCTGGTTAGCGATTACGGTCCCGGTATCGATGCCGAGAAATATTTCATCGAGCGGCTGCAGTTCAACGGTGGCCAAGTGGCCGAGTCGCTGCGCGTACCCATGCGCAATCCAGACTTCGCGCCGTTTTTGCAAAAGGTGCGTGACCTCAAGCCCGACGCGCTGTTCGTATTCGTGCCCTCGGGCGCGGGTGCGGCGGTGATGAAGCAGTTTCTGGAGCGCGGCATGGACAAAGCCGGCATCAAGCTCATAGGCACGGGTGACGTGACGGACGACGACCAGCTCAACGACATGGGCGACGGTGCGCTGGGTGTGGTCACCTCGCACCACTATTCTGCGGCCCATCCGTCGGCCACCAACAAGAAGTTTGTTGACGCTTTCCTAAAAGCCAACAGAGGCATGCGGCCCAACTTCATGGCGGTGGGCGGCTATGACGGCATGCGTGTGATTTACGAGGCGCTGAAAGCCACCAAGGGCCAAGGCGGTGGTGACGCACTGCTGGCCGCCATGAAGGGCCAGATTTTTGAAAGTCCGCGCGGCCCCATGTTCATTGACAGCCAAACGCGTGATGTGGTGCACAACATCTACCTGCGCAAGGTGCAGCGCCAGGATGGGCAACTGCATAATGTCGAGTTCGACGTGATCAAGGATGTCAAGGATCCGGGCAAGACCAAGTAGCCGCAGGCAGTCGCAGGTAGTTGCACGTAGTAGCAAAGCGCGTGCGGTTTAATTTTCCATGCTGACTATCCTCTTCGACGGCATTGCCTACGGCATGCTGCTCTTCATCCTCGCCGTGGGATTGGCCGTGACCATGGGGTTGATGAACTTCATCAACCTCGCGCACGGCGCGTTTGCCATGGCGGGCGGCTACATCACGGTGCTGCTGATGCAAAAGTGGGGTGTGCCGTTTTTGGTGTGCCTGCCGCTGGCGTTTTTGGGCTCTGCGCTGTTGGGCGCGTTGCTGGAGCGCACGCTGTACCGACAGCTGTACCACAAGCCACATTTGGACCAAGTGCTGTTTTCCATTGGCTTGACCTTTATGGCTGTGGCTACGGTGGATTACTGTGTTGGCTCCAGCCAGCAGATCGTGCAGTTGCCAGAGTGGCTTAAAGGCCGTACCGAACTGGGCGAGGGCGCGTGGATGCTGGGCATGGGGCATTACCGGTTGTTCATCATTGCCGTGTGCGCGGCGCTGACGGTGGGCCTGCAAACCGTGCTGACGCGAACCCGCTTTGGCAGCCGCTTGCGGGCCGCGGTGGACGACCAGCGCGTGGCGGCTGGCCTGGGCATCAATGTCAACTGGGTGTTCTTGGGCACCTTTGCGGTGGGCTCGGGTCTGGCCGGATTGGGCGGTGCGCTGGGGGCCGAGGTGTTGGGGCTGGACCCGAGCTTTCCGCTCAAATTCATGATTTACTTTTTGATTGTTGTCGCCGTGGGCGGCACGACCAGCATCACCGGCCCGCTGCTGGCCGCGTTGTTGTTGGGCATTGCGGATGTGGCCGGTAAATACTACATCCCCAAGCTGGGTGGCTTTATCGTTTACAGCCTGATGATCGCCATTTTGATTTGGCGGCCGCATGGACTTTTTGTGCGCAAGGGCGGCAAATGATGGTGCCAACCCCTTCCCAAAATAGGTTGCTGGCCCGCGCGCATTGGCGGTGGTGGGAGCTGCTGCTGTGGGCGCTCGCGCTGGCGTCTCCGCTGCTATTGTCCAGCCACGCGCTGATCATCAACGAGATTGCCATCGTGGCGCTGTTCGCACTGTCGCTGGATTTGATATTGGGCTACACCGGCATCGTGTCGCTGGGCCACGCGGCCTTCTTCGGCATGGGGGCCTATGCGGCGGCGCTGTTTGCCAAGTTCATCATGCCCGACCCGCTGGTGGGTCTGCTGGTGGGCGTGGGAGCTGCCGGACTGCTGGGTGCGCTGTGCAGCGCCACCATCCTTCGCGGTACGGATTTGACGCGCCTCATGGTCACGCTGGGTGCGGGTTTGATCTTGATGGAGTTGGCCAACAAGCTCGACTGGCTCACCGGTGGTGCCGACGGCCTGCAAGGTGTGGTCATGGGGCCACTCTTAGGGCGGTTTGAATTTGATCTGTCGGGTCGGGTCGCGGCCTGGTATTCGCTGACGGTGCTGCTGCTGGTGTTTGTGGCGGCACGGCGCTTTGTCAACTCACCTTTTGGTGCCACGCTCAAGGCCATCCGCGACAACCGCCTGCGCGCCATGGCCATTGGCATTTCGGTCAACAGCCGACTGGCCGTGGTCTACACCGTGGCCGCCGCGCTGGCTGGCGCTGCAGGCGCACTGTTGGCGCAGACGACGGGCTTTGCGTCACTGGACGTGTTTGAATTCCACCGCTCGGCCGATGTGATGCTGATCCTGGTAATTGGTGGTGTCGGTTGGTTGTACGGTGGGCTGGTCGGCGCCATTGTGTTCAAGCTGATGCAAGACGCCATTTCCAGCATCACGCCGCAATATTGGACCTTCTGGATCGGACTTTTCTTGGTCGTCTTGGTGTTGGTCGGGCGCGAGCGGCTGATCCGCCCGTGGACCTGGTTTGCAGGCAAGGGCACGAAGGGTGGTGTGCAGTGAACGACACCGTGCTGTCGGCCCAAGACCTGTTCATGCAGTTTGGCGGCATCACCGCTACCAACCATGTGACGCTGGATCTGCACCAGGGCGCGCGCCACGCGCTGATCGGCCCCAATGGCGCAGGCAAGACCACGCTGATCAATTTGCTGACTGGCGTGCTGCAACCGGCTTCGGGAAAGATTGTTTTGGAGGGGCAAGACATCACCACGCTGGCGCCGCACCAGCGTGTGTGCCGTGGCATGGTGCGCACCTTCCAGATCAATCAGTTGTTTGACACGCTGACACCGTTGGAAACGCTGGCCATGGTGGTCTCGCAGCATCAGGGCCTGGGCGGCAAGTGGTGGCAAGCGCTGGGCCGTTCCGCCAAAGTGACCGAGCGTTGCGAGCAGTTGCTGGAGCAATTCCACCTGACTGCAGTGATGGCGCAAGAGACGCGTGTGTTGGCCTATGGCAAACGCCGCCTGCTGGAGATTGCGATTGCGCTGGCCTGCGAGCCGCGTGTGCTGCTGCTGGACGAGCCCGTGGCGGGCGTGCCAGCCGGAGAGCGCGAGGAACTACTGCAAACCATGGCCGCATTGCCGGCCGATGTGTCCATCTTGTTGATCGAGCATGACATGGACCTCGTTTTCAGCTTTGCCAAACGCATGACCGTGCTGGTCGACGGTGCGGTGCTGACCGAGGGCGACCCAAACACCATTGCCCATGACCCGCGCGTCAAGGCGGTGTACCTGGGGTATGGGGATGAGGCGGTTGTCCACCATGGTTGAGTTGCTCAGGGTCGAGAACTTGAGCGCGGGCTATGGCGAGGCCGTCGTGTTGCACGGCGTGTCGCTGTCCGTCAACGCAGGGGAGACGCTGGCACTTTTGGGCCGCAACGGCACCGGCAAGACCACGCTGATCAACACGCTGGCAGGCGCCACGCGCCAGCACGGTGGCAGCATCACATTGGGTGCGCAGGCGTCGACGGCCGTTGCCTTGCACACGCTGCCGTCCCACGCACGCGCAGCGGCGGGCATAGGCTGGGTGCCCCAGGAACGTAATATCTTCAAGTCGCTGACGGTGCACGAGAACCTGACCGCCGTGGCACGCCCGGCCCGCGTTGGCCGTGCCAGCAGCCCGTGGACGCCTGCGCGCGTCTACGCGTTGTTCCCTCGGCTCGCAGAGCGCAAGACGAACCTGGGCACGCAGCTATCCGGCGGTGAGCAGCAAATGCTGGCCCTGGGCCGCGCGCTGGTGCTCAACCCCATACTGTTGCTACTGGACGAGCCGTGCGAAGGGTTGGCGCCCATCATCGTGCAAGAGCTGTTGCGCGCCATCCGCCGCGTCACGCGCGAGGAGGGCCTGTCCGCCATCCTTGTAGAGCAACACCCGCAGGCGATTCTGGCGATCTCGGACACCGTCGCCGTGTTGGACCGTGGCACCGTGGTGCACAGCGGCAGCGCAAGTGGTTTGCTGGAGCAGCCGGTGCTGCTGGACAAGCTGCTGGGCATAGCGCGTTCATGAGCCAATTGCTCCTCATTTGATAGCTGGTTATGCATATTCCACGAGGGCTACAGCCCTATTTTGTTCAAGACATAGGCGCTAGACCATGAAAATCCAACGTATAGGTATGGTCGGTTACGGTGAAGCTGGCAAGATTTTCTCGGCTGGCTTGCAAAGCCATGTGGACCATGTCAGTGCATGGGACACCATGTTTGACGCCGAGGCCACCGCTGTGCGCCCGCGCGATATGGCGCTGGCCCATGCGGCGCAGGCTGGCGTGCGGGCCTGCGCGTCTTTGCAAGAACTTTGCGAAAACGCGGACTGCATACTATCCGCCGTTACCGCATCCAACACACTGGCCGTGGCGCAGGCCGCTGCGCTGCACATCCGCGTGGGAACCATCTTTCTGGACCTTAACTCCGCGTCGCCCGGCACCAAGCAGCAGGCCGCGCAGGCCATTGACGCGGCGGGCGGCCACTATGTCGAAGCCGGTGTCATGGCCTCGGTGCCGCCCCACGGCATACGCGTGCCCATGCTGCTGGGCGGCACGCACGCCGGCGCGCTGGCCGACACCCTGCGCGGCTGGGGCATGGACGCCCAGGCAGTAGCCGCCGAGATCGGTGTGGCCTCGGCTATCAAAATGTGCCGCAGCATCATGATCAAGGGCTTGGAGGCACTGGTCATCGAGAGCTACACCACCGCCCGCCACTACGGGGTAGAAGACCACATGATCCCCACGCTAACCGAGACTTTTCCGTCGATAGACTGGCAGCAGACCGGGGCCTACTTCTTCAGCCGCGTAGCACTGCATGGCAAACGCCGCGGCGAAGAGATGCGCGAGGCCGCCAACACCGTGCGCGAAGCAGGCTTTGAACCTTGGATGTCCACCGCCACCGCTGGCAAGCACGACTGGGTGGCGCAGCAGGCCCAAGCCGGTGCCTTCCAGCAACTCCCAAAGAGCGCCCCGTGGCAGGACTACGCCGACCGCCTGTTGGCCACCCGCGACGCCAAGCCTTGAACCACTGCAACGGTTGAAATCAGGAGCACAGACCCATGCGATTCCAAGTTGCCATCATCGGCGCTGGCCCCTCTGGCCTGTTGCTCGGCCAATTGCTGCACAAGGCTGGCATCGACACCATCATCGTGGAGCGCCAGAGCGCCGACTATGTACTGACCCGCATCCGCGCTGGCATTTTGGAGCAGGTAACGACCGACCTGCTGGATGAGGCTGGCGTGGGCGCACGCATGCACCGCGAAGGCCTGGTGCACAGCGGCTTTGCGATGCTGTTCGGCGCGCAGCGCCACCGCATCGACTTGCACCAATTGACCGGTGGCAAAAGCGTCATGGTCTATGGTCAGACCGAACTAACCCGCGATTTGATGGATGCCCGTGCCGCTGCTACCTTGCCCACCATTTACGAAGCCAGCAACGTAGCAGTGCATGACTTTGACAGCAAACAGCCACGCGTCACCTATGAGAAAGATGGCCAACGTTTCGAGATCCAATGCGATTTCATCGCTGGCTGTGACGGCTTCCACGGTGTCTGCCGCGCCAGCGTGCCCGCTACTGCCATGCAGCAGTTCGAAAAAGTCTACCCCTTTGGCTGGCTGGGCGTGCTGTCCGAAACCCCGCCGGTGCACGATGAGCTGATCTACGTCAATAGCCCGCGCGGCTTCGCGCTGTGCTCGCAGCGCAGCCGGTCACGCAGCCGCTACTACCTGCAAGTGCCTCTTGCCGACAAGGTCGATGCCTGGAGCGACGACGCCTTTTGGCGCGAGCTGCGCCTGCGGCTGGACCCCCAAGGCCGCGATGTGCTTATCACCGGGCCATCCATCGAAAAAAGCATTGCGCCGCTGCGCAGCTTCATCACCGAGCCCATGCGCTTTGGCAGCCTGTTCCTGGCCGGGGACGCAGCCCATATCGTGCCGCCCACGGGTGCCAAGGGGCTGAACCTGGCGGCTACCGATGTCAAATTTTTGGCCCAGGCCTTCGTCGCGTTTTATGGCGACAAGACCGAGTCCGGCATCAACGGCTATTCGGAGCGCTGCCTCAAACGCGTGTGGCGCGGCGAGCGCTTCTCGTGGTGGTTTACGCAACTGACGCACCGCTTTCCCGACGATGGCGCCATGGGTGAGCGGTTTCAACTGGCTGAGCTGGACTACCTCATGCACAGCGAGGCCGGTGCGCGCACCATCGCCGAAAACTATGTCGGCTTGCCGCTGGATTTTGGCGACTGAGCAGCCCGTCAAAAGCTTTCGGTATCCACCTCACTATTGGCTTGTGCGCTGTAGCGCGAGCCCACTACCGTGTGCTGGTTGATCAATTCATCCAATCTGGTCATCGTCGACAGGTTCAAGGTCACTTTGGCGGCTTCCAGGTCTTCCGCCAGGTGCGACACACTGGTGGTGCCTGGAATCGGGATGATGTGTTCGCCCCGGTGCAGCAGCCAGGCAATGGCCAACTGCGCAAGCGTGCAGCCCACGTCCTTGGCGACCGCGTTAACGCCGTCGAGTAAACGCAAGTTGGCCGCATAGTTGTCGGGCGCAAAGCGCGGCATG
>JBBQBG010000128.1:0-10861 GCA_038317285.1 Burkholderiales bacterium | reverse complement strand
TTTTTATAGCCAACAAACCCAAAACCCAATAATTTCAATTTAAGCTCTGCGCCGGGAGGAAATCTATATATGTCCGTCAATTGGTTATTCGAACACGTGCGTCGCACCAGCCGCAACCGCATCATTCTGGCCGCGTGCGTTGCCACCGCGGCCTTCGCCTTGCTGGCCTACAACGCCAAATACCTGCGGGATGCGTACCAGGGCCCAGCCGTGGTGGAGGCATCGGCGCTCGCCGCTGCCCCGTCGCCACAGTCTCTGCCACGTGCTTGGGTGAAGGTGCATGTAGAAAGTCTTAAAGACACCGGCATCGAAGAGATAAGCGTGCGCAAAAAGCGCGGTGTTGAACGCAGTCGCAGCGTGTCGGCACATTACTATGCAGCCCCTATCGGGGACCGCCTGCTGATCGTCAAGGTGCGGGGTAGTGAGCCGCCTGGCAACGACTTGGTGGGCGAAGTCGTGGGATTGGAGTCGGGCATATCGGGCAACTTGTTTGACGGCGCGAACGGTGCGCGGCTCAAGGAGATGGTCCTGCCACTGGAACTGGACACGCATGATTATGGCGACGATGCCCGGATACTCTGGTGGCTGGCCGGCCTGGGCTTATTAGGTGCCGCCGTGTACGCTGGGATAGCCCAGAGCCGCCGCACAGACCCGGCTCGCCACCCCGCCATGAAGCGCGCTGCGCAATGGGCAGGCCTAGACGAAGTGGCGCAGTGGGTGAAGCAAGAGCAGGCACAGGCGCAAGCAGTAGGTGACTGGAAGTTGAGCGAGCACTACCTGCTGCGCAACGCCACACTGGCCTTCGACCTGCACAGCATGGACGAGGTGCTGTGGGCCTATGCGCTGGTTACCAAAAAGAAGATTTACTACGTTATCCCAGCCGGCCAAACCAACTCCCTGGTCCTGAAGTGGGGAGACGCTAGCGTCAAGGTAGAAGCCAAGGAAGCGGTGGTGTTGGCCGCCCTGCAACACATTGCCGAACATCAGCCATGGGTGGCCGTCGGCTGGTCCAAGGAGACCGAGCAGCTCTTCAACAAGCGGGGCAACGGTTTTGCGGGCCAGATTGCAAAAGCCAAGCTGCAGTGGATGCAATCAAGGACGCCAGCCGCCCCTCACGCATCAGACCATCTACCAACAGAGCCGACACCCTTGTCGACGTAGTCTCAATTATTAGGGATAGGTACCGCTGTCATTCTCTTTGTAGGGAGTACCCGGCTGGTTTTGATATCCGCCAGCATTATTGCCATTACCGCCAATTGTTGACCCTCCATTGGAGCTGGCGACGCCCAGATTGCAATACCAATTTTTTGCCAGCGGAACTTCTGCGGCCGTCAGCACGACAGTCACCTTAACTGGCCCATTGAACGCGCCGTTTACCAACGGTGCCTTGGTGTAGCCCGACTTTTGGGCAAGGCCGGTGCCGGAAATATGGCACCCGACATTGGCATCCGTCCAACCGGCACCCACATTTTTCATGTCAACCTTCACAATGAAATCGGCCGCGCATGCGGTACTGGCAACAGCCAGCGCAGCGAAGAGGGTAATGGACGCGCGAAGCAAAAGTTTTTTATGCATGGTGAACTCCTAGTGGTGGTGATGGCGATGGAACAGTGTGGAGAGGGCTACAACCCACTTCCCTGAAAAACGAGGGGCTGGGTCACAACTGTTGGTAAATACACAGCCGTCCCTGTAAAGAGCAGCTGCACGGTTGTCTTGGTGGGCAAAGGTGCACTGGTTCCAGTAAAGACCAGCTCCAGAGTTTTGACGACTGGCAAGTCTGTCAATGGCCCAGTGAACAGCAGCGGAGCGGTTGTCTTGGTGGCCAAAGGCGCACTGGTTCCAGTAAAGACCAGCTCCAGAGTTTTGACGACCGGTAACTCAGTCAATGGCCCAGTGAACAGCAATGGCGCGGTTGTCTTGGTTAACAGGCTAGTCAGCGGCCCGGTAAAGCTGAGCTCTTGGGTTGACACCAATCGCAGAGTAGGGGGTGCGAGCACCAGGGGTGGAGCAACTGGCGTCGGAAGTAAAGCGGACGCGGGCTTTAGTGGAGGCGGCGGCACTACGGCAATACGCCCGACCTGTGCCAAAGCACTGCCCGCCAACAAGGTCACAAGCAATGCCAGCCCAAAATTGCCAGCGCGGTGGTGTGTCATCCAATCGATCATGGGCTTGAGTCGCCCGCTGAATCGTATCGGTTCAATCGAAATGCTTTTTTGTGAGAGCTGCTTCATTGCCTGCAACTTTTGCAACTTCTGGGCCACCGAAATTAGTCAATGAAATCAACGTTGTATTGACCCCAAGATCCGGGTATTTGTCGGCCGGGAGCGACAGCTATTCGCAAGTCTGCAATTTTCACTTTGAAATCAACGCTGGATGCCGTCTGCCATCGCAGACAGAAGTGCGCGGCTGACCAAGGGCCTCGCTCGCAATGTGCCATACCCCACAGACGGTTGCCGTTGCACTGCCTAAGGTAGGGCCTCATACATAGGAACACCCATGGAAAAACACGCCGACCACAACGCTAGCAAGTTCGTTTGGGAGCTAATTAAGGACATCCGCTTTGCCATGTTCACGACTCGCAACACCAACGACCATTTGCATGCTTGGCCCATGACGATGCAAAACAAGTCATTTGATGACGGCAAACTCTGGTTCTTTATGTCGCGCAGCAGCGAAGCCGTTCTCGAACTGCAAGCCAACCCGATGGTGGGCGTGGCTTTTGCCGATCCTGGTAAGGACACCTACGTGTCTTTGTCATCCACCGCGCGCGTTGTGGACAACCCTACGAAGGCCCAAGAGCTATGGTCCAAAATAAACGAAGCCTGGTTCAAGGGCGGCGTAAACGATCCGGATTTAGCCCTGGTGGAAGTCAGCGTCGTGCATGGCCACTACTGGGACGTCAAAGAGAGCAAGGTCACACAATTGGTGCTGATGGCCAAGGCAGCCATCACCGGGGACCAACCCAGGTTGGGTGAATCCGGCGAAGTTCGGGTCTGACCGAAGCGGAGCAACCTGCCCCGAGCGTCTTAACGCCAGCCGCGGTGCCAGCCGTGGTTGGGGTGGCGCCAACCCCAACCGAAACGGGCGTTATATTGCCATGCGTAGCCTGGACCGGGGACTGCGTAGGTAGGCGCCACATACACGACGCCGGCCGGGGTCGCGTAGCCAGGCTCTACGGTAGCCGGTACGACCACACAGCCACTTAAAACGACCGCTGCACAGGTGGCGGCGGCAAGGGTTAAGGTTGAATATTTCATGAGGCAATGCTCCTGGTGATGTGGTGTGTTTGAGGCAAACGCCGTTGCAAGCCTCTACATAACGATTGCCACAGCGCTGCTGACGACCCAGCGACGTAAAGCTGCGGCAAACCTGCAGATGCATTCGTATCGGTCAGGTTACATATGGAATCACACGGCTTACACTGGCCTCCAGCCATTCAGAAAGCCGACCTATGACCATACAACTGCAGCGCAAGCCCGGCACGTCTTTAGCCCAAACTATCGAACTACGGGACCACCAGTTCAACACCGATGCACCCAAAGCCGATGGTGGTGGTGACGAAGGCCCCACCCCGCATGAGCTGTATGACGCGGCGCTGGGTGCCTGCAAGGCCGTAAGCCTGATGTGGTTCGCCAAGAAAAAGGGCATCGCGGTAGACGACATCCGCACCGAGGTGACCAGCGACGACAGCCAGGAGCGCAGCGGCGTGTACAAGATCGCTACCAAGCTGGTTATCAGTGGCACGTTCAGCGACGCCGAATTCGCTCAACTGGTGGCCGTAGCGGAAAAGTGTCCAGTGCACAAGCTAATGACCACGGTGACGACCGAAATCACCACCACGGTAGAGCGCGCTGCATGACTGCGCCCCAATGTTTAAGCGCCCAGGCCAAAGACCTGGGCGGGGGTTTCGTGGTGCGCCGGCTGTTGCCCGCGGGACAACGCCAGGCGGTGGGTCCGTTCGTTTTCTTCGACCACTTTGGTCCGGTCCCCGTCACCCCGGCGGACAACCACGACGTGCGCCCACACCCCCACATCGGTCTGGCCACTCTCACCTATTTGTTTGAGGGTGTGATCATGCACCGGGACAACCTTGGCTACACCCAGCGCATAGAACCCGGCGCCATCAACTGGATGACGGCAGGCAGCGGCATCGTGCACTCGGAACGCAAGCCCGAGACCGAACGCAACAGCACTTACCGCAACCACGGCCTGCAGCTCTGGCTGGCGTTACCGGAATCTTCACAAGAGGTCAAAGCAAGTTTTGCGCATACCCCCGCCGACGCCATACCCGAGTTGCGCGATGGTGATGCGCGGGTGCGTGTACTGGTGGGCCAGGCGCTGGGCAAGCAGTCGCCCGTAGCCACCCTGTCACCCACGCTGTATCTGGATGTGCAGTTAGCCTCTGGTGGCAATTGGACCTTGCCCCTGCTGGCCGAAGAACAGGCGGTGTATGTGGTGCAAGGCGATCTGCAGATCAACGCGCATGCCTTGGCACCCTACACGATGGCGGTATTGGAAAACACCGCCGTACTGACCGGTGGTGCAGAGGGCGCGCGCTTCGTCGTCATTGGCGGACAACCCTTGGGGCGGCGGTTAATCTGGTGGAATTTTGTATCTACCAGCAAGGAGCGTATCGAGCAAGCTGGGCGAGATTGGACCGCGGGCGATGCCAGCGTGGGCATGGGCCAAGTGCCCGGCGAGACCGAACGCATTCCCTTGCCGCAGCGTTGATCAACCAGCGGCGGCGAAGTAGTTTTTTACTGAGTGATTGAAGGAACAGTGCGTGCAATCTGCGGATAAGAATTTGTTTGACGAGGCCTACTACCAGCGCTACTACTTCAACAAGAAGACCAGCGTAGTGGACCCCGAACACGTACAGAGGCTCGGCGCATTTGTATGCAGCTACTTGCAATTCATCCGCGTTCCGGTGCACCGCGTGTTGGATGTCGGCTGCGGTATTGGGCTGTGGCGCGATGTGGTCAAACTGCACTACCCGCACGCGCAATTCCACGGCGTGGAGTACAGCGAGTATTTGTGCGGACGCTTTGGCTGGGAGCGCGGGTCGGTAGTGGACTACAAAGCCACCACCCCCTTTGACCTGGTGATCTGCCAGGGCGTGCTGCCCTACCTCAGCGCGGCAGACGCCAAGCTGGCCATGCACAACCTGGCGCGCCTGAGCCGCGGCGCGCTGTATGTAGAAGCCGTCGCGCGCGAAGACTGGGAGCAGGACATCGTGGACGAAAACTTGACCGATCCTCGGCTGTTCAAGCACCGAGCCCAACTGTACCGACAGGGACTTGGCGATGGATTCATTGAACTGGGCGGCGGCGTGTGGCTGAGCCGCAAGGCAGATTTGCCGGTTTTTTCCTTAGAGCGTGCGGGCGGCGCTTAAACCTTTTTCAGGTCTGCAACCATGCCCATCACCCTGGACACTCTGCGCCGCTACGCCGTGGCACGCACGCTGTTTGCACCCACCACTTTGGCCAAGGCCATCACGCAGTTGGGCTTCGTACAGGCCGACCCGATACGCGCGCCCGCGCGTGCACAAGACCTAACATTGCGCCACCGCGTGAAGGGCTACCGCGCAGGCGACCTGGAGCAGCGCTATGCCAAGCTGGATATTGAAGAAGATTTCTTCGTCAACTATGGCTTCTTGCCGCGCGCTACGCAGGCGCTGATGCACCCGCGCACGCCCCGCTCCGCACTCACCCCCGCGCGGCGCAAGCAGATGGATGCGGTGCTGGACTTTGTGCAGACGCACGGTGTGGTGCATCCGCGCGCCGTGGACGCACACTTTGCCCACGGCAAATCGCAGAACTGGTTTGGCGGCTCCAGCAATGCCAGTACGCAGTTGCTGGACGACATGCACTACCGCGGCCTGCTGCGCATCGCCGCGCGTGCCAGCGGTGTGCGGACCTATGCGGTGCGTTCGCAGGCACAAGACGCCCCGGCACCAGACGAGGCCATGGATGCGCTGATCGATGTGATCGTTCACAAATACGCGCCGCTGCCGGAAAGGTCCTTGACCGAGCTGATCAGCCACCTGCGTGGCGGCACTCCGCAGTGGGCGCACTTGCGGCGCGACGCCATGGCCCGCGCCAAAGAGCGACTGGCCGGCACCACGGTAGACGGCCAGACCTACTACTGGCCGGCCAGTGAAAACCCCGCATCCCGCCGCTACATATCCAGCAGGCCCAACGAGGCTGTGCGCCTGCTGGCCCCGTTCGACCCGCTGGTCTGGGACCGTCGCCGGTTTGAGCACCTATGGGGTTGGGCCTACCGCTTTGAGGCTTACACACCCGCCCCGAAACGCGTGCGCGGCTACTACGCGCTGCCGCTGCTGTGGCAGGACAGGGTGATTGGCTGGGGCAATGTGTCGGTTGCAGACGGCGCACTGCAGGCGCAACTGGGCTATGTGTCTGGCAAAGCACCGCGCGATGCGGCGTTTCGGAGCGCGCTGGAGGCAGAGCTGGATCAGTTGCGGCTGTTCTTGCACCTACCGGCGACAATCTAGGCATTTACCAGCAAGCATCCCACCATGCCCCAAGACCTCCCCCCACGGCCAGAGCCCGTCATAACCCCTGAGATGTGCGAGGCCTGCCTGGCGGTACAGCAACACTGGCGCCGCGCCAAGGGCCACCCTGAACTGATGCAGGGCACGCACCGTATGGTGGCGCACAAACACGGCAGCGTGACCATCACCAAATACCGCTGCGAGCGCTGCGGCACGATTTGGGAATACGAAAACAACAAAGTCAACCGGCATGCGGGCTGGTCGGTCTTGAAACGGTGACGCTACAACTTTTATAGCAGCTTACGCTTCATCCACGAGGGCTAGCGGTCTATTTCCTACCCATCACTTTGTCGCCAAACCGAATAAATGCCCTGAGTTTGGCGACGACGGTGTTGTGGGCGGCTCGCCGCAGTTGCAGGCGCCACGCTACGCCTGCCCCCAAGACCAGCAAGCCCGCGACCAACCAGCCGGTGGTCAAAATCATGCTTGCAACCCAGCAGATGGCGGCGGCAATGGCAAGGCGCTGCGGCTCCAACCAGATGGCATTGACCTTGCGCACATACAGCAGGCCGTTCAAGGCCACCTCCAGGTCCAGACCTGCGCGCGAGAGGCTCTCTACCGCGTTGCGGAAACTGGTCGCCTCGGGGCTGCTGGTGGGGATACGGATCACCCGCAAACAGGCATCCTGGGCAGGGTCCAGGGCGGCCAACAACACAGCGGCCTGAGCATCGGTGTCGGCACCCAGGCGCGCCAATTCAAGCGCAGCCCGCACTTCAACCATAGCGATTGACGCAACGCCTTCGGGGCTGCCCAGCCCGGCCGGGCCCGCATCCGTTGCGCTGGCCATGTGCTTGGCTTCACGGGCCATGTCCTCCAGTGCCAACGGCAGCAATTGCTGGATCACCATGACGCCTACGTCATCGAGCGCATACAGTTCACCGATGGCATCGAGCCATGGGCACGGCGCATCATGTTGCGCCAAGGTCTGCACCATCTCAGCCCGCGCCACGTTCGCGTAGGCTGGCAGGTTGATCGCCAGTAAGACGGGGCCGTGCTGACGGTCCGTCGGGGGTGGCGCCATGCGCACGGGCTGCAGATACAACGCGTAATCAACATCCACCACCACGCCACTCTTGCCGTGCCAGGCTTTGGGCGCGCGGGACCAGCGGTCTTCCGCTTCGCGGGCTTGGTTCCACACATCCGCAAAGCGCTGCAGCCCAAGCAACCAGTCTTGCCTGAAGGACATCACTTCGGCTCGCCCCGCGTCCGCCAGCAGCTCCAAAATTTTTTCACTGTGAATCGACTGCAACCAGGCCCGGGCTGGCGCGTTGCCCATGGACGATTTGCGCGCCGCAACCAACAATGATTGGCGACTGATCGCCTGGCCTTGCCACACAGCAGGTATGTCGGGCGCTGCGGCCAAAATGAAGTTGAGCAAGCGCCAGTCCGGCGACACGCCGCGCATGTCGGCAATGTCTTGCAAGGTGCGCAGCAGGTTGTGGTCGTGCAGTTCGTTGTCAACCCAAGCGGCAACCGAGCCGCGCACCACATCCTTGCAGCCAATCTCCCAGTTCTTGGCCAGTGTGGCGGCCAACTCCACCGCCGTAGTGCATTGGGCATCCGCCACCTTGTAGGGGCGCAGTGCCACGGTATTGCCACTGTCTTCGGGCGCGGCCAGCGTGGGGTCACCTGCTAACCAGCGTTGCACCTCGGTCGCGCTCCAGCGGCGTTTGGGGTCGCGCAGCAACAAGCCCCGGCACAGCTTGCGCAAATCGTCGTGGAACACCACACGCGTGTCCACCGGCTGGGTCGCCAGCTGGTAGTTGGCGACCTGCTCATTCAGCCCTTCAAACGGGTGCCTGCCCAAGCTGGCCTCCAGCACCATCATGCCCAGTGACCACCAGTCGGCCTTGTCATCCAGCACGCCGGTCAGCGCCTCGGGCGGCGCATAACGCGTGGTACGCGCGCCGCCGGTAAAGTGTTGCGTGGCCATGCGCAGGGAGGCGATGCCAAAGTCGGTCAACACCAGGGCCAGTGGATGCAATGAACGCACCAATACGTTCTCGGGCTTGAGGTCGCGGTGCAAAATGTGCAAGGCTTGTACCTGCGACAGGCCTTGCGCCAGTTGCGCCACCATGTCGCGAATGCGGTCTACGGACATGGGGCCTTGCTGCAGCAGATCGCGCAGGCTGCCCAACGGGCAATACTCCATCACCTCAAAGCGCACACCATCGGCCACACCGTGCTCAAAGATGTGCACAATTTGAGCACTGTCGGCCTGCGCCACCTTGGCCAGCAAGTCGGCATCGCCCACGATGCCGTGCCGATAGAGTTTCACGATGCGTTGTGGGCCTGTTGCAGATGGAGTTGCATTGCCAACGGCTTCCACCAACACCAAATCCGCCTCGGCCCCCGCTGTTGGCAAGACAGAAATCTCACGATAACGCGCGCGCAGGGTGGCAGGCAGACGGCTGGAAGCGGATGCCGTTGGGTTTGCAAATGGCGCGTTGCCTGCGCCCAAATGAAACGGGCGATTGCAATACAGGCAACGGTCCAGCCCCGGTGGATTGGGCTGCGCGCAATCGGCATGCGGGCACAACACATCGGTCGATACGGATGATGCGGCTGATACCTGGGGCGTGGTACGTGCAAAGCCCTCTGCGGGTTCAGACTTTGTGGCCAATAGCGGCTGGCGAACGCTGAAATCCACCCCCAACAGCGACGCCCCGCAACTGCAGCGCAGCGATTGCGGCGCGTTCTCAAGCTCGCAAACCGGGCACACACGGACCATGGCGTCGGCAGATGCGTCCATGTCAAAAATCACTCATACCCGTCGCACTACTAACGCCGCCATGACACACTCTCCAGGCTCAGGCCGCGACTGGCGCACAGGGCTTCGACCCTGGCCATGTCACCCCGCGCCGGGATGCCGATCATCCACACCTTGCCGCCCTCCACCGCCACCTGCATCCGCTTGTCGGCATCCGTCAACGGCGCTGCCACAAATGGGGCGTATCGTTCGTGCCCTAGGGGGCTCAGAGGCACCAGTGACTGGTTGGCCGAGCCGCGCCACACGGAGGTGGGTGGCTGGCTATCGACATAGGGCTCAGGGATCACGGCATCCAAAAGCGCCAGCAGTTGAGGGTGGCGCTGCTGCAAGATCTTGAGCGGGTAACCGCTGTAGCACAAGATGTCAAAAGCGCCAGCGGATTGCGTGCGCCAAGTGCGCAAGGCGGTCAGCAATTGCTGCAATGCCGGGCCTTGGTCAAATGGCTCGCCACCGCTGATGGTGATGCCGTCCAGCCCATCGGCCGTTACCTTTTTGCACCAGGCCAGAAGCTCGGCGATAGGCACCGCACGGCTCGCGTCTTTGGGCCAGGTGTCCATCGATACGCAGCCCTTGCAACCGATGCTGCAGCCTTGTACCCACAGGCCAATGCGCCGACCCGGCCCCAGCACGGTGACCGGGAAATGCGCCTTGTTGAGTTCGATGGCAGCGCGCGATAGCTTTGGTGAAGGCATTACTGCAGACTCACCGTGGTCACACCGTTGCTGGCATCGGCAATGGCGCTCACCGTGATCTGCGTGCGCCCCTCCAGCGCGAAGCGAAACAGCGCACGACTCAGCGGGTTGATGAACGCAGACTCCAGCCGGTTGCCAATACCGCGCCCGCCGTTGGACAAGTCCTTGGTGCACTCGGTGCGCAGTTGGGCGCGAATGGCATCGGGTATGACCAAATCGACCTTGTGTTCTTCATGCACGCGCGCCACGATGTTGGCCAACATGCCGTCCATGATCTGGCCACCGATCTGCGGCGTGATGAAGCCGAACACCACAATGTTGTCGCCCAATCGGTTCAGGATTTCCGGCCGCGAGAGGCGAAACTTGAAGTAGTCCTGGATGGACTGGCGCACCCGCTCTTCCACCACCTCTTGCGCATCGGTGGCATGCACGTTTTGCACGCGTCGGCCCTGTTCATCCTCCACGTAGATGCCCAGATTGGACGTGAACACAATGATGGCTTCCGAGAAGTAGGTGGTGTCACCCCGGCCATCGGTCAGCCGCCCGTCCTCCAGTATTTGCAAAAATTTGTCCAGGATGCGCGGATGCGCCTTTTCGATCTCGTCAAACAAAATCACACTAAAGGGCTTGGCGCGCACCGCATTGGTCAGCTCGCCACCCGCGTCATAGCCCACGTAGCCTGGTGGTGCACCGAGTAGTCGGGCACCGGCATGCTCTTCGGCAAACTCGCTCATGTCGAAGCGGATGTAGGCGTTCTCGTCACCAAACACCAAATGCGTCAGCGTTTTCGCCAACTCTGTTTTACCCACCCCGGTGGGCCCGGCG
>JBBQBG010000127.1:0-10963 GCA_038317285.1 Burkholderiales bacterium | reverse complement strand
GGTGCACATTGTTCTTGCCCTCGCCCGCTTTGCCCATGCCAAAGCCCTTGACGGTCTTGATCAGCAACACGGTGGGCTGGCCCTTGTGGTTGTCGGCCTTGTGGAAGGCCGCATACACCTTCTTCGAGTCGTGGCCGCCACGGCGCAGATCAAACACCTCTTCATCGCTCATCTTGGAGACCATCTCCAGCGTGCGCGGGTCTTTGCCGAAGAAATGCTTGCGCACATAGGCGCCGTCGTTGGCCTTCATGGCCTGGTAGTCACCGTCCAGCGTGTCCATCATGACCTTGCGCAGCGCGCCGTCCTTGTCGCGGGCCAGCAATGGGTCCCAGCCCGAACCCCAGATCAGCTTGATGACATTCCAGGCCGCGCCGCGGAATTCGCCTTCGAGTTCCTGGATGATCTTGCCATTGCCACGCACCGGGCCGTCCAGGCGCTGCAGGTTGCAGTTGATGACGAACACCAGGTTGTCCAGGTTTTCGCGGGCCGCCAGGCCGATGGCGCCCAGCGATTCAACCTCGTCCATTTCACCATCGCCGCAGAACACCCAGACCTTGCGGTTCTCGGTGTTGGCAATGCCACGGGCATGCAGGTACTTCAAGAAGCGGGCCTGGTAAATCGCCATCAACGGGCCCAGGCCCATCGACACCGTGGGGAACTGCCAGAACTCGGGCATCAGCTTGGGGTGCGGGTAGCTGGACAAGCCCTTTCCATCGACTTCCTGACGGAAGTTGAGCAACTGCTCTTCCGTCAGACGGCCTTCCATGTACGCGCGGGCATACACACCGGGCGATACGTGGCCCTGGATGTAGAGGCAATCGCCACCATGGTTTTCACTCTCGGCATGCCAAAAGTGGTTGAACCCCGCGCCAAACAAGCTGGCCAGCGATGCGAACGAACCAATGTGGCCGCCCAAATCACCGCCATCAACGGGGTGATGCCGGTTGGCCTTGACGACCATGGCCATGGCGTTCCAGCGCATATAAGCCCGCAGGCGCTCTTCAATCTCCAGGTTGCCGGGGGAACGTTCTTCCTGATCCGGCTCGATGGTGTTGACGTAGCCGGTGGTGGCCGAGAAGGGCATATCGATGCTTTTCTGGCGCGCATGCTCCAGCAGTTGCTCCAGCAGAAAGTGCGCCCGTTCGGGGCCCTCTGCCTCAATCACGGCGGACAGCGCATCCATCCATTCACGGGTTTCCTGGCTGTCCAGGTCGGGATTGGGGGCGCTGGCCGCACCGGCGGGAACTGCTGACATGGGTGTGTCTCCTCGTTGTTTTGAAGCAATTTAGTACGTTTTAGGTCGCTGCACCTATTTTCACACAAGTATTTAAATATTTCAAGCAGTGCATATTGATTTCATATTATGAATTGCTAAAAATCATCCCAACAAGCACTCCCCTACACTAGCGCCATGCCCCTGCCCAAGTTGATTTCATTGCCAATGCCATTGGCTTTTAACACGGTGGACCGCGCCCGCCGTTGGTGGCACAGGCTGGCACCGCACCGCCAGGACCGGCTGGCGGTGTTGGCACCGTTGATTGCGGTTCTGTTATTTTTCGCGGCCATCGTGGCCGCGTTGGGTTATTTGCGCCTAGAAGAAATAGACCGCGAGCAGCAGGCCGTGCAACGCGACGTGGAGTACACCCAACAGCGCCTGCGCCTGCGCCTGCTGGAGCGCCAAGAGCAATTGATGCGTATTGCGCGCGAAATCTCAAACCGTGAAATGGATGTAGACGAGTTCCGCAACCGCTCCCGCGCCCTGCTGAACCAATACCTGGAGCTACAGGGCCTGGCCTGGATTGATGACCGCAAACGCGTCAAGTCCGCGTTGGGTACCGCAGTATTGGTGGGCAACCAACTGAATGCCAATGGCGATGCCGCGCAACGCAACGACACTCTGGGCGGCTTCCTGGCCGCGCGCGAACTGCAACAGCCCGTTTACGTACAGCCGCTGGGCACCGCCCACGACACGCCTCTGCTGCAAATGCACCTTCCACTGACGGACCGCACCCGTTTCGCGGGCGTACTGCTGGCAGAGTATTCGGTAGATGGCCTGTACCGCTACGGTGTGCCAAACGAGGTGACGTCGCGCTACGCGGTTTCACTGCAAGACGCCAAGGGTAGCCTGCTGGCCGGCATCGCCCTGCCCGCCACGAAGACCGTTAAAAACCTGCTGCCATGGACCGGCCCGACCAGCGAATACGCAATGCCCGTATCGCCGGTGGGAAGCGCCCTGGTGGTACGCGGCCAGGCGTACCGCGCGTCGCTGGGCGTTATTGGCAGCGGCTTGTTTTGGCTGGTGAGCACATTGAGCGTGATGACGGCCTGGATGCTGATAGCCAACTGGCGCCACACCCGCCGTCGCTTGCAGGCGCAGCAAGCACTGATTTCAGAGACCACCTTCCGCCGTGCCATGGAGAACTCCATGCTGACCGGCATGCGGGCCATGGATTTGCAAGGTC
This sequence comes from Burkholderiales bacterium, assembly GCA_038317285.1. Taxonomy (GTDB): domain Bacteria; phylum Pseudomonadota; class Gammaproteobacteria; order Burkholderiales; family Burkholderiaceae_C; genus Allorhodoferax. The sequence continues at coordinate 8,501 of JBBQBG010000127.1, read as the reverse complement.
GTATCACGTACGTCAACGCCGCTTTCTGTCAGATGACCGGCTGGACCGAACCCGAATTGGTGGGCCGCACAGCCCCCTTCCCTTACTGGCCCGAGGACGACCGCGAACACTTGCATTCGCTGCTGGGCGAAGAGCTGTCGGGCAAGAGCACGCCAGGGGGCATACAGGTGCGGGTCAAACGACGCGATAACACGCTGTTTGACGCCCGCTTGTATGTGTCTCCCCTGATCGATGCAGTCGGCAAGCAGACCGGCTGGATGACCTCCATGACCGACATCACCGAGCCCAACCGCGTGCGCGAGCAGTTGTCGGCCTCGCACGAGCGCTTCACCACAGTCCTGGAAGCGTTGGATGCCTCCATCTCGGTGGCGCCTCTGGGCAGTGACGAGTTGCTGTTTGCCAACAAACTCTATCGCCAATGGTTTGGCCTGCAAGCCAGCGGCCACCTGCAACTGGTCGCTCAGGCTGGCGTGCCGCAGGCCCCACCCAATGACGAATCCACCGACAGCGTGGACTCTTTTGCCGGGCTGCCCACCACCGCACTGCCCGACACCGAAACTGAGAGTGCTGAAATCTTCATCCCCGAACTGGATCGGTGGTTGGAGGTGCGTACCCGCTACTTAAGCTGGGTCGACGGCCGCCTGGCGCAAATGGTCATTGCCACCGACATCACCTCGCGTCGCCTGACCGAAGAACAGGCCGCCAGCCAGACGGAACGTGCGCAGACCGCCAGCCGCCTGATCACCATGGGTGAAATGGCCTCCAGCGTAGCCCATGAACTGAACCAGCCGCTAACCGCCATCAACAACTATTGCAACGGCATGGTGTCGCGCATCAAGGCGCAGCAAATCACCGAGGAAGACCTGCTCGGCGCGCTGGAAAAAACAGCCAAACAGGCCCAGCGGGCAGGCCAGATCATCCACCGTATACGCTCGTTCGTTAAGCGCAGCGAACCCAATCGCACGCCGTCGGAGGTGAGCAACATCGTTGCCGAAGCGGTGGAGCTGGCCGAAATCGAACTACGCCGCTTCAATGTGCGCCTGAACCACTATGTGGCTGCGCGCCTGCCGACACTGATGGTGGACCCCATTCTGATCGAACAGGTGTTGATCAATTTGCTGCGCAATGCGGCGGAATCCATTGATATCGCCTTGCGTCAAACCTCGCAGCGTATTGTCGAGCTGCGGGTCGTGCCCCGTTACATCGAAGACAAGCAGGTCGTCGAATTCTCGGTGCAGGACACCGGCAAGGGGCTGGCACCCGAAGTCATGGCACGGCTGTACGAAGCCTTCTACTCCACCAAGTCCGACGGAATGGGTATTGGCCTGAGTTTGTGCCGCTCGATAGTCGAATCGCACCTGGGGCGAATGTCAGCAGAGAACCTCTACAATGGTGATGATGTATCGGGGTGCCGATTTTCATTCTGGATACCGCTGACCGAAGTAAGCACCAGTTTGGCGCGACATCCGCGTAAAAGCAATTAGAACCCTGGAAACCGAATGAGCCTGCTTCCCAAAAAAGGTACTGTTTACGTTGTGGACGATGACGAGGCCGTGCGCGATTCACTGCAATGGCTGCTCGAGGGCAAGGGCTTTCGGGTCCGCTGCTTTGACTCTGCCGAGTCCTTTCTGAGCCGCTACGATGCGCGCGAAGTGGCCTGCCTGATCGTGGACATCCGCATGGGCGGCATGACCGGGCTGGAGCTGCAAAGCCGCCTGATAGAAGCCCGCTCGCCGCTACCCATTGTCTTTATTACTGGCCATGGCGACGTGCCCATGGCGGTGGACACCATGAAAAAGGGCGCCATGGATTTCATCCAGAAGCCGTTCAACGAAGACCAGTTGGTGGGTCTGGTGGAGCGCATGCTGGACCACGCCAAAGATTCCTTCAGCGATTTTCAATTGGCAGCCAACCGCGACGCGCTGTTATCAAAGCTGACCCTGCGCGAATCGCAGGTGCTGGAGCGCATTGTGGCCGGTCGCCTGAACAAGCAAATCGCCGACGACCTGGGCATCAGCATCAAGACGGTCGAGGCGCACCGCGCCAACATCATGGAAAAACTCAGTGCCAATACCGTGGCCGACCTGCTGAAAATCGCACTGGGACAGGCCACACCCAAGGCTTGACGATATATTGCACTGTGCTATTGACTTTGTAGCATCTCACGCCCGCCCCGCAAGGACAGCGGGCGTTTTCCATTTGAAAGCCCTGCCATGACCACATCCTCCGCAAAAATCATCGACGGTATCGCACTGTCCAAACAACTGCGCGAAGACGTGGCCGCACGTACCATGGCACTGAAGGCACGCGGCACCACGCCCGGACTTGCCGTGGTACTGGTGGGCGACAACGCGGCCTCGCAAGTCTATGTACGCAACAAGGTCAAAGCCTGTGCCGATGCCGGCCTGCACTCGGTGCTGGAAAAGTACGACGCTACGATGACCGAGGCCGAACTGTTGGCCCGGGTGGACGCGCTGAACAACGACCCTGGCATCCACGGCATTCTGGTGCAGTTGCCGCTGCCCGCCCATATCGACGCGCACAAGGTGATTGAAGCCATCTCACCCGCCAAAGACGTGGACGGGTTCCACGTTGCCAGCGCTGGCGCGCTGATGGTGGGCCAACCGGGCTTTTGGCCCTGCACGCCTTACGGCTGCATGAAGATGCTCGAGTCCATTGGCTACGATTTGCGGGGCAAACACGCGGTGGTCATAGGGCGCAGCAATATCGTCGGTAAACCCATGGCGCTGATGCTGCTGCAAAAGAATGCGACCGTCACCATCTGCCACAGTGCCACAGCCGACCTCAAAGCCATGACGCTGCTGGCCGACGTCGTTGTCGCCGCTGTGGGTAAACGCAATGTGCTGACGGCCGACATGGTCAAGCCCGGTGCTGTGGTGCTGGATGTGGGCATGAACAGGGATGATGCGGGCAAGCTCTGTGGTGACGTCGACTTTGCCGGCGTCAGCCAGGTAGCCAGCCACATCACACCTGTACCCGGCGGCGTGGGCCCCATGACCATCACCATGTTGCTGGTCAACACCCTGGAAGCTGCAGAAAGAGCTGTCGCCTGAATCCGGACCTTGATTGACATCGCATAACCCCCACGTAAACCGTATGAACAACCCACTCCTGTCTCCGCTGAAACTGCCTCTGTTTGACGAGATCCGTCCAGAGCACATCGCACCCGCCATCTCGTCGCTGTTGGAAAGTGCGGATATGGCCCTCAACACCGTCTGCGCCACCGACTTCCCCGCACAGTGGAGCGCCATCGCCAAAACTCTGGATGTTGCTACCGAGAGGCTTGGCATAGCCTGGGGTGCCATCAGCCACCTCAACAACGTGGCCGACACGCCCGAACTGCGTGCTGCTTACAACGCGGCGCTGCCAACGGTCACCGAGTTCTGGACACGGCTGGGTGCCGACGAGCGGCTGTATGCCAAATACAAGGCCATCGATGTGCAAACGCTGAACGACGAGCAACGCCAGGCTCACAAAAACGCACTGCGCAACTTTATGCTGGGCGGCGCCGACCTTGTGGGCGCGCAGCGCGAGCGCTTTGCCGAGATCCAGGAGCAGCAAGCGGCGCTGAGCCAAAAGTTCAGCGAAAACACGCTGGACGCGACCGATAGCTTTAGCTATTTCGCCACTGCCGAAGAAGTGGCCGGTGTACCGGATGATGTTCAACAGACGGCACTGGCGGCAGCGCAAGCCGAAGGTAAACAGGGTTACAAACTGACCCTCAAAATGCCGTGCTACCTGCCGGTCATGCAATTTGCCCACAGCAGCGCGCTGCGCGCCACGCTATACCGCGCCTTTGCCACCCGCGCCTCAGACCAAGCCGGTGCAGGCGCCGAAAAGTTTGACAACTCGCAGAATATCCGCGATATCCTGGACCTGCGCAAGGAAGAGGCCCAGTTGCTGGGCTACCCAAACTTTGGCACGCTGTCTCTGGTCCCCAAAATGGCATCGTCACCCGACGCAGTGATTGCCTTCCTGCGGGATCTGGCCCAAAAGGCGCGCCCTTTTGCCGAAAAAGACCTGGCCGATCTGCGCGCGTTTGCCAAAGACGAACTGCAGATGACCGACCCCCAACCATGGGATTGGCCCTACATCAGCGAAAAACTCAAGGAAGCCCGGTACGCCTTCAGCGAGCAAGAGGTTAAGCAGTACTTCACCTTCCCCAAGGTGCTGGCCGGTCTATTCAAGATTTCTGAAACCCTGTTCGACATTGTCATCACGCGCGACCACGCGCCGGTTTGGAATGCCAACGTGGAGTTCTACCGCATTGAGCGCAACGGTACTGATGGCCAGCGGCAATTGGTCGGCCAGTTTTACCTGGACCCCACGGCCCGCAGCGGCAAGCGCGGCGGCGCGTGGATGGACGACGTCTACGCCCGCTGGCTGCGCCCCGATACGGCCCAGTTGCAGACCCCGGTGGCGCACTTGGTCTGCAATTTCGCGGACGGCATTGAGGTCGATGGCAAGAAGCAACCGGCGCTGCTGTCACACGACGACGCGACCACGCTGTTCCACGAATTTGGCCATGGCCTGCAGCACATGCTGACCCAGGTCAACGAACACGATGTCTCGGGCATCAGCGGTGTCGAGTGGGATGCTGTGGAGTTGCCCAGCCAGTTCATGGAAAACTTCTGCTGGGAGTGGAGCGTGCTGCGCCACATGACAGCCCATGTGGAAACTGGCGAGCCGCTACCGCGCGCGCTGTTCGACAAGATGCTGGCCGCACGCAACTTCCAGAGCGGTTTGCAGACCCTGCGTCAGATCGAGTTTTCGCTGTTTGACATGCTGCTGCACACCGCACACGACCCGAATCAAGATTTCATGCCGTTGTTGCAACAGGTGCGCAGCGAGGTGGCGGTGATGCTCCCACCCGAATGGGGCCGCGCGGCCCACACCTTTAGCCATATTTTTGCCGGTGGCTATGCGGCCGGCTATTACAGCTACAAGTGGGCCGAAGTGCTCAGCGCCGATGCCTATGCTGCCTTTGAAGAGACCGCCGGACCCGACGGTTTGCCAAACCTGGAAACGGGTAGAAAATACCGCCAAGCCATACTAGAGTCGGGCGGTAGCCGGCCCGCCATGGAGTCGTTCAAGGCCTTTCGTGGGCGCGAACCTTCATTGGACGCCCTGTTGCGCCACCAGGGCATGGCTGCCTAAACCGCACGTAAACCCCAGATAAGCGCCATATAACCCGCAAAGTCCCAATCAACCAGCGGCGTATGCAACACTACGGTTATCGAACAGGAGCTCGCACATGATGATGAACAAGCAATCCACCACCGCATTCCTGCTGGGCGCCGCCTTGCTGTGCACCCTGGGCACTGCCCAGGCGCAGGCCGTCTACCGCATCGTAGGTCCGGACGGCAAGGTCACTTTTTCAGACAAGCCGCCTGCCAATGCCACCCAGGGCAAAGTCGCCGCCACCGGCACGGGCGCTGCCGCTGCCAGCTCAGTTGGAGGAGGCCTACCATTTGAGCTGCGCCAGGTCGTGAACAAGTACCCCGTGGTGCTGTACACCGCGGCACAGTGCGCGCCATGCGATAGCGGGCGGTCGTTGCTCACCAGCCGTGGTGTGCCGTACACCGAGCGCACCGTCACCACCAATGAAGACCGGGTCGCCTTGCAGCGCCTCACCAGCGATACCTCCCTGCCCTACCTGACCTTGGGTGGACAGAAGGTCAAAGGCTTCAACGACACAGAGTGGACGCAATACCTCGATGCAGCGGGTTACCCCAAGACCTCGACACTGCCGGCAACCTACCGGAACGCGCCGGCCACTCCCTTGGTATCCTTGCAACCAGTTGCCCCTGCGGCCAAGGCGTCCGACAAACCCGCTGCCGGAGCTTCCGATCCAGCCTACCAGGCGCCGCCAACCACCAACCCATCCAACCCGGCGGGCATTACGTTTTAAAGGTCAGCGTTTTCACACCGTTGGCCGTGCCCAACAGGCAGACCTGGGCACGCTGAAACGCGAACACGCCCACCGTCACAACGCCTGGCCATTGGCTGACCTCGGCCTCAAAGGCCAGGGGATCGTTGATCTTCAGCCCGAGGACATCCAGAATAACTTGACCGTTATCGGTCACCAGCGGCTTGCCATCTTTTAGCCTTAGCTTGGCGACGCCACCCTTAGCTGCGAACTGCGCGATCACGCGCTGCGTGGCCATGGGGATCACCTCCACCGGCAAAGGGAACGCACCCAGCGTCTCGACTAGCTTGGATTCGTCCGCAATGCACACAAAGCGATCCGACTGGGCTGCCACGATTTTTTCGCGGGTCAGCGCTGCGCCACCGCCCTTGACCATATTGCCTGCGCCGTCGATTTCATCCGCACCATCGATGTAGACCGACAACCGGGCCACATCGTTGGAATCAAAGACCGGAATCCCCAAGGCCAACAGACGCTCGGTGCTGGCGACCGAGCTGGATACTGCGCCTTTGATCTGGTCCTTCATGGTGGCCAGCGCATCGATGAATTTGTTGACGGTTGAGCCGGTGCCCACGCCGACAATCTCGCCCGGCACCACGTATTGCAAGGCCGCTTGGCCCACCAGGGTTTTGAGTTGGTCTTGCGTCAACCCGGTGGTTGAAGCGGCGGGGGTCGGGGTGGTTTGGGTCATAAGCGAAAATTGGAGAAGTTACGAAATATCTTCAGGAATTATCCAATGTCTCTTGTCCCCTACGGTCTGGCCCGTCGCGCCCTCTTCAATCTGGACCCCGAGGTCGCCCATGAATTGACGATGGCTGGTCTGGCCCGCACGCAGGGCACGCCGTTGCAACTGGCTTATGGCGCCAATCGCGTAGACGATCCGATTGAGTTGGCGGGCCTGCACTTTCCCAACCGCGTGGGCCTGGCCGCAGGACTGGACAAGAATGCACGCTGCATAGACGGCCTGGGCGCCATGGGGTTTGGATTTGTCGAGGTCGGCACGGTCACGCCCAAGGCACAGCCGGGCAACCCCAAGCCGCGCATGTTCCGCCTGCCCAAGGCCAATGCCTTGATCAACCGCCTGGGCTTCAACAACGACGGGCTCGATGCCTTTGTGGCCAATGTGCAGCGCTCGGCGTTGCGCCGCCAGAAGAACCCGAGCATGTTGCTGGGTTTGAACATTGGCAAGAACGCAGCTACGCCGATTGAAAACGCTACCGACGACTACCTGATTTGTCTGAACGGTGTCTACCCGCACGCGGACTATGTGACGGTCAATATCTCCAGCCCCAATACCAAAAATCTGCGGGCCTTGCAGAGTGACGAGGCCCTGGACGGCCTGTTGGGCGCCATTGCCGAACGGCGCACGGTGTTGGCACAACAGCATGGCAAGCGGATTCCGATTTTTGTGAAGATTGCGCCGGATTTGGATGAAGCGCAGGTGGGCGTGATTGCCGCCACCTTGGTGCGCCATGGCATGGATGGCGTGGTCGCTACCAACACGACCTTGGCACGCGATGCGGTCCAAGGCCTGCCGCATGCCGAGGAAGCGGGAGGCCTTTCTGGGGCACCGGTGTTTGAGGCCAGCAACCGGGTGATTGGTCAGTTGCGTTCTGCGCTTGGCGCGAAGTTTCCCATCATTGGTGTGGGCGGTGTCATGCGCGCCGATGACGCGGTAGCCAAGATCCGCGCCGGGGCGGACGTGGTGCAAATCTATACCGGGCTGATTTACCAGGGGCCGCAACTGGTTCGGGACGCGGCGTTGGCGATCAAGGCTTTTTGCAAAAAATAGCTTGGGCGTGCACTGCCGGGGTCAGGCCAACAGCGCAGTGACCAACTCACCGATCGCCAACGCACTGGTTAAGCCAGGCGACTCTATGCCAAACAGATTGACGAGGCCTGGCACACCATGGTCCTTGGGGCCTTGGATGCAAAAGTCTCGCGCTGCTTCATGGGGGCCGCTGATCTTGGGCCGTATACCGGCATAGGCCGGGACCAGCGCGCCATCCGCCAGCGCGGGCCAATATTTGCGAACCTCTGCATAAAACGCATCGCCACGCGCGGCCTGCACCTCGGTGTCGTCGGGGTTGTCCACCCATTGCACGTCGGGGCCAAAGCGGGCTTGGCCACCCAGGTCCAGCGTCAGGTGCACACCCAGACCGGCGGCTTCGGGCCCCGGGTAGATCAGGTGTGAAAATGGCGCGCGGCCAGCCAGAGTGAAGTAGTTGCCTTTGGCGAAGTAAGCCCGGGGCACGTGGCGCGGGTCCAGCCCCCTGAAGCGGTTCGCCAGGGCTGGCGCGTGCAAGCCGGCCGCGTTAACGACGGTCTTGGCCCGCAGGCGCGTGCCGTCAAGCGCTACTAATTCAATAGCGCCGTATGCACATTCTGCGAGGGCTAGCGGTGAATTTACTGCAAGCACGCCACCCAGTCTCTCAATATCGCCCAACAGCGACAGCATCAAGCCGTGGCTATCCACGATGCCGGTGGACGGCGAGTGCAAGGCAGCCAGGCACTGCAAGGCAGGCTCTGCCGCCTGCGCTTGAGCGGCGTC
>JBBQBG010000126.1:0-11021 GCA_038317285.1 Burkholderiales bacterium | reverse complement strand
TCAGTAACCCGGTCCTGCGCTGCCAAACGGCCCAGCCAGTTGTCATAGGCCGGTTCGTGTTTAAACCCACGCACCATGCCCACTCGCAGGGTACCCGCATCGAACGCTGCCATGGAATCGGGAACTGCCCCAGCCGCCTTGTGGGTATTCCGGTCTATCGTGACCGGTCATTCCGGTGATCGTGACCGATGATTTCCCGAGGGGGCAAATCGACATTCCGGCATCGTGACCGACGATTCCGGTGATCGTGACCGGTAGTTGACGACCCAGCCGATCACAGCGCAAACCTCATCCACCCGGGCTAGTCTCGCGGGCTTTACCAGGAGCCCCGATGCCGACCCGCAACATGAACACGCGCATGATCAAAGAAGCACTACGTTACACACTCGAACTCGGACACTCATTTGAGAGAACGGCCCGAGCCCTCAACATCTCCAAAGGCGTTGTCGCCAAATACGCCGCACGGGCCAAGGCAGCCGATCTGGACTGGGCGCAGATTGCGACCATGTCCGAGGCCGAGCTACAAGAGCGGCTCCTGTCAGTCAAACCCAAAAGCAGTTATGGCACCGATCAGGCTGCCACGGATTGCGAGCGTTACGGCAGTAACGACACTGCCCCACTTTCTGACTCCAATCCTGCCAGCGGCGCATTCGCCCAACCCGACTACGCACAGATCCACAGCGAGCTCAGCCGCAAGGGCATGACCCTGATGCTGCTATGGCAAGAGCACCAGGCCAATCACCTGGGCTCGCGTACCCACCAGTATTCCCAATACTGCGAGAACTACCGGCGTTGGGTTAAAACCCTCAAGCGCTCCATGCGCCAAATCCACAAAGCAGGCGAGAAACTGTTCGTTGATTTCGCCGGCCCCACCATTGGCCTGACAGACGGCAGCCGGGCTCACCTCTTCGTCGCCGCCATGGGTGCCTCTGGCTACACCTACGCCCTGGCCACCGAGGCTGAGAAGACGCCCCACTGGATCGAAGGAATGAGCGGGGCGCTGCACTATATGGGTGGTGTAGCGCAGCTGATTGTTCCCGACAACCCGCGTGCCGTCATTGCCCAAAACGACCGCTACGAGCCCCGCGCAACCGACAGCGTGCTGGACTTTGCCCGCCACTACGGCACATCGGTCCTCCCCGCCCGCCCCAGAACACCGCAAGACAAGGCCAAGGTTGAATCCGCCGTGCAGGTGGTCGAGCGCTGGATCATGGTGCGCCTGCGTCATACGTTCTTTGCCAGCGTGCAAGACGTCAACCTTGCCATCGCCCCCTTGCTGCAAGACCTCAACGCCCGCCCATTCCAGAAGCTCCCCGGCAGCCGCCTGAGCGTCTTCACCGAGCTGGACGCCCCAGCCCTATCAAGCCTGCCACTGCAACGCTACGAGATGGCGACCTTCAAGACTGTACGCGTGCATGTGGACTACCACGTCGAGATTGATCGCCATCGCTACAGCGTGCCCAACGCCTTGGTGGGCCAGTCGCTTGACGCTCGACTGACCCGTGGCTGCGTGGAATTGCTGCACCGGGGCCAGCGCATCGCTGCGCACGCCCGCAGCAGCCACGCAGGGGGCTACACCACGCTGGATGCACACATGCCAGCGGCTCACCTGGCGCACCGGGACTGGACACCCCAGCGGCTCATTGACTGGGGCCTCTCCATCGGCGTGGCCACCGGCGGTTTGATTCAAAAGCTGCTGGAGCAATTCAAACACCCCGAGCACGGCTACCGCTCCAGTCTGGGTTTGCTGTCCTTGAGCAAACGCTATGGCAAAGACCGTCTGGAGACGGCCTGTGCGTTGGCGCTGAGCTTGGGTACCTGCAAATACCGCCACGTCAAAGACATCCTGGTGGGTGGGCGCGATCAAATTAAACCGGCCACTGCCGATTTATGGAGCAGCCCGACGCATGACCATGTGCGTGGCGCGGGGTATTACCAATGAAGGCCGCACCCATGGCGAACGAAGCCATTCACAGCACACGCACACGCACTGAAACCAACACCAACACCCAAGCCAACACCGCAATCAACACCGAGACCGACACCATGATGACCCACCAAACCCTGACCCAGCTGCGCAGCCTCAAACTCAGTGGCATGGCAGATGCCCTGCACGAGCAAATGGAGCAGCCCAGCATGAGCGCCTTAAGCTTTGAAGAACGCCTGGGCCTGCTGGTGCAGCAGGAGGTAGCCAGCCGCGATGATCGCAAACGTACCCGGTTGCTGAGCCTGGCGCACCTGAAGTATCCGCAGGCCGCCATTGAGGATGTGGACGCGCGCGCCGGGCGTGGTGTCAATCGCAGCCAGATCACCAGTTTGGCGCTGGGCGATTGGATCAAGACCGGCCACGCCGTGATCATCACCGGGGCGACCGGTTCGGGCAAGACCTGGCTGGCCTGTGCGCTGGGGCAGTACGCCTGCAGGCGGGGCCACAGCGTCACTTACCTGCGCACGCCCAGGCTGGCAGAGGAGTTACGGGTGCTCCATGGTGCGGGCAGCTTTGGCAAATGGCTGATTCAGTTGGCCAAGACCGATGTGCTGATTCTTGACGACTGGGCGTTGGCACCGCTGGATGCCAGTACACGGGCGGATTTGCTGGAAGTCATTGACGACCGTGCGGCTACTCGGGGGACCATCATTACCAGCCAGTTGCCGGTCGAGCATTGGCATGGCTGGATTGGCGATGTAACGATTGCGGACGCGATGCTGGACCGCCTGCTGGAGCGCACACACCGAATCACGCTCAAGGCGGAGAGGTCGCTGCGCAGCCCCAAAACCGCAGCCAACAACGCAGAAGCGCCAACACCGCCAGGAGGTCAGTGATGGGCCAATTCAAGCGGCAGGTCTCGTTACGCGGTAACGTTGGGGGTCGTCCATGCCGATGAGTAATGCGCAGCGTCAGGCGGCCTATCGGGCGCGCCATTTGCACGATGTGGCCGCTCAGGGCGAGCGTCTCAATGTAGTCCTTGATGCGAGTGCCAAACGCATGCTGGAACGTCTGGCAGTCTGTTACGGCGTAACGCAGCGTGCGCTGCTGCAAGGTCTGCTGGCAAACGCCCAGCATGAGGCGTTGGACCGAGTAGAGGCACTACCTGGGCTGCCCCGTGGAGCGGACCAATACTATGACAAGCAGCTGCCGGTGACCTTGAAGTTCGTTACGGCGTAACAGTGTGCGCAAGGTGCGCGCCGGGATCGCCTCTGCATGCGCACGTGTGGACAACGCATCTGCCCACACCACGAGGGTGTGGACAGCCCCTGCGGGGTCCATGCGTTGACCACACTGGGGCACTGACGCGCTCCATGGGGACGGCTTAACGCCTATCGGCTACCGCCCCCATTGCGCTTGCCATTCCTATTTTTTTGTACAAAGGAGCCAAAAACCAAGCCAGAAATCACAAAACCCTACAATTCACACGCGCTGTGCTCGGTTGGCAAAAACAACTGATCGTGACCGACCGGAATGACCGGTCACGATACCGGAATCATCGGTCACGATCACCGGAATACGCATCCTGCATCAACGTCTTAAAACTATGCACCGGTGTCCCCTCGTCTAGAGTGCGGTTGGCTGCCTTTTTTATCGCCGCATTGGATCGCTTGGCCGGTGCAACCGAGTCCCGAATGAGCTTGGCCGCCTGATCCTCATCGGCAAACATCAGTTCGCGCCAAACCTCACGCATATGCCACTCCACGCAGTAGGCCAACATGCACAAAGAGATATGTGCCCGCAACTGTGCCTCCAGGTGGTGGTGAATCGGACGTACCTTGCAAAGTTTGTGGCACGACACCACAGCATATGCAGTAGGGTCGTTGATGGCTTTACGCATCAACGATCTCGTTCTCCACTTCACACAGGATACCGACCAAGGCTCCAACGGTTTTCATCACTTGATTGGTTGTAAACGCGCCTATTCGATATTCGCATCGCAGCCGATACGACTACCGTGCGCTCGGTGCTCATGCCCTACCTTATGTCGGCAAATCGCAATTTTGCAGAAGTGCTGAGGGCACCGGCCGCGCTGCTACTAAGCTAAAACGTATCTCTGGCCTCATCGGCCAACGGGGCCGTCAGGCGAGACGTCATCGTTGCCCTGTGGTTGAACTACATCGCAGCCCGCGAAAAAATACGGAAACATAAAGATTAAACTGCCTTATCTGCGCATGACCATGGCGCAAAAATAGTTTGAGCATTTCAACTCATGCTTTTGCCAACCCTCCTTGCGACATCGCACATGGCGACTGAAACATCTCCCCTAGCCGCGCGCAGTGACCATCTGATTGCACTGGCTCGTGAATCGAATTGGCTCATGGAAGCCCTAATTGCCGTGCGCGGTTTGGGGCTTTCATCGTGGTGCATCGGCGCAGGCGCCATTCGCAATCTGGTGTGGGACGCTATTCATAACAGGATCGAACCCTCAGAACTTGCGGATATCGATGTCGCGTACTTTGACGCTGACTGCCTTGCACCGCAGCAAGACATAGACATACAAGCCAGACTGGTTGATGTAATGCCCATGGTTCCGTGGGAGGTCACAAACCAAGCCGCCGTCCACCATTGGTTCGAAAGCTATTTTGGTCATGCTGTACCACCACTTGGATCGCTTGAGGGAGCCGTGGCCTCTTGGCCAGAGTACGCAACGTCCGTTGGTCTTCGACTGGAGGTCGATGGCTCCATTACTGTGATTGCACCTTACGGGCTCGAAGACTTGTTCGGCTGCGTAGTTAGGCGCAATCCGGTTCGGGTTAGTGTCAGTACATACCGCGAGCGAATTGAGCAAAAGAATTACGCGAGACGCTGGCCAAACGTACACATCGTTCCATCCTGACCAAAGTCAGCCTCAATCCCACGATGAAATTTCCTCCGACTACGCGGTATCTCAGAGCGTCGCGATCTCCGCAATCGCGTTCGCCATGTATTCAATCTTGTGCTGCATGTCCGCCTCGGTATCGGCATAGCGGGTGGCGATGTCGGCGAAGGTGTCCTGGATTTCGATGAAGGCATCGACCATGTCGGGGTCGAAATGCGTGCCACGTTCGCTGAAGATGATCTGCACGGCCTTGTCGTGCGGCACGCCGTCTTTGTAGACCTTGCTGGTGATTAGCGCGTCATACACATCGGCCAGCGCGATGATGCGGGCGGACACCGGGATGTCGGTGCCGGCGATGGCGCGGGGGTAGCCGGTGCCGTCCCACTTTTCCTGGTGGCACAAAACCATGTCCTTGGCCATGGCGAGCAGCGCAGAGGCTCGGCCCAACGTTTTCTCGGCGCGTTCGATGGCGGCATGGCCCAGCGTGGTGTGGGTGCGCATGATGGCGATCTCATCCGCCGTCAAACGGCCGGGTTTTAGCAGAATGCGGTCGGGTACACACACTGAACCCATGTCATATAGTGGCGCGCTGCGACGCAGGGTCTCGATGTACCCGGGGGTCAACAAGGCCTCGAACGCGGGGTGTTTGCTCAGGGAGGTGGCCAACGCCAGCACATAGTTTTGCACGCGCAAGATGTGGCTCTCGGAGTCGGCCTCGCGTTGCTCAGCCAGCGTGGCCATGGCGAACACCAGCACTTGTTGTGCGTGCTGGAGTTCGGTGGCGTCGAGTTCGGCGGCGGGGCTTGCCGGGGGGCTGGTGGATGGCATGTTCAATCTCCTGAAAGGCCGTGCAACGGCGCTTGGTACAACCATACCATTTTGCCACCTGGCTCGCCCCTATGGGCGGTGGATTGATATCCTTGGGCTTCAAATTCCAGGCTGACCAGCCAGGCACCAGGGCGCAATTCGGTCTGTGCCTTGGCTGCGGCGCGCGGCATGCTCTCGGGGCGCTGGAACAGGTAGACCATGTCATACGCCGACCAGTCTGCCGCCCATATGTCGCCGCGTCGCACCTGCGCCCACGGGCAGCGCAGCGCGCACAGCCAGCGCAGTGGCCAGCTCCACTCCAGGCCTTGCAACTGGGCGTGTGGGTAGGCGCGACGCAAGGCCTTTAATCCGTGGCCCAAGCCGCAACCGGCATCGAGCACGCGGGCGCCGCCTGGCAGCGGTACGTGCTGGGGCAGGCTGTCCAAAGCGTGTGCGGGAGTGGGGAACAGCGGGGCATCGCGCCAGGCATTCAAGGGGTAGACTGCTAACAGCAACAGCAGCGGGACCAACCAAGCCCAGGCCGGTAGAGCCACCGCCAGCCCCAGCGACGGCAGGCTCAGCGCCAACGACAGCGGAAAGCCCGCAGCGATCAGCACGCGGCGCCACCAGGTGTTGCCCAGCAGACTCAAGGCCACGCCCAATCCTGTGGCTGCACCCAAGGCCAATCCAGACGCAACGCCCTGCCCCAGCAGCAGCTTGAACAGCAGCCAGGCCGCCGCCCAGGTCAGCACGGCGGGCAGCGGCCATGCGGTCAGACGTTGGCGCACGGCTCACCTTGGGATCCGCAGGATCTCCGATTTACCCATTGAGGGTCTATTGAAAGGTGTTGTATATAAAATTGGCCGCTAGCCCTCGTGGATATTGCGTAAGCAGCTATAGTTTTCATAGCACACCTGTATTCACCGCGGGTCCAAACGCCTAGCGGCTGGCGCCGGGCGACAGGCGCTCAATCAGACCATTGAGCTCATCCAGCGAGCCGAACTGGATCACGATCTCGCCCATCTCTTCCATGCGGCCGGCACGCTTGACGCGCTTTTTGACCTGGATCTCGACCTGGGCCATCAACAGGTCCGACAGCTCCTCTTCCACCCGTTTGAGATCGCGTGACTTTTCTTTCTTGGGTTTGGCCGAGGCGGTCAGCTCGAATTCAGCGCCTAGTTTCTTGACCAGGCTTTCGGCCTCGCGCACCGACATTTTTTTGGCGGCGATCTGGTTGGCGGCGGTGATCTGCGTGCCGCGCTCCAGTGACAGCAGCGCACGGGCGTGGCCCATGTCCAGGTCACCAGCCATCAGCATGGTCTGCACCGGCTCGGCCAAATTGAGCAGGCGCAACAGATTGCTGGCGGCGCTGCGCGACCGACCCACGGCCTGTGCGGCGGTTTCGTGCGTCAGACCAAATTCCTTGATCAGCCGCTGCAGGCCGTGGGCCTCTTCCAGCGGGTTCAGGTCTTCGCGCTGCATGTTCTCGATCAGCGCCATCGCGGCCGCAGCCTGGTCTGGCACGTCGCGCACCAGCACCGGCACGCTGTCCAGACCCGCCAGCTTGGCGGCGCGGAAGCGGCGTTCGCCGGCGATGATTTCGTATTTGCCAACGTGCGCGCCTGCGCTCAGGCGACGAACCAAGATAGGCTGCATGATGCCCTGCGCCTTGATGCTCTCGGCCAGCTCGTACAGCGCGCCCTCGTCCATATGCGTGCGGGGCTGGTACTGGCCGGCCACCAGGTCGGTCAGCAGCAGCGTGCTGGGCGTGCCGGAATTGGCCACAGCGTCCTCAGCTGGCGTGCGGTCTTTAACTTTGGGGCCGAGCAAGGCCTCCAGACCCATGCCCAGGCCCTTGGGTTTTTTTGTGACCATCGTTATGCGCTCTCTTTCTTCGTATTCAAAAATGGTGTCAGCATGGCGTGGCCCTGTGGCCAATCGCCCAGACCGGACTCGCTGTTGATATGACCGGTGTTGCCGTAGTCGACAAACGCCGAACCCCACGCTGTGGCGAATTGCTGGGCGCGGGCGCGGCTGCAATAGGGGTCGTCCAGGCTGTTGAGCAATGTGCTGGCAAATGGCAAGCGCTGCAGCACAACGGGCGACCAGCTCTTGAGCGCGGCGCGCAATTCCTCGCGCTGTGGGTCTCCGGGCGCCACCAACAGCGCACCGACCACGCGCTGCGTTTGGCGCGAGTGCTGTGCCCACGCGGCCGTCAGCACGCAACCCAGGCTGTGGGCGACCAGCACGACAGGGCCAGGCGCGGCCAGTACGGCTTCTTCCAACTGCGACATCCAGTCACCCCGCAGCGGTTGCATCCAGTCGTGTTGCTGCACGCGTTGGTAGCCATACAAAACTTCCCATCGGCTTTGCCAATGGTCGGGGCCGGAGTTTTGCCAGCCGGGGAGAATGAGGACGGTGGGGTTAGTGGGCGGCACGGTAGACGGTGTCAAGAATTTGCTATTGTTTCAGGAGCGCGCTACGCACATTCCGCGAGGGCTAGAGGTTGATTTCGTTTAAGCCGGTGGGCTGTGGCGCTCACATCGCCGCGATGCGCGCCACCATCTCTTGCGCAAACGCTACAAAGGCCTGGGCGCCCTTGGACGACGGGTCAAACACCACACCCGGCAACCCATAGCTGGGCGCCTCGGCCAGGCGCACATTGCGCGGAATGACCGAGTCAAACACCTTGTCGCCAAAGTGGGCCTTGAGCTGGTCGCTGACCTGTTGCTGCAAGGTGATGCGCGGGTCGTACATGACGCGCAGCAGGCCGATGATCTGCAGGTCGTCGTTGAGGTTGGCCTTGACCTGTTTGATGGTGTTGACCAGATCGGTCAGGCCTTCCAGCGCGAAGTATTCGCACTGCATGGGCACGATGACGCCGTGGGCACAGCACAGGCCGTTCAAGGTCAGCATGCTCAGGGACGGTGGGCAGTCGATCAGCACAAAGTCGTACTCGGCATCGACAGCGGCGATGGCCTGCTTCAGGCGTTTCTCGCGCCGCTCCACTTCAACCAACTCCACCTCGGCACCGGCCAGTTCGCGGTTGGCGCCCAAGATGTCGTAGCTGCAACCGCCGTCCTTGAGTTTGTCGCTTTGCGTCCGCGCCTCGGTGATCGATGCGGATTCCAGCAGCACGTCGTACACCGTCAGCTCCAGCTTGCGCTTGTCCACGCCCGAACCCATGGTGGCATTGCCCTGCGGGTCCAGGTCGATCATCAGCACGCGCTGCCCCACTTTGGCCAGACCGGCGGCCAGGTTGACGGTGGTGGTGGTTTTGCCAACGCCACCCTTTTGGTTGGCAACGCAGAAGATTTTGGCCATGGAGTGCTAGTGAGATGAAAGGTGGGGAAGGCGCTTCGGGGTCTTCAATGTTTCACGTGGAACCGAGAGCAGCGGTTCAGCGTGAAACCGCAAGCCTGATGCCAAAGCCGATCAGGAACACCCCGGCGACCTTCTCCAGTACGCGGGAGATGATAGGGTTGGCGCGGATGCGCTCGGCCAAAAAGTGGGTCAACAGCACCGACGTCAGACCGTACACGAAAGTCAGCGTAGCAATGGTGCCGGCCATAAATCCATAAGTCACCAAACCGCGCTGGCTGGTCTGGTCGACAAACAGCGGAAAGAAGGCCATGTAGAACAAAATAGCCTTGGGGTTGAACAGCGTGATCATCAACGCTTGGCGGAAGTAGTGACCCGCCGTGATGTTGAGTACCGGTGCCGCGCCGGGTTTGGCCAGCAACATCTTGGCTCCCAGCCAAGCCAAGTAGGCAGCGCCCAACCACTGCACTGCGTGGAAAGCATCAGGGTAAGCCGCCAACAGCGCCGCCACGCCCGCCACAGCAGACCACATCAGCACTTGGTCACCAGCAATCACGCCCATCGTCGCAGCCAACCCACCGCGGATTTTTCCCTTGCTAGTGGAGGTAATCAGCGCCAAATTTCCCGGGCCGGGGATTAGCAAAAAGATGAGAACGGTGACAACAAATGTGCCGTAGTCGGTGACGCCAAGCATGGTGCGGTTCTTTCTGGGGAAAGGGCGAGTTTACGTTGGAATTTTTGGGTTGCTGCGGGTTTGTCGTGTTCTTGCGTTGAAGGCACTGCGATTGCTCTCTCTCGCACGCGTCAGGCATGGGGCGCACGTTTTGCTCCGTGTCCCCCGCCCGCTTTGCGGGCTCCTCCTTTACCTGCGCAAAACGCACACCCCATGCCTGACGCTGAAGAGTTTTCGCACAGATTTCAGTCAGCGCAGTAGGGTCGCAAGCGTGATCATCTGAGCGTTTTCGCTGGCACCCGCACAAAACAGGCACCGCTGGATAGGTCGGGTTACGCGTTCTGCGTAGGTAAAGGCGGAGCCCGCGTAGCGGGCGGGGGACACGAAGCAGAACGCGTAACCCGACCTATCCCGCCAACCTCTAACCCGTTACCGGATAGCCGAAGACCGACGCATCCAAACAATGCACCGCTCAGCATCGAGGCCCGGCACCTTCAGTTGTTCCACGTGAAACACCTCAACCGATATAGGCAAGACCGCAATCTCCTCTCCCGGATGCTTGCCCTTCATCGCCATCCAGACGCCCTGCCCCGCCAATGCCCCGCCCGACCAATTCGTAAAATCAACCAATGAAGCAAAGGCCCGCGAACTCACCACGTCATAGGGCTGGGTCAAAGACTCCACCCGCGCATGCAGACCGCGCAGGTTGGGCAGCTTCAAAGTGACGGCTACCTGTTGGATAAAGGCAGCCTTCTTGGCCACTGTGTCTACACAATGAACCACGATATCGGGTCGGCAAATGGCTATGACGATGCCCGGCAATCCGGCACCAGAGCCAACATCCAACAGCCGGATCGGCGCGTCCGGTGTTGCCGCCCGCAGGTTTTGCAACTGCTGGTCCAGCGGAGCCAGTGCCGCCAGACTGTCAAGCAAGTGGTGCGTCAGCATCTCGGCCGGATCGCGCACGGCAGTCAGGTTGTAGACCTTGGTCCACTTCTGGATCAACTCCAGATAGGTCAACAGCGCGCTGATAGTGTCAGCGGATAGGGAGATGCCCAGTGCGGGCAAGGCCTGTTCTATGACTTGACGGTGAGAAATCGCATCAGCAGTGGCCGCCATCAGCTTGCATCCTCGGTAGCGTCAACCAAGGTCCTTGCAGCAGCAAAGCCCCGGAAGTTACCCTTCTTCAAATGGATCAGCAACAATGAAATGGTGGCCGGCGTGATGCCCGACATGCGCGATGCCTGGCCCAGTGTTTCCGGGCGCTGTTTGGTCAGGCGCTGGCGGGCTTCGATGCTCATGGCCGTGACTTGCATATAGTCCAGCTCGGACGGCAGGCGCAGATTCTCATAGTGGGCGGCGCGCTCCACCTCGTCGTTTTGGCGGTCGATGTAGCCGGAGTATTTGGCGGC
>JBBQBG010000125.1:0-11039 GCA_038317285.1 Burkholderiales bacterium | reverse complement strand
GTCTAAGAAGCTGTGACCAGCTTGGACAGCGCGGCAACCCCAACCGGAGGCTGAGCCAACCAGGGCAAAACAAATGTCTTCTTGGACAGGCCATCGGCAATCCGTTGCTCTTGCTTGACCTCGCCCGCCAGTCGCACGCGTAGCAAGGGGTCATGGGTTCCCGCTGCCAAAACGCTCTTGTTAATCACCCACGCAAAGGGCTCGATCTTGGCGCGGCGCAGGTCTTCTTGTAATGCA
The DNA here is from genome assembly GCA_038317285.1 of Burkholderiales bacterium. Taxonomy (GTDB): domain Bacteria; phylum Pseudomonadota; class Gammaproteobacteria; order Burkholderiales; family Burkholderiaceae_C; genus Allorhodoferax. The sequence continues at coordinate 10,802 of JBBQBG010000125.1, read as the reverse complement.
GCCGCCTGCGATATCGGTGTCGTTTCCGGTAGCGTCACCAAAATGATCTTGGTGTACGCGGGGTCTTGCAAGCGCATCAACGGGGTTACGAGTCGCGCCGTGGTGTGGCCTTCCAATTCATGCAGCATCTGGCGGTGGTAGGCACCGGTGGCATCCATCAGCAAGAGTGAGTGACCCGTTGGCGCGGTATCCAGCACCACAAAGGCGCTACGCGCTTCGCCCACTACTTTGGAGAACGCATGGAACACGGCAACCTCTTCGGTGCATGGGGATTTAAGGTCCTCCAGCATCAGCGCCCGTTCTTGCGTATCCAGGCCAGCACCTTTGGTGGCCATGATTTTGTCGACATAGCGCTGCGTTTCCACCATCGGGTCGATGCGGTCCACCCGCAGGCCTTCCACCGTCCCCTCCAATGTCCGGGTCAGGTGCGCTGCCGGGTTGGTGGTGCTCAGGTGCACCGTCTTGCCGCGCTGCACCAGGCCCAGAGCCAATGCTGCCGCCACGGTTGTCTTGCCAACGCCCCCCTTGCCCATGACCATGATCAGGCCGTGCCCGGCCTGCGCCAATTCGTCCGCCAGAGCGTCCAAGCCCCGACCCTGCGCTGGCGTCGGCAGTGGTGTTACTGCCGTGCTATCGCGTAAGTCTACCGTTGCATTTCCGTCAGCAAGCAAGGCACGCAAAGCGACCAGCCCCACGGTGTCAAAGGCTCGCAGCGGCACCTGGTCTTGCGGCAGCGCCAGCAAATTTGCGGGCATGGCATTCAACGCCTGGGTCCCCAATCCTTCAATGGCCGCAGCAATCGCATCGGTGCGATCCGTGGCATGGAACACGCCATTGATGACCAGGCGCTGGTTGTGCAGACCCAAGGCTTGCAATTCATCAGAGGTTCGTGAAGCCTCACCAATCGCGCCAGCGTCCGCTCGCGTCACCAACACCACGGTGGTCAATGCCGGGTCACACAGCGCATCCAATGCGGCTTTGAAGCGCACCTCCTGCATCTTCAGGCCAGAGTGCGGCCCCAGGCAGGATGCCCCCTGATCGTTGTCGGCCAAAAATCCGCTCCAAGCTTTGGGCAGGCTCAGCAAGCGCAGTGTATGGCCCGTAGGCGCCGTATCGAAAACGAAGTGGTCGTAGTGTTGGTCTTTGTCTGACAGCAAAGACGCGAATTCATCAAAAGACGCAATCTCGGTGGTGCATGCGCCAGACAGTTGCTCCTTGACCGTCGAGATTTCCTTGTCACTGGCGTCCCTGCCCATCTGGTCGACCACCCGCTGCCGGTAAGACTCCGCGGCGTTGTCTGGGTCAATGTTCAAAACCGAGAGACCCGGCGCGCCGGGGACAGGTGTAGGCTGATTGCTCAGTGGAACTCCCAGCATTTCGTCCAGGTTGGACGCTGCATCGGTACTGACCAGCAGAACCCTTTTGCCCGCATCGGCAAGTCGCAGCGCGACTGCAGTCGAAAGCGATGTTTTGCCGACGCCTCCTTTGCCGGTAAAGAACAGATGTCGGGTGGGATCGGCCAGCAATCCCAGGCGCTTGGGCTGAAACCAATTCTTGACCTCTTCGCCAGAGCCTAGAACCGTAACTTGCATATTGCGCCTCGTATGTGAAATTTCGAAATCAGGGAATAGAAAGTTGCAGTCAGCTTGGTAAAGCATGAAGCCGCAAAGCAAGTTCCACGAAGCTGCATGCCTTTCACCTGAGCGACAGGTCAATGGACAGCCACCGTTGAAGACTAACCCCGGTGCCCCCATCAAACATTGACCTCTGTCAACAGAGAAGTACTCGGTAGCCCGAGCTGTGGCCAGTGGTATTTTGGCTGATTGGGGGCATCCAGCAAGCCACAAGGTACGTTGCCGCACAGTAGCCGCCTTTCAACAGGAGGACCATATCCCTACCTTAAATCAAACTATCCGGGAGGTCCCATGCTTTCACAACGCCAAATCGAATGCCTACTCGCCTGCAACGCCTGTGCCGCCAGCTGCCTCCAGTGCGCATCGGCATGCCTGAAGGAAGAAGACCCCAGACACATGGTCCGCTGCATTGCGCTGGACTTTGAGTGCGCAGACATCTGCCGTCTGGCCGCGACGTCCATCGCGTTCAGTGGTACACATATGAACTCCGTCTGCAAGCTCTGCGCCGACATGTGCGAGGCCTGCGCCACCGAGTGCGCCAAGCACCCCATGGACCATTGCCAACAATGCGCTGAGTCATGTAAGCGGTGCGTCGATGCTTGTCGAGAAATGGCGTCATAACCGCCGCCGCCGCATCAACAGATAAGCCGCCGGCACCACGAACATCGACAGCAGCGGCGCGGTGATCATGCCGCCCACCATGGGCGCGGCAATCCGCTGCATCACCTCCGACCCCGTGCCGCTGCCCCACATGATGGGGAACAGGCCGGCCAGAATCACGGCCACGGTCATGGCCTTGGGCCGTACCCGCAGCACAGCACCCTCGCGGATTGCGTCCAGCAGGTCATCTGCAGTATTTTTTCCCTGGGCGATGCGCGCGTCCCACGCATGCTTGAGATACAGCAGCATGATGACGCCGAATTCTGCGGACACGCCCGCCAGGGCGATAAACCCAACAGCCCCGGCCACGGAGAGGTTGTAACCCAACAGGTACAGCAACCAGATGCCCCCCACCAACGCAAACGGCAACGTCAGCATGATCAGCAAGGCTTCGCCAAAGCTCTTGAACGTCAGGTACAGCAGCACAAAGATGATCAACAGGGTGAAGGGCACCACCACCTTGAGCTTGGCGGTCGCCCGCTCCAGAAACTCAAACTGACCGGACCACGCAATGGAATAGCCGGGTGGCAACATCACCTTGCTGGCTACAGCAGCCTGCATGTCTTGCACGGCAGAGCGCAGGTCGCGCCCACGGATGTCCACATACACCCAGCCCGACAAACGGGCGTTTTCGCTGCGCAGCATGGGCGGACCATCGGTGACGCGCAAATCTGCCACGTCCGACAACACCAGTCGCTGGCCGCGCTCGGTGACGATGGGCAGGCTGCGCAGTTTCTCCAGCGAATCGCGTATCTCGCGCGGGTAGCGCACATTGATCGGGAAGCGCTGCAAGCCGTCCACCACTTCACCAATGTTCTCACCGCCAACGGCCGAGCTGATGACGGATTGCACATCGGCAATGTTCAAGCCAAAGCGTGCCGCTGCATCGCGCCGAATATTCACATCCACATAGCGGCCCCCGGTCAGGCGCTCGGCCAAGGCGCTGCTGACGCCGGGCACGTCCTTGAGCAGTTTCTCGATCTCGCCACTAATGCGGTCGATGGTGGCCAGATCGGTTCCTGCGACCTTGACGCCCACCGGGCTTTTGATGCCGGTGGCCAGCATGTCGATGCGGTTGCGAATGGGCGGCACCCAGATATTGGACAGGCCGGGCACCTTGACGATGCGGTCCAGCTCATCCACCAGCTTGTCCTGCGTCATGCCGGCTCGCCACTGGTCGCGCGGCTTGAACTGGATGGTGGTCTCGAACATTTCCATCGGTGCCGGGTCGGTAGCGCTCTCCGCCCTGCCCGCCTTGCCATACACGCTGGCGACTTCGGGCACGGTCTTGATCAACCGATCCGTTTGCTGCAACAACTCGCTGGCCTTACCGGCCGACAGACCGGGCAAGGCGGAGGGCATGTACAGCAAGTCGCCCTCGTCCAGCCGCGGCATGAATTCACCGCCAATGTGTTGCAGCGGCCACAGGCTCAACACCATCAGCACGGCAGCCACCACCAGTGTGAGCTTGGGGCTGCGCAACACGGCGTTCAACAGCGGACGGTAGAGCGCAATCAGCAGGCGGTTGAGCGGGTTGCTGTTCTCATCGGGAATGCGACCGCGGATCAGATAGCCCATCAGCACCGGTATCAGGGTTGCCGACAGACCGGCAGCCGCCGCCATGGCATAGGTCTTGGTGAAGGCCAGGGGCGAGAACAAGCGCCCTTCTTGCGCCTCCAGCGTGAACACAGGGATGAACGACAACGTAATGATCAACAGCGAGAAGAACAAGGCTGGTCCCACCTCGGCAGCGGCATCGCCAATGACTTGCCAGCGCGTCTCGCCCTGCAGGGTTTCGCCGGGATGCGCGTGTGCCCAGTGCTCCAGGTGTTTGTGGGCGTTTTCTATCATCACCACCGCGGCATCGACCATGGCGCCAATTGCAATGGCGATGCCGCCCAGCGACATGATGTTGGCATTCACGCCCTGGTAATGCATGACGATAAAGGCTGCCAAAATACCCAGCGGCAGCGAGATGATGGCCACCAATGCCGAGCGCAGGTGGAACAAGAAGATGAAACACACCACGGCCACCACGGCAAACTCTTCCAGCAACTTGTGCGAGAGGTTCTCCACCGCGCGCTCTATCAAACCCGAGCGGTCGTAAGTCGGCACAATTTCTACGCCCTTGGGCAGGCTGCTTTGCAAGGACTTGAGTTTTGCCTTGACTGCAGCAATGGTCTCCAACGCGTTTTTGCCCGAGCGCATCACGATCACGCCGCCTGCGGCCTCGCCTTCCCCATCCAACTCGCCAATGCCGCGTCGCATTTCTGGCCCTAACTGGATGCGCGCCACATCGCCCAGGCGCACCGATATACCGGCGGGGGTTGTCATCAGCGGTATCGCGCGAAAGTCGTCAAGGGTCTGCAGGTATCCCGTCGCCCGCACCATGTATTCGGCCTCGCCCAACTCAAGCACCGAGCCACCGGCCTCTTGATTGCCCTTCTGAATGGCCTCAACCACCTTGGTGTGGGGAATGGCAAAGGCCGCCAGCTTATCTGGGTCCAGCACCACCTGGTACTGGCGCACCATGCCACCGATGGAGGCTACCTCGGCCACATTGGGTACGGTCTTCAGCTCGTATTTCAAGAACCAGTCTTGCAGCGCGCGCAATTGGGAAGGGTCTTGTGTACCACTGTGGTCCACCAACGCATACTGGTACACCCAACCGACACCGGTCGCGTCTGGCCCAATAGATGCCTTGGCCGCAGGCGGCAGACGAGACTGCACCTGGTTCAGGTACTCCAGCACGCGGGACCGTGCCCAATACAGGTCGGTGCCATCCTCAAACAACACGTAGACAAACGAGTCGCCAAAGAACGAATAGCCGCGCACGGTCTTGGCGCCCGGCACAGACAGCATGGTGGTCGTCAGCGGGTAGGTCACCTGGTTCTCAACCAGACGCGGTGCCTGGCCTGGGTAAGTCGTGCGAATGATGACCTGCACGTCGGACAGGTCGGGCAAGGCGTCCAGCGGCGTCTTCACCAGCGCATAGACGCCCCAGGCGCAAAGCCCCAGGGTGGCCAACAACACCAGGAAGCGGTTGCCGATGGACCAGCGGATGAGGCGCGCGATCATGGTTTGCCACCCGACATGGAGGCTGACGGTGCTGGCATCGGCATTGCCGGGCTGGCAGCGCCGGGGCTTGGCGCATCATTCAACCGCGCCTCAACACCCTTTAAGCTGGCTTCCGAGTCGACCAGAAACTGTGCGGATACGACCACCCGTTGCCCCACTTGCAGACCGCGTTTGATTTCGGTCTGCCCGCCGGACTCCGCGCCAACGTCGACCTCAACCGAACGGAACTTGCCATTGCCCTCGGCCACCATCACCACGCTGCGCTTGCCGGTCATGATGACGGCCTCGCTGGGCACCATTAGCGCCTTGTTTGCGCGCATTTCCTGGAACAGCACGGACACAAACATGCCGGGCACCAGGCGAGCCTTGGGGTTGCTCAACTCCACCCGCGCCTTCAGCGTGCGGGTGGCAGCGTTCACGTCGGGCAGAATGGCCTGCACCTTGCCTTCGAACGTCACGCCCGGCACGGCAGGGCTCGTAGCCTGCACCTTGGCACCCAAGCGCAAGACTGCAGCTTGGCTTTCGGGTACTTCAGCATTGGCCCACACGCTGGACAGGCCGTTGATGCGAAACAGCGTGGCGCCCGGGGCCACCGCCATGCCCTCGCGCACCAGCAGTTCGGTGACCACGCCTGCAAGCGGGGCTGTGATGGTGATGCGCGTTTGCGGCTTGCCGCTGCTTTCCACGCGCCCAATCTGCGCATCGCTCATGCCCAGCAGCCGCATGCGTTGGCGCGCGCCATCGACCAGTGCTTCCAGGTCCCTGCCCTGCATGCGTTTGAGCGATAGAAACTCTTCTTGGGCGCCCACCCAATCGGGAATGAATAGATCGACCAGTGGCTGGTCTTTGGCCACCGCATCCAGCGTGGCGCGCACATGCAGACGTTCCACATAACCCGAGGCGCGGGCTTGCACGACAGCCTGGTCTCGCTCGTTGAAGGCAATGCTGCCCACGGTAGACAGCTGCGGCGACAAGTTGGCCTCTGCCACCTCGGCCGTCCGCATGCCCAGGTTCTGCTGAACCCGTGCACTGACAGAAACACTGCCCTGATCGCTACCGCCATCGGCATAGACCGGTACCAACATCATGTCCATGAAGGGTGACTTGCCCGGCTTGTCGAACTTGGTGCCCGGAACCATGGGGTCGTGGTAATACAGAATCTTGGGCCCTGTGGCTGGTTCTTTGTCGCTTGCTGCGGTCGCTGGGGCCATCTGCGCCGGGGCGTTTGCGCCTGCGCTGCTCCCACGATGCAGGCCCAGGGTGTAGAGGCCATATCCCGCAGAAGCCAAGAGCAGAATGCTGGCCGCCAGAACCAGTCTCAGTTGTTTGGTCTTCATGGTTGTTGCTCCTGGCGCGTGGGAAGAGAATTGGTGCTTGTGTCGGGTTTGAGGTAGTTGAGCTGGGCCCACAGGCGAGCAGTCTCTTGCTCAACGGTCAGCGCCTGCAAATGCATGTCGATCTCGTCGCGCCGCGCGGCCAGCACACTGGGCAAGTCCGCCTTGCCCGCGCGGTAGCCCGCCAGTGCGGCCTGCGTGCGCTGCTGCGCCAATGGGACCAACTGGGCGTTGAAACGCGCCACACGCTCTTTGCCGGACTGCCAGTCGTTGAGCAGGTTGCGCACTTCGGCTTCGTGGCTGCGCAGGGTGTCGTCCACCCGGGCCTGGGCTTCGCGCACCAGCGCCTGCTTGGCGGACACCTCACGGTCCTGCCGATTGCCCCTATCCAGTTGCAGCGGGATACTGACCCCAAACGACAGCATGTTGGCATAGGCTGGGCCACGCTGGGCGTAGTTGACCTCTACGGTCCAATCGGCGGACGTATTGGCCTGCGCCAGCTGGCGTTCTGTGTCGGCAATCTGCACCTGCACCTGCAACATTTGCAGGTCGGGGTGTTGCAACAGGTGTTCTCGACCGGGCTCGGGGTCGGACGCCAGGCTCTGCCACGGGGGTGGCCCGGCTGGCAGGCGATCCACGACAGCGCCCACCCACCGCGCCAAGCTCAAGTCGGCGCCACGGGACTGACGCTCAATTTGGCTGATGCGGTCTTCCAGCGCCACCACCGCAGCCCGTGCGGCGAAGACGTCGGCCTGGCTGCCCCGCCCGGTTCCAAACACGGTTTGCGCGGCCTGGACCTGCAATTGGGTTTCCTCCATCTGACGCAGCAACACATCGCGCATTGCGCCGGCGTAGTAGCGGTCCAGCCAGGCCATTGCCGTATTGCGCTGCACGGTCGCGATGGCCAATTGGCGCTCGGCCAGGGCACGCTGCGCATCCCGCTCGAACCGCTGCGCGCGCAGTTGGCGCTTTTCCGCCCGGGGAATTTCCTGCATGAGACCGATGCGGCGCATGGTCATGAAATCATTGGTCAGGCTAAACCGGTCCTCACCGTTCACCGGCAAGTTGTCCACAGCCAGCTTGAGAACGGGGTCGGGCAATTGGGCGGCAGACACTGCCTGCTCGCGGGCGGACAACACAACTGCATCTTGGGCAACGACCTGCTGCGAGCGATCCACAGCCAAGCGCAGTGCCTCGGCCAGGGTCAAGGAGCTATCAGCCCAACACCTTGGCGTCAGGGCCAAAATCAGACTGCAAACGCTAACGCGAAGAATGGAAACTGGAACGAACACGAGACTTCTCCCGACAACCCATAACGGTCTGCTCGCAAGAGCAACGCGCACTCACGGCAGGGCTAGATGGCCTGCGGGATTAAGTTCGGAAACAGCAATTGCGCACCGACAACGGTGGCGCGGTCGTACGTTTGAGCAAGGGTGCTTGAAGTGTTACACCCTGGGAAATTTGGCTTGTGTCCACCTGTGCAAAGTTATACGTAATGGCAGGCAGCATCAGCAAAACAGGCACTATGTAGGTGTCAGCAGACTGCTGGTCCGCCTGGCAATGGGCCTGGCACAAGCCAGTTTGTTCGTCGTCCATCGCCGTTGGCATGGATGCGGCACATGGCATACCATCATGCGCCCTTGCCAGGCTGCTTTCTGTCGCGCCGGCCATCTCAGATGGGCATACATAACGCGCAACCGCAAACTGCATGAACAGCAAACTGACCATGGCAAAAAGCACAGTGATCAGACGATGGCGGCGAAAGGTAATCATTTAAGTGGAAAGCTCTCCGCATTGTAGGCGCCGATACAAGCATGGCAAGCCACTGCCCAGATAAACGCACCATTGCTATGTGCGCAAGCGTACGGACGGGGCCACAAGAAAGGAAGATCCTTTCAGTTATGAGTGGGGTAGAAGACGCTGAGAGATCATCCCGATCTGTACATCCAACGGAACACGTACGCACAGCCCACCGTGGGAAACACTGCGTGGTAAATGTATGCACTATCCCGTCCATATTCGCTTCTCGGGCCTGGAAGAGTCAATGTCGCTCACAGCAGCTGCTCAGACACATGCGCACGGTCTTCCCTGGGCCGCATCGGAAATCCTGAATTGTTGGGTAGGCATCCATTGCCATCCGGACGATCAGCCTAGCGACATGCCCTACAGTGTGCGTATCGATGTCTCGATTTCGGGTCATGAACTGGTCTCGCATCGGGTTCCCCACAGCGATGTGCATCTGGTCCTTGGCCACGCGTTTGAAGACATGGCGCGCCAGCTAAATGCGATTGACCCAGAAATCAACCATGCAGAGTACGCCGCGACCGTTAACGGTCAGCTCGTGCTGCCGCCAGGTGTTTACAAACTGGTGCAGCACTGCCACTGACCGTCCGGACGCAATCACGCCATCTGGAACAGCTCATGCGGCATTTGCATTACAGCACTGGTAGGCGATAGAGCCGCACCGTAGTGGCCATCCGCGCGGGGCAACAGGCGCGCAAAGTAGAACTCTGCGGTCTGAATTTTGGCAGTGTAAAAATCGTTGGATTCTTTGCCCTTGCCGCTAGCTAGCAGCCCAGCCGCCTTGGAAGCCTGCAACGCCCAAAAGTAGGCCATCATCACAAATCCCGAATACATCAGGTAGTCCACGCTGGATGAGCCCACCTGCTCGCGGTCTTTGGACGCGCGCAGCATGATCAACGTGGTCAGCACATTCCACTGCGCCGTGCGGCGTGCCAGCGTGCGCATCATCTGGCCCATGGGCGTGCGTTGCAGCGCATAGGGTTTGACCAGGCGCAATATGGTGCCGCTGAAATCGCGCACGCACTTGCCCTTGGTGTTGAGCAGCACTTTGCGGCCCAGTAGGTCCAGCGCCTGGATGCCGGTGGTGCCTTCGTACAGCGTGGAGATGCGGGCGTCGCGTGCGATCTGCTCCATGCCGTGCTCGCCGATGTAGCCGTGGCCGCCAAACACCTGGATGCCCAAGTTGGCCGCTTCCAAGCCCATTTCGGTCAAAAAGCCCTTGAGGATGGGGGTGTAGAAACCCAGCTCGTCGTCGTACTTTTTGTACTTGGCCTGGTCGCCTTCCCTCACGGCATTGAACATCTTGTCGGCGATTTTGGAGGCACCGTAAATCATGGCACGGCCACCTTCGGCGATGGCCTTTTGCGTCAGCAGCATGCGGCGCACATCGGGGTGCCAGATCAGTGCATCGGCCACTTGTTCAGGTTCTTTTTTGCCGGACAGTGCGCGCATGGAGCGGCGCTCTTGCGCATAGGGCAAGGCCCCCTGGAACGACAGCTCGGCATGGGCCACACCCTGGATGGCGGTGCCGATACGGGCGGTGTTCATAAAGGTGAACATGGCCTCCAGCCCCTTGTTGGGCTCGCCGATCAAGGTACCAATCGCGCCATCAAAATTCAGCACGGCCGTGGCATTGGCGGCGATGCCCATCTTGTGCTCTAGCGAGCCGGTGTTGACGCCATTGCGTTCTCCGATGGTGCTATCCGCTCCCACGGCGAACTTGGGTACGACAAACAGCGAAATGCCACGGGTTCCTGCAGGCGCGCCCGGCAAACGGGCCAGTACGATGTGGACAATATTTTCTGTCAGGTCGTGGTCGCCAGACGAGATAAAGATCTTGGTACCGGTCAATGCGTAGGTGCCATCCGCTTGCGGCTCGGCGCGGGTCTTTACTTGGGCCAAGTCGGTGCCGCATTGGGGCTCTGTCAGGCACATGGTGCCGGTCCACTCGCCCGCCACCAGGCGCGGCAAATATTGCGTCTTGATGGCGTCGGTGCCGTATTGCAGCAGGGTGTTGATGCAGCCGATGCTGAGCCCCGGGTACATGTTGAACGACCAGTTGGCCGCGCCCATCATTTCAGACTTCAACAAGCTCAGCGACATCGGCATGTCCTGGCCACCGTATTCCACGGGGAAGGACAGGCCTTGCCAGCCGCCAGCCACAAACTGCGCGTAGGCCTCTTTGAAGCCCTTGGGCGTGGTCACCACGCCGTCCTTCAAATGGCAGCCTTCCCTGTCGCCGGATGCATTCAGCGGTGCCAACACCTCTTCGCACAGCGTGGCCGCGCCTTCC
>JBBQBG010000124.1:0-11154 GCA_038317285.1 Burkholderiales bacterium | reverse complement strand
CCAGGCGGTCGCTCAATTGCACCAGGTCTAACACTTGCGCGCAACGGCTCTTCAATGTGGCGCCGGTCAGGCCGTACAGGGCGCCAAAGATGCGCAGGTTTTCACGCGCCGACAGGTCATCGTACAAGGCCAGGTCTTGTGGCACCAAGCCCATCATTTGCTTGGCGGCGTTGTTGCCCTGCGCCACCCGTTGCCCACCCAGCTCTACATCCCCTTGATCGGGCTTGAGCAAGCCACAGATCATGCTCACCGTGGTGGACTTGCCCGCTCCATTGGGCCCGAGCAAACCCAAGGTTTGCCCCTTGGCCACTTGAAACGAAACAGCCTTGACCGCCTGTCGTTCACCAAACGATTTGTGCAGGTTATTGACGCTGAGCAAGATGTCGGGCATGGCAGTACCGGTTTTCTGAAGTGGGCGCAAGCGTATCACAGCCTCGTGGCGTACCGGCGAGGTTTTTTGGGGGGCGGTGGCTCGCCTTTGTGGCACACTGGGCCGCTATAAAAAGTACCGTCCCCGTTGTTGTCTTGAGGAGAATGCTTGCGTGAATATCAAAAGCCAAAAGGACTTTTTTTCCGGTCTCATGTTCATGGTCGTGGGTGTGGCCTTTGCTTGGGGTGCCAGCAGCTTTACCATTGGCAGTGGGGCGCGGATGGGCCCCGGTTATTTTCCACTGGTGCTGGGGATTTTGCTGGCGGTGCTGGGGGGCGTTATCACCTTCAAGGCGCTGGTCGTAGAGACCGTAGACGGTGACAAGATAGGCGCATTCGCTTGGAAGCCCCTGGTCTTCATCATTCTGGCAAATTTGGTGTTTGGTGCCATGATCGGCGGCCTGCGTAGCATCCACTTGCCGCCCATGGGACTGATCGCTGGCATCTTTGCTTTAACCTTCATTGCCGCCCTGGCGGGGGACGAGTTCAAGTGGAAGGAAGTGGTCGTGCTGGCCACCATCCTGGCGATCACGAGTTACCTTGCTTTCATCAAACTGCTCAACCTGCAGTTCGCTGTGTGGCCGCCTTTCATTGGCATCTGAAAAGGAGACCCCATGGACTTGTTCAACAATCTGGCGCTTGGGTTTGGCGTGGCCTTCACGCTGCAGAACTTGATGTACGCCTTCATTGGCTGCTTCTTGGGTACCGTCATTGGCGTGTTGCCCGGCATTGGGCCACTTGCGACCATCGCCATGCTCTTGCCCGCTACTTACGCACTGCCGCCAGTGGCGGCACTGATCATGCTGGCCGGCATTTACTACGGTGCGCAATACGGTGGTTCCACCACGGCCATCCTGGTCAATTTGCCGGGTGAATCATCCTCCGTCGTAACTACCATCGACGGCTACCAGATGGCACGCCAAGGCCGCGCGGGGCCCGCGCTGGCCGCCGCTGGCTTAGGCTCTTTTTTTGCGGGTTGCGTAGGCACCTTGATACTGGCAGCGTTTGCGACGCCATTGACCGAGTTGGCCTTCAAGTTTGGCCCCACCGAGTATTTTTCGCTGATGATTTTGGGTCTGGTCGGCGCTGTGGTGCTGGCATCTGGCTCGTTGCTCAAGGCCATCGCCATGATTGTGCTGGGCCTGTTACTCGGGATGGTTGGCACGGATGTCAACTCGGGCGTGCCACGCTTCGCCTTTGACATCCCCGAGCTGAGCGATGGCATTGGCTTCATCGTCATCGCCATGGGCGTGTTCGGCTATGGGGAGATCATCAGCAACCTAGGCAAACACGAGAGCGAGCGCGAGGTGTTCACGGCCAATGTGACCGGCCTGTGGCCCACGAAGGAAGATTTCAAAAACATGGTGCCCGCCGTTTTGCGCGGCACGGCTTTAGGGTCTGTGTTGGGAATTTTGCCTGGCGGTGGCGCCGTGATGGCAGCGTTTGCAGCGTATACCTTGGAGAAAAAAATCCCGCTGAAACCCGGTGAAAAGCCGCTGGGTACCGGCAACATCCGTGGCGTGGCATCGCCTGAGTCGGCTAACAATGCCGGTGCGCAAACTTCGTTCATTCCCTTATTGACACTGGGCATTCCACCGAATGCCGTTATGGCGCTGATGGTGGGGGCCATGACCATCCACAATATTCAGCCCGGCCCCCAAGTGATGACCAACAACCCCGAGCTTTTCTGGGGCTTGATTGCGTCGATGTGGATCGGCAACCTGATGCTGATTGTTTTGAACCTGCCCCTGATCGGCATCTGGATTAAGCTGCTCAGCGTGCCGTACCGCTGGCTTTTTCCATCCATTGTGCTGTTCTGCGCGATCGGCGTTTACTCCACCAACAACTCCACCTTCGACATCTGGCTGGTGGGCTTGTTCGGCTTCATTGGCTACCTGTTCATCAAGCTGGGGGCCGAGCCCGCGCCGTTACTGCTGGGCTTCATCCTGGGGCCGATGATGGAAGAGTATTTGCGCAGGGCCATGCTGATCTACCGTGGAGACTGGAGCGTGTTTGTAACGCGTCCCATATCGGCTACTCTACTGGCCGTTGCGGCACTGTTGTTGGTCGTGGTGTTGCTGCCATCGGTCAAGTCCAAACGGGAAGAAGCTTTTGTCGAAGACTGAAATATTGCCCCAGCATGCGCAGCGGGTCGCGCTGCACAACGAAATCCACGCCAGGCCGCCCGAGGCCATGGAGGTACCCCTTAGCATCTCCCATGTAGTGATGGTGTGTGACGCCAGCCAGCGCGAAGCCAGTTGGGGGCATATGGCGGCCCTGGCGCGCGACCACCATTTGCCAGAGCCGGTAGCCGGCTCGACCCATGTGCGCATGGATGTGGGCCCCTACCGTGTGCGCTGGGAGTTGCATACTGAATTTGTTACCTGGACGTTCATGCGCCGCCTCACGGTGGAGCGGTTTGGCGAACGCGAGCCCGAGACCGCTTTGGGCGCCGTGCCCCAGCGTTGGTTTGCTGCGCTGCCGGGCGAATGCCTGGCCAATCTGCACCTGTGGGTGCTACCCAGTGCGGCCTTTGAGTCGTCGGGCGCTTTGGTCAAAAACCTGTTGTACGAAGACACCCTGGTTGCCGCCACTGTGGCCGATGGCTTTGCCGAGGTTTACACCGACTTTGCGGTGCATGCCGACGGCTTCTCTCGCATGGTCTTGCTGGCCGGTGCCATGGCACCGCGCCGCTTGGGCCGCCTGGTGCAATGCCTGTTGGAGATTGAGACCTACCGCATGGCAGCCCTGCTGGGCCTGCCTGCCGCGCGTGAGGCGTCGCTGGTACTTGCATCTGCCGAGCGTGAGTTGGCCGAGCTGGCGCACGCCATACGCTCGGCCACCCGCAATGACGAACCGATGCTGCTGGACCGCCTGACGCGGCTGGCCGGGGCAGTGGAGAGCCAACATGCGGCCACACACTCACGCTTCTCGGCCAGTGCCGCCTACTTCGAACTGCTGGACAAGCGCATTGCCGACATAGCCGAGTCGCGCCTGGCTGGCATGCAAACCATCGGCGAATTCATGGACCGCCGCCTGACCCCTGCGCGCAGCACCTGTGCCTGGTCGGCCCGCCGGCAAGACGCGCTGTCGCAGCGCGTATCGCGCATCAGCAACCTGCTGCGCACACGGGTCGAGATTGAGCAGCAGCAAAGCAGCCAAGCCCTGTTGACAACGATGAACAGCCGCCAAGACATCCAGATCAAGCTGCAAGCCACTGTGGAGGGCTTGTCGGTGGCCGCCATCACCTATTACATCGTCGGGCTGGTTAGCTTTTTGGCCAAGGGCGCACAACACTGGGGCTGGCCGTGGAGCGCCGAATTGACGGCCGCCGCCGCCATTCCTATCGTGGCGGGCGGTGTCTGGTGGTCGTTGCGCCGCATGCACCAGCGGGTTTTTCGCCATCAATAGTTTTTAACAATTGAAATAATTGAATCAATCAACCCAATGAATGATCTAGAACGCCTAAGATTCACCCTGTTCAGTTTCACAACGTCCATTCAAGAGGAATAAAACCATGTCTTTGATCAATACCCAAGTCCTGCCCTTCAAGAACGAAGCCTTTCACAACGGCAAGTTCGTGACGGTGACCAACGAGACCCTGAAGGGCAAGTGGAGCGTGTTCATTTTCATGCCCGCAGCCTTCACCTTCAACTGCCCCACCGAAGTGGAAGACGCGGCTGAGCACTACGCAGAATTCCAGAAGGCCGGTGCTGAGGTCTACATCGTCACCACCGATACGCACTTTGCTCACAAGGTCTGGCACGAAACATCGCCCGCTGTTGGCAAGGCCAAGTTTCCGCTGATCGGCGACCCCACACACGCGCTGACCCGTGGCTTTGACGTGCACATCGATGAAGAAGGCCTGGCACTGCGCGGCACCTTCATCATCGACCCAACGGGCATGATCAAGACGATGGAAGTCCATTCCAACGAAATCGCCCGGGATGTGAAAGAAACCGTGCGCAAACTCAAGGCGGCCCAGTACACCGCAGCCCACCCCGGCCAAGTATGCCCAGCCAAGTGGAACGAAGGCGCCAAGACAATCACGCCTTCGCTGGACCTCGTCGGCAAGATCTAAGCCTCACAAAGCGGCCCCCAAAGCCGGACAGCGTCAAGGTGCATCTGTACCTTGCCGTCCGGCTTTTTTGTTTTCAAAAATAGCCGATAGCCCTCGTAGAACCTGCGTAAGCCGCTATCAAAATAGTAGTAAAGAAGGAAGCCACCATGCTCGACCAAGACCTCAAGACCCAGCTCGCCAGCTACCTGGAGCGCGTGAAGCAGCCGTTCGAGATGGTGGCGTCGCTGGACGACAGCGAAACAGCGCGCGACATGCTCAGCCTGCTGCAAACCATACAAGGCCTGCGCAGCGACATGATCACGCTGCGCCTGGACGGGCAAGACGCGCGCAAGCCATCCTTTAGCCTGCAACGCACCGGCGCTGCTGCCACCAACCTGGCGGCCACGTTGCGATTTGCCGGCTTGCCGCTGGGCCATGAATTCACGTCTCTGGTGCTGGCCCTGCTGTGGACTGGCGGCCATCCGCCCAAGGTCGAGCAGTCGGTCATTGACCAGATCATCGCACTGGACGGCGACTACCAGTTTGAGGTCTACATGAGCCTGACCTGCCACAACTGCCCCGACGTAGTGCAGGCCCTGAGCCTCATGGCGATTCTGAACCCCAGGGTCAAGACCACAGTGATCGAAGGCGGTGCGTTTCAGGACGAAGTAAAGGCGCGCGAAATCATGGCCGTACCCATGGTGTTCATGAACGGTCAAATGTTTGGCTCGGGACGCATGATTTTGGAAGAGATCGTCGCCAAGCTTGATACGGGCGCCGCCGCGCGTGACGCCGAAAAGCTGTCGGCCAAAGCGCCGTACGACGTGCTGATGGTCGGGGGCGGCCCCGCTGCAGCCGCAGCGGCCGTGTACGCCGCGCGCAAGGGCATCCGCACCGGCATCGTGGCCGAACGTTTTGGTGGTCAGGTGAATGACACGCTGGCGATTGAAAACTACATCTCGGTGCTGGAGACGGACGGTCCCAAATTCGCGATGGGGCTGGAGGCGCACACCCGTGCCTACGACGTGGACATCATGAACCTGCAACGGGCCGACCAGATCGTTCCCGCAACGCAGCCGGGCGGCCTCATTGAAGTCAAACTGGCCAACGGCGGTTCGCTCAAAGCCAAGACCGTCATCCTGTCCACCGGTGCGCGCTGGCGCAATGTCAACGTGCCCGGCGAGCAGGAGTACAAGAACAAGGGCGTGGCCTACTGCCCGCATTGCGACGGCCCGCTGTACAAAGGCAAGCGTACGGCCGTGATTGGTGGCGGCAACTCGGGTGTGGAAGCTGCTATCGACTTGGCGGGCATCGTCGCGCACGTCACGCTGGTGGAGTTTGCCGACCAGCTGAAGGCCGACGCTGTGTTGGTCAACAAACTAAAAAGTCTGCCCAATGTGACCGTGCACACCAATGCACAGACCACCGAGATCACGGGCGTGGATGGCAAAGTCAACGGCCTGCGTTACAAGGACCGCGCCACTGGCACCGAGCATCTGGTCGAGCTGGAAGGCGTGTTCGTACAGATCGGCTTGGTGCCCAACACCGAGTGGCTCAAAGGCACAGTCGAGCTCAGCAAGTTTGGTGAGGTGATGGTGGATGCCAAGGGCGGCACCAACCTGCCGGGCGTGTTCGCCGCTGGGGATTGCACGACGGTTCCGTACAAGCAGATCGTCATTGCGGCGGGTGATGGTGCCAAGGCAGCGCTCAGCGCGTTTGATTACCTGATCCGCACACCCGTAGCCGTTTGATTGAACGAAATTTGGCTGTAGCCCTCGCCGGTATTGCGTATGGCGCTACGTTTTTTGTAGCTATCTCCGTTTCTATGTCAAACGGCGTGGTCGAATGGAAGTAATATACGGCGAACCACGAGAGCTACATGTCCACGTTCAAAAAGATGTTGTCGTCGCGACCAAAGGTCCCCCTATCTATTGAATTACAAGAAGATCCAGCATGATCGGCGTACAGTCGTTTCACCGCCAAGAAGCACGGTTTAACCCATCGCCCAAGTCGGACGCCTGCAGGGCCCCTTGGCGCCAACGAAGAGCGGCGCAAAAAAGCCGCCGTCCTCAGTCCAAACGAGAGTTTGTTTACCGTACGCCATCATGCACAATCGATACGCCATGAATTTCTCCACAGGCCAAGGCTGCGATCGAAGCGGCCATTGGCGCCGCAGTTGCCGCTGTTGATCGGCGCTAAAACCGATCTGAAGCAATGCAGTCTCCGAGCACCACATCACCTGTTGCGTCTGGCAGCCCAGCGACGCCAACCGCTCAGCCCGCACGAGCACGCTGCACAAGGCTGCCGCCCCACGACGAACGATCGCGAATGCTGGACGGTGTTAAGCGCCCGCGAGCACTGCGAAGCGTGGCCTTTGCTGACTTTTATTTACATCCCCGTTGGGCGCCAGCTACCAAATCACCAAGGGGAGGAGTCGCAAATGCAGATTGAGCGCTGGCGCGGCAGTGGCAACGGTCGCAGTCGAAGTGTCGCGTACGGCAACCTCGTGTGGACGGTAGCGAACGCGATCGACACATCGGCAGGCTTCGAAGCGCAGGCGATCGAGAGCCTCAGAATGCTCGACTATCACCTCACGGAGGCGGGGTCAGGGCGATCGCACCTCTTGTCGCTTCAGGTCATCTTTTCGAACATTGAGAATCGTGGCGCCTTCGACAGCCTTTGGCAGGAATGGATCGGCCCCAACCCGGAGCATTGGCCCCAACGCGCATGCTTTCAGTCGGCGCTTGCTCCCGGTCTGCTGCTCGAACTGGTTGCTGTCGCAGCTCCAAGGTCCGCACGTCAAGTCATGAACCCAGCACTGGGCGCGAAGGCCGTCTGAGCGTTCATTCACCATGATGCCCAACCCTTCCATCGAGGGCAATGTTCAAAAGCCGCTTCGCGCACATTTGACCCGCCGCTTCTGTCAAACGTGGACGTTGTAAAAGAACCTTTTCATCCAGATCAAATTTAGAAGATATGAAATAGCGACCGCATAGGCCAGCTTACGACGAACGATCGCGAATCCTGGAAAGGGTCGCGCACCCTCGAAAACTTTCATGTACTGCATTCGCTAGCGGATACTGTCCTCAAAAGCTCAATTCAGCACGCTACCATTGGCTGACCTTTCTCCCGAGATGTTGGCATTCATTGAAAAACGTGTTCTATACGCGAGTGGGGAAGTCAGCTAACACGCTGTTTTTTTGCCAAATCGAACTTTATCAAGATGACTATGAATACCCGAAATTGCGTCGTTCCGCTGATCTTTCTTTTTGCGTTGTCTTCAATACATGCAGCAGACTCGGATGAGAAGGAAGCTATTCAAGCGCAACTCGCTTCTGCCTTGGCGTCGTCAGACTATGCGGCAAAGAGGTGTCCCAATCTTCAGATTGACCATGAGAAGATTGCCGAGCTGACAAAGCGGTCCGGGAAAACAGCTGCCGAACTCAGAAAGTCGGAGGACTATGAGGAGCAACGCGATGTAATTGCGAGCATGGCAAGTGGAAAGCAAGCGCCAATGATTTGCATCGTACTTCCAGGCGCACACGGCGGGTATGCGCGCGGTGTCATTACGGAGAAGTGACCTGTCGGTGCAGCAAGCACTGTGCTCACTCAGTTCTATCCAATCCCCCGTGCCCCCCCGCATTTACCTCGCCCCCATGGAGGGGCTGCTCGACGCAGTGTTGCGCGACATCCTCACCCGCGTCGGTGGGGTGGACCGTTGCGTGTCGGAGTTCATCCGCGTCACGCACACGCTGTTGCCCGAGCATGTGTACCTGAGGATCATCCCCGAGCTGGCGAATGGCGGCTGCACGCCGGCCGGTGTGCCGGTACGGGCGCAGTTGCTGGGTTCAGACCCGGTGTCCATGGCCGAGAACGCGGCTTGCTTGGCAGCGCTGGGGCCGCATGGAATTGACCTGAATTTTGGCTGCCCGGCCAAAGTGGTCAACCGCCATGGGGGCGGCGCGGCGCTACTGGATGACCCGGAACTGTTGACCCGTATCGTCTCTGCCGTGCGCCGCGCGGTTCCAGCCCATGTGCCGGTCACGGCCAAGATGCGCTTGGGTTTCAACGACGACTCGCGCGCTGTGGAATGTGCACAGGCGCTGGAGGCGGGCGGCGCCGAAGAGCTGGTGGTGCACGCACGCACCAAGGCCGACGCCTACCGCCCACCCGCTTACTGGGAGCGCGTCAACGACATACGACTGGGTGTCTCCATTCCCGTGGTCGCCAACGGCGAAATCTGGACAGTGGAAGACGCCATGCTGTGCCGCCAAGCCTCGGGCTGCGACAGCCTGATGCTGGGCCGTGGCATGGTGGTGGACCCAGGGTTGGCGTTGGCGGTGCGCGCCGCTGATAAGCGTGCGGCGCGAGGGCAGACGGACGGTCAGGGTGTCGATGCGTTGACACCTGAGCCCGCTCTCACCTGGGCAGACTTGCAGCCGTTGATAGGCGCTTTTTGGCTACTGTGCTGTGCCCGGCTGGAGATCCGTCAGCAGACTGGTCGACTCAAGCAATGGCTCAATTTTTTGCGCCGCCGCTACCCACAGGCCGAAGAGGCCTATCTGGCGTTGCGCACGTTTCATGACCCCGCGTTGGCCGCGCACTGGATGGTGGAGCAGGGCATACTGGCGCCCGACGGCACGCTGGCTACTATCAAATAGATAGCTGCTTACGCATATTCCACGAGGGCTATCGGGTTACTGTTGCCAAGACGACACCCAAGGGCGGAGTCCACCGCTACCATGGCCACCGCTTGACCAACAATAATCGAGGAGACCCCTTTGCCCAAGCTTCTACATACAGCTGTGCTGTGCGCGGCCATACCCCTGCTGTTGGGCGCCTGCGCCCAACCTGGCCTGCTGGCCGAAGACACGCGCCCACACGATGCGCGCAAAGACTTCGTCCCTGCCCCGGCCAACTTCGACTTTAAAGCCATGCCAGACAGCACCACGCCGACCGACCGCTGGAGCGGCGTGCTGGGTGGTGCCGCCTACCGTATCGAGCTGCCCACTGGCCAGTGGAATGGCAAGCTGGTGATGTATGCCCACGGCTATGCAGGCACTGGCCCCAATCTGGTGGTGCAAGACCCGCCGATACGCCGCTACCTGATCGACAACGGCTACGCCTGGGCCGCATCGAGCTACAGCAAAAATTATTACGACGTGCGCGCGGGTGTGGAAGACACCAACGCTCTGGCCCTGGCCTTCAACACCATCGCCGCCCAAAACGGCCGCTCCTTGCCGCCACCCAGCAAGACCTACATCTTCGGCCGCTCCATGGGTGGCCACATTGCCGCTGCAGCCGTAGAGTCCGAGACGCTGGCCACCGCCAACCACAAGCTGCGCTATGACGGCGCCGTGCCCACCTGTGGCGTGCTCGATGACGATGGCCTGTGGGCCTACTTCGGCGGCTACCAGTTGGCCGCGCAGCAATTGGCTGGCTTGCCCGCCGCATCCCTGCCCGTGAGCAACTGGCCGCAGATCGTGGGCCATGTGCGCACCACACTGTTCAACAGCACCACGTCCTTTGCCGCACCCACTCCACAGGGCCTGCTGCTCAAGAATATTGTGATGAACCTTACAGGCGGCCCACGGCCCATGTTCGAGCAAGGCTTTGCCAATGATGGTTTGCAGAACGTGGTGTGGGGTGCATTTGGCGACGATGGAACGATACGCGGCCTGCTCAACGCCAATGTGGTCGACACACGGGGTGTGCGCTACCGTTTTGACGCACCCGAGGCGGTGGTGGCTGCGTTCAATGCGTCCATTGGTAAATCTACTCCCGTGCCCGAGGCCAACCGCCTGCGGCGCGATGGGCTGCGCTGGCTGCCCAAGGTGCAGGGCGATTTCTCGGTGCCGGTGTTGACCATCCACACGCTGGGGGACATGTATGTGCCCTTTGGGCTAGAGCAAAACTACCTGGCACATGCCACAGCCAAAGGACGCTCCAACCTGCTGGTGCAGCGCGCCGTCCGCGCCCCCGGTCATTGCGATTTCACCGTGGCCGAGCAAGCCCGCGCCTTTGCGGACTTGGCGCGCTGGGTAGAGCAGGGCGTTAAACCCACCGGTGACGATGTGGCCTCGGCGTCCACGGTTGCTGACCCGGCCTACGGATGCACCTTCACTGACAACACGCTGGTTGCGGATGATGCGGCCGCTGTGAGGGCAATGCGCGTTCCCGGCAAATTGCCGGCTTGTCCTGCGCCAAAATAGGGCGCGTACGTCAGCCTGCCAGCAGGGACTCGATCAAGGCATCGTCAATATCTGCTGGCTGGCCGCGCCACACAATCTTGCCCGCTTTC
The DNA here is from genome assembly GCA_038317285.1 of Burkholderiales bacterium. GTDB lineage: Bacteria > Pseudomonadota > Gammaproteobacteria > Burkholderiales > Burkholderiaceae_C > Allorhodoferax. The sequence goes on along the minus strand of JBBQBG010000124.1, from coordinate 364 downwards.
TCGATGCTCTTTTTTTCCTTCGACCGCAATGGCGTAATGCAGTGGCACCCGGTTGGCGAAGAGTGTCACCACTTCCAGGGTCATGGGTGACACGCCGATAGCGACCAGGCCCTTAGAAGCATATCGCGCGTGCCAGTCGTTGAGTTTGGGCAACGATTCACGGCAGGGCGCACGCCATGTTGAATGGACTTGGTCATCAACGTTGATATTTTGGCAACCTTGCCTTGACGGCTGGCTGCTAGGCAAAAGAGCGATGGCTTTCTACAGTTGGGGCTTGCGGTTCAACAACCGCCATCCAACTGAGAATTTCCATGAACCAACTGCGCACACTAGCCAACGCCACGACCCTTGTTGCGCTCTTTCT
>JBBQBG010000123.1:0-11194 GCA_038317285.1 Burkholderiales bacterium | reverse complement strand
GAGCCAGAGCTGCAAGCATTCGGCGCATTAACCGGAAGCCGCGAACTGATCGAGCTGGGCTTTCAGGCTAACGAGCACAAGCCCGTGCTCTACACGCACGACAACTATGGCCACCGCATCGACGAGGTGCGCTTCCACCCGGCCTACCACCGGTTAATGCAGATATCCATGGAGCACGGCCTGCACGCCGCGCACTGGCGCACGCCGCAGCCCGGCGCCCATGTGGCGCGCGCTGCCACGTGTTACCTGCAAAACCAGGTGGAAGCGGCGCATGGCTGCCCGGTCACCATGACATCGGCCGTCGTGCCCGCGCTGCAAGAGCAGCCCGATCTCGCGGCCCAATGGCTGCCCAAGATCACGGCCCTTCAGTACGACCACCGCAACATCCCGATGGAGCAAAAGTCCGCCATCACGGTGGGCATGGCCATGACCGAAAAGCAGGGTGGCTCCGACGTGCGGGCCAACACGCTGCGTGCCCATGCCTTGGGCGCAAGTGGGCCGGGCCAGCACTACGCCTTGGTCGGCCACAAGTACTTTGTGTCGGCCCCGATGAGCGATGCCTTCTTGGTATTGGCCCAGGCGCCCGATGGCCTATCCTGCTTCTGGCTGCCGCGCTGGCAGGCCGATGGCCGCAAGAACCCCCTGCAGATCCAGCGCCTCAAAAACAAAATGGGCAACGTGGCCAACGCATCCTGCGAGACCGAGTTGCGCGGTGCCCATGCACAGATGGTCGGTGGCGAGGGGCGTGGTGTCGCCACCATTCTGAAGATGGTGACCATGACGCGATTCGACTGCATGGTCGGCTCCAGCGCCGGCATGCGCCAGGCCGTGGCCCAGGCCCTGCACCACTGTGCCTACCGCAGCGCATTTGGCAAACGTTTGGCCGAGCAGCCGCTGATGCAAAACGTGCTGGCCGACTTGGTGATTGAGAGCGAGGCTGCACTGGCCATGACCATGCGCATCGCCAAAGCATTGGATGCGGGTGAAGCCAGCGAGCAAGAAAAAATGTTGGTCCGCGTGGGCACCGCTGTCGGCAAATACTGGATTTGCAAACGGACACCAGCCCATGCCTATGAGGCCATGGAATGCATAGGTGGCAGCGGTGTGATGGAAGACTGCATCATGCCCCGCCTGTTCCGCGAATCACCGGTCAACTCCATTTGGGAGGGCAGCGGCAACGTGCAGTGCCTGGACATGCTGCGCGCCATGGGCCGCAACCTCGGCTCGGTCGACGCCTATATGGATGAAGTGCAAAAAGCCGCCGGCACCGACCGCCGGTTGGACGAGTATGTGGCGCGCCTGGGCAGCGAGCTGCTGGACCCGTCGGCCATCGAATACCGCGCCCGTAGCGTGGTCGAGAAAATGGCGTTGGCGTTGCAAGGCTCACTGCTGGTGCGCTGTGGCAACCACGCCGTGGCGGACGCATTTTGCGCATCGCGCTTGGGCGCGCACAGCAGCGGCCTGACTTTTGGCGCTATGCCGCGGGGGCTGGATTGCGCGGCCATCATAGAGCGGGCCACGCCCCAGATTTGACTAACGGCACATCGAGTATTCGCGCCCATCGGCATGCAGAATGACGGACCCATTGGAGTTGGTCGTGGCCTGCATGCCAATGTCCTGAAAGCCGTTGCCCCCGTCCAGATACAGGCGCAGGTTCTCCAGTTTCCAACGCGCCGAGTTGCCTGAATTCGATTGTGAAGAATACGTCCCACCGTAGCCCGCGCTATAGGTCTCGGCCCCGCCGTTGACGGTCATCACACCAACTGGGCGGAACACGACCTTGCGCGTAGTGGAGGTGCCGCTGATCTTGTTGTAGGTGAAAGAGCACCAAGCAGTTTGCATCAGGATCTGGCGCGCCTGTTGGTCTTGCGTGTTACCGCTGTTGTTGTTGCTGGACGCAACACCGCCGTCGCCCGGGCGACCCTTGGGCGCCTGCGCCGCCTCGCCCCCCATCCTGCGCCAGGAGATTTGCAGTCCACCCATGGCGAGTATCAGGCGCCCGCCTTGTAGCGCGTAGGGCATGGTGTCTTCGCCGACGCGTAGCGTGGTGCCGTTGGCAGACCAGCGCATTTCTTCACCACCCAGGTTGGCAGAGCCGTTGGCCCGCAGCTCCAGCACGTCGCCATTCACCGCTTCCATCTGGTACTTGCCAATCAATTGCTTGACCACTTGTGCCTGCACTACGCTGAGGGAGCAAAAAAGCAAGGCGATCGCGAGAACGGCTTTCGGCATGGAGCGCTCCAGTTGGTTGCTTGTGGAGGATGGTACGCCGAAGCGCGCGCTTTGCAAACAGATCCAGCGGCCCCCAATGGCCGGACCTTCGCGCCGTTGTTCGTGTGGCAAACTGGCCTGAACATGTGAATCCTGAACTATGACTATCGAACTCAACAAAGAGACCAAGACACAGGCCATCGCCTCCATCGAGAGATTCTTCCAAGAAACCATGGACGAGCGGATCGGCAATATGGCCGCTGCCAGCCTGCTGTCGTTTTTCCTGGAAGAGCTTGGCCCCAGCATCTACAACAAAGCGGTGACTGACGTACAGGAGCGCATGCAGGCGCGGGTCGCAGACTTGGATATTGAGGTGCAGGAAGACGAATTTGGCTATTGGCGCAAGGCTGATCGCCATGGCAAAGGGCGCTAAGGCTGGGATGCAGTCAAACCACTCACAATGCACACATGTTTGACGCAACGTCCCACTATCAGCCCATGCTTGAATGGATACGTGTCAACGCTAAAAAGAACGTTGGATTGATCATTGCTAAAAGTGTCTACGGTTGGGCTAGGCGGAACGGCTACTCCGTACAGGGCACTCCTATTGCTACATCCTTGCCTTGTCGGGGAGAACAGCCTTGGCGTGTTTTGATTCAGAAGGAAATATCTGAAGAAGAAGTGAATGGAGTCTTGGGCAGGCTTGACTGTGCGGGCCACTGGGGGAAAACAACGCGTTTACGACATTCTCAAGAGCTGTTCTTCAAACACCTCGCCCTGCATGAGCTTGCCCATATCGAAAATGATTGGTCCCAGGCAATGGAAGATGCCTGCGATGAATGGGCGTTCGAAAGAATTGGCTTGGGTTGAAACGCTAGAAACTGTACGCATCCCCCCACTGATACAGCGCAAGCACTTCCGCACCCTCTGTCCCTTGGCACCCCATGCACCGCCCTCTACAGTCAAGTCCTTGACTTAGGAGCCTGCATCCATGTGGACCGATTTACTGCCTTTGATGACTTACTGCTTCGTGATGTCGAGCACGCCGGGGCCAAACAACGTGATGCTGGCCACATCGGGTGCCATGTTTGGCTACCGCCGCGCGTTGCCGCAAATCTTTGGCACTAACAGCGGTGTGGCAGTGCAGACCTTTGTGACTTGCCTGGGGCTGGGTAGCCTGTTCGTCGCGTTCCCGGTGTTGCACCAGATATTGCGGGTGGCGGGTGCCATGTACCTCGTGTTTTTGGCCTACAAGCTCAGCGCCAGTTCGCTGGGCGAGGCGCGCGAGACCAAGCCGCTGAGCTTTGTGCAGGCGGCGCTGTTCCAGGCGGTCAACCCCAAGAGCTGGGTCAAGTCCATCACGCTGGCCTCGGTGTTCATGCCGGTGGGCTTGAGTGCGCCGGTCGGGGCGCTGTTGGTGGCGGTGGTGGGGCTGGTCATTGGCTTCCCCAGTGCATCCATGTGGGCGCTGTTTGGCGTTGCCATACGCCGTTTGCTGACGGACCCATTCAAACGCCGTATCTTCAACCTGAGTATGGGCGCCATGCTAGTGGCGCTCGCGGTCAGCTTTCTACTGTGATTCCATTTCTAAATCGTCCGTGTCGTCGTTGTCTCGCCTTGTCGTGCTAAAGCACTGCCTGCGGTTCGACGCATAGACACAAACGATTTGGAAATGGAATAAGCTCGCCCTGTGTTTTCTCTTGACCGCAACGCCCCCACCGCACTGGCCGACCAAATCGAGTTGCGTCTGCGCGAGCTGATTGCGGGCGGGCAGCTTCCCACCGCCGCGCGGCTGCTGTCGATACGCCAGTTGGCCGCGCAATTGGCGGTCAGCCCCAACACCGTTGTCACCGCTTACGACCGCCTGATGGCGTTGGGCCTGATCGAATCGCGCGGCACGGCGGGGTATTTCGTTTGCGAATCCCGCCGCACCACCTTGCCAGACGCTGCTGCGCTGGAAGCCGGCGACGAGCAAGAAGGCGTGTGGTTGGCCCAACAGGCCAATGACCAGCGCGCCGGTGTGCTGCTGGCCAGCAGTGGCGCGCTGCCACCGTCGTGGCTGGAGGATGCGGTGCCCGCCGCCGCCGTGCAACGTGGCCTGGCACGTGCCACCGCCGGCATGGCCTCGCGCTGCCCACCGCAGGGCTTGCCCGATCTGCGCGAGCGCATCGCCGCGGTCATACGCAGCGTCGGTATTGCGGTGGATGCCGGGCGCATCCTTACCACCTACGGCGGCACGCACGCCATTGACCTGATCTGCCGTGCCTTCTTGCAGCCGGGGGACACGGTGTTGGTGGAAGACCCTGGCTACTTTTTGATGTTCGACCGCCTGCGCAAGGAAGGTGTGCGCATCGTGTCTATCAGGCGCCACCCCGATGGCCTGGACCTGGAGCAATTGGAAGCCGCTTGCCGCGAGCACCGGCCGCGCCTGCTCTTCATCCAGACGGTGCTGCACAACCCCACGGGCTGGAGTAGTTCGGCGGCCAATCTGCACAAGGTGCTGGTGCTGGCGCAGCAACATGGCTTTTTGATAGCCGAGGACGATGTGCACGGCCACTTTCACCCCGGCCATGCGATGCGTCTGGCCGGCCTGGCGGGGCTGGACCGGGTCATCTATTACTCCAGCTTTTGCAAGGCGCTGAGCCCGGCGCTGCGTATCGGTTACATGGCGGCCGACCACACGCTGCTGAAGGCATTGATGCGCGAGAAGATCTACTCGGTGTTGACGACCCCGGCGCTGAACGAGAACGTGATGCTGGAGATCTTGGCCGCCGGACGCTGGCGCAAGCACTTGGACCGTTTGAACGCCAAGCTGTTGGCCGCCCGCCATTCCAGTGCGCGACAGTTGACCCATGCCGGTATGGTGCTGGACCACCCCGGTGAGGGCGGCTTGTTCCTGTGGGCATCGGTGCCCGACGGCGTGGACCTGAACCTGTTGGTGCAAGACGCCTACCGCAACAAAATCTTGCTGGTGCGCGGTGCCACCTTCAGTGCCGACAACCCGAGCGACAACCATATCCGCTTCAACGTCGCCTTCAGCCAGCAACCCCGCCTGGCCGCGTATCTGCGCGAGCGTCTTCAGTCACTGGCGGGGGCCAGGGCGGCCTTGGCACGCGTCAGTGTTGGGGTTGGGGTTAAACAATAATGGGCAGTTGATGTTTGCAGGTGTTGTGTTTGCGCTTGCGGCGGGGGTGATGTGGGGTTTGGTCTTCGTCGGCCCGTTGATGCTGCCGGAGTACCCTGCCGCGCTACAGACCTTTGGTCGCTACCTTGCGTTTGGGTTGATTGCCATCCCGCTGGCTCGATTCGACCGCGACGAAATCAAACGCCTGACGCGTACCGACTGGCTGGAGGCTCTCAAGCTCGCGGCCATTGGCAATGTGTTGTATTACCTGTGCCTGGCCAGCGCCATCCAGCGCGCCGGTGGCCCGCTGCCGACCATGATGATTGGCACCTTGCCGGTAGTCATCTCCATCAGCGCGAATGTGTTGAATCACAGGCGAGACGGGCGCTTGCCGTGGCGGCGCTTGGCACCTTGCTTGGCCACGGTGCTGGCGGGCGTGGCCTGTGTGAACCAGGTCGAGCTTGCTGCGCTCTACGCGGACCCCCATGCCGATTTTGCCCGCTACGCCAGCGGCGCTGTGCTGGCGGCCGTAGCCGTTGCCTGCTGGACCTGGTACCCGCTGCGCAACGCCAACTGGCTGCGCGAGCACCCTGGGCGCAAGCCTCGGGCATGGGCGACGGCGCAGGGTTTGGCCACGCTGCCGTTGGCAGTCATTGGTTATGCTGCCTTCTGGGGCTGGTCGGCCGTCACCAGCAACGCGTTTCCCATGCCGTTTGGCCCGCGCCCGCTGGCTTTTGTGGGTTTGATGCTGGCCATCGGGCTGTTCGCCTCCTGGCTGGGCACCCATTGCTGGAACGAGGCCAGCCAGCGCCTGCCCACCGCCCTGGTGGGCCAGTTGATCGTGTTTGAAACGTTATCGGCTTTGACCTATGCCTACCTGTTGCGGGGCCAGTGGCCCCAACCGCTGACCATGGTGGGTGTCATGCTGCTGCTGGTCGGGGTGGCGTGGGCGGTGCGCATCAAGCCGGAAGTCACACGAGAAATATGACGCTAGCCCTCGTGAATATTGCCTATCTAGCTATCAAATGAGGAGCAAATGCAGTCAAGGTCGAATATCGGGTGAGGGCGTGGTCGGCACGCCTTGGTCCAGCGCCGCTTGGTGTTGCATCGCCAATGCGCGTTGGAATGCAGGACGGGATTGCAGTCGATCCCAATAGGCAGCCACGGCAGGGGTGAACTGCGCGCTCAAGCCCAAGTGGCTGGCCAGCAACAGCGTATAACCCACGGCCACGTCGGCGGCTGTAAAGCGCTCGGCGCAGACATATTCGTGCCGTTGCACGGCAGCATCCACCGCGCGCAGCCGGGCCAGAAACCATCGGCTGTAATCCTCTGCCACCTGCGGCTGTTTGCGCGCGGCGGGCTCGAAGTGCGTGTAGCGCAGCACCAGTGTCTGTGGAAACGTTAGCGTGGCGTCACTCATGTGCAACCAGTTCAGATATGCGCCATAGGCCGGATCGTCCGCCGCCACGGCCGTGCCGCCAGCCGGGCTATGTCGCGCCGCCAGGTATTCGCAGATGGCTGCGGACTCGGTCATGCGCGTGTCGCCCTCCACCAGCAGGGGCACGGTGCCCAAGGGGTTCTCTTGCAAGTAACTGCGGGCCAGCGCGCGCGGCGGGAAGGGCAGCATGTGCAACTGGTACGGCAGGCCCAGTTCTTCCAGCATCCATAGGGGGCGAAAGGAGCGGGCGCTAACGCAGTGGTACAGGGTGATCATGGAGGCTGAGTCTATTGCACAGCAATGCTACCTGTGTCTATTCTCCGGACGCAGCCATACGCAGCGTGATTCCAATTGTGGAAGCAAGAGTTGCTGCGCTTCGCCCTTGCCTACGCAAATATGCTCGGTGACCGCGTATGCCAAGATAAACTCCAAATTTCTATGTTGATCGCAGCCCATGCCAACCGCCGCTCCCTCCATTGCCCGCCTCTTTAGCTTCATCGGAGGCTCGACTGGGCTATGGCGTGTCGAACGCGTTGCCTGCGTTGTCGGCGCGCCAATCCCCACCGTATCCAGGGTGTCCGTCGTCGCTGGGCCGGTGTCCCAACTGCCCGCAGACGCCTCTTGGCAGTTGCGCGGCATCACCAGCAACGAGCGCTATGTCGTTCGCGAAGAGAAGACCGCGCTGGTTGAAAAGCAAGAAGGCCTTGGTCGATCGGATTCAACCTGCGCCGCGCTCATACCCATTCGCAAGAATGCAGCCTGGTGGGCGTTGACCCAAGACGAACGCCGCGCCGTATTTGAGGAACAGTCGCGACACATCGCGATCGGTTTGAAGTACCTTCCCGCTGTCGCGCGGCGCTTGCACCACTGCCGCGATCTTGGTCCAGACGAGCCATTCGATTTCCTGACCTGGTTCGAGTACGCGCCTCGCGACGCAGCGGCCTTTGAAGAGCTGGTGCAGGCCTTGCGCGCCTCGCTCGAATGGGCGTATGTCGACCGTGAAGTTGACATACGCCTTATCCGGGAAGATGGCGCCCTGTTGGCGGAACGGTAAACAGTATGGCCGGGCCGTTCACGTTTTCTTTGTGACCGTCTCAATCCAAAGGCAGAGCCTTCTTGCGAAATTCAGCCGGCGACAACCCCGTCCAACTCTTAAAAGCCCGGATAAAACTCTTCTCGTTGCGAAACCCCGCCGCTTCGGCCACCTGCTTGATCGGTCGCGTAGTGCGGTGCAACAGTTCGATGGCGCGACCCTGGCGCACCTCGTCTTTCAAACCCTGCAGCGTAGCGCCTTCCTCCTTAAGCTGGCGGTGCAGCGTGCGGGGCGATACGTTGAGCAAGGTGGCCAGTGCCTCGGCACTGTGCGTTTGCTGCGCGTGGCTAGCCAATGTCTGGCGCACGCGCTGCACCAGCAGGCGGTCGCGACGGTATTGCAGCACGGTCAGCGGCAGGGCGTGTTGCAGCATTTGCTGCAACGCTTTCTCGTCACGCCGCAGTGGTAGCTTCAGGTATTGGGAGTCAAACTGGATGCAGGCCGGGCTACCGTCGAAGCGAGTAGGGCCAGAAAACAAGACGGCATAGGCGCTCGCGTGTGCTGGTGCCGCAAACGGAAACTGCGCCCCCAGCAACGCAATCCGCGAATCCACCATCCAGCACGCCAGGCCATGGATATTGCGCAGCACTGAGACCAGACAGAACTCACGCACAGGTGCCGCAAGGCTGCTTGGGCCATGGTTTGCGCGCGCCAGGGAGTGCGATGGCGGGGGCTTTTGCTCCGTGTCCCCCGCCCGCTTTGCGGGCTCCTCCTTTACCTGCGCAAAATCCCCCGCCATCGCACTCCCCTCGGGTGTGTGCTCGGCATGTTCGCTGATTCGGATAGTCGCCACATCGCCCGAAACCTCCATCGACAGCGCAATGTCGGGAGCAATCAACCCATGGTGCCGGCACCAGCGTGCCAGCGCCAGTTGCAGCGTGGGTGCGCTGATGGACGCGCGCGCCAGCATGCCGTAGCTGCCCCAGGGCAGACGGCGGCTGAACCAGCCCAGGGCTTCGTCGTCCAACTCCTGCATGGCCGCACCGGACAGGGTTTCCATCTGCCAGGCCGTGATGCGGGCATCGGGTTTACCCACCTGCTCTGGCGCAATCTGTGCCTGGCGCAGCGCCTGGGCGGGGTCCTTGCCATAGTGCCGGTAGGCCGCCACAATGGCACGTACGAAAGCCATCGGTGTTGCGGCTATGGGAGATGATGCGACCATGCCGCAAGTGTGCCGCAGTTTTTAACGGTGTGGCGCGATTTGCAACCTTTCTGACCTGCATGGCGTGCCGCATCCCGCTGAAAATGCGAGCTGACTTCTGAAACTCTTTCTCTCTACCGGAACCCGCCAATGTCCATTCTGGAGACCCAACTCAACGCCCGTTCGGCCGATTTCGTCGCCAACGCCAACGCCATGCGCGCGCTGGTGGCCGACCTGAATGCCCAGACCGACAAGGCCGCCATGGGTGGTGGCGACGCCGCCCGTGCCAAACACACTGCCCGCGGCAAGCTGCTGCCCCGTGACCGCGTGCACAACCTGCTGGACCCGGGCACGCCGTTTCTGGAACTCTCACCGCTGGCCGCCATGGGCATGTACCCGGACCGTGATGGCACCGACAGTGCCCCGTGCGCCGGTGTCATCGCCGGCATCGGCCGCGTGTCGGGTGTGGACTGCATGATTGTGTGCAACGACGCCACTGTGAAGGGTGGCACCTACTACCCGGTCACCGTCAAAAAGCATTTGCGTGCGCAAGAGATCGCCCAGCAAAATCGCCTGCCATGCATCTACCTGGTGGACTCGGGCGGCGCCAATCTGCCGAACCAGGACGAAGTCTTCCCGGACCGCGACCACTTTGGCCGCATCTTCTTCAACCAGGCGAACATGAGCGCCGAGGGCATTGCGCAGATTGCCGTCGTCATGGGCTCGTGCACGGCCGGTGGCGCCTATGTGCCCGCCATGAGCGACGAAACCATCATCGTCAAGAACCAGGGCACCATTTTTTTGGGCGGCCCGCCGCTGGTGAAGGCGGCCACCGGCGAGGTGGTCACGGCCGAAGACCTGGGCGGTGGCGACGTGCACACGCGCTTGTCGGGTGTGGCCGATCACCTGGCACAGAACGACCTGCATGCGCTGTCCATTGCCCGCGCCGCTGTGGCTAACCTTAATCAAAAAAAGGCGCTAGCCCCCGCGTTGCATGCGCCAGTAGCTCCTAAATTTGTAGCGGAAGAGTTGTACGGCGTGATCCCCACCGACACCCGCAAACCCTTTGACGTGCGCGAAATCATTGCCCGAATAGTGGATGGTTCCGAGTTCCACGAGTTCAAGCCCCGCTTCGGTACCACCCTCGTCACCGGCTTTGCGCATATCGAAGGCATGCCGGTGGGCATCATCGCCAACAACGGCATCCTGTTCAGCGAGTCGGCCTTGAAGGGCGCGCACTTTATCGAACTGTGCTGCCAACGCAAGATTCCGCTGATCTTCTTGCAAAACATCACCGGCTTCATGGTCGGCCGCAAATACGAAAACGAAGGCATCGCCCGCAACGGCGCCAAGATGGTCACCGCCGTGGCCACGGCCAACGTGCCCAAGTTCACCATCATCATTGGCGGCAGCTTCGGCGCTGGCAACTACGGCATGTGCGGCCGCGCCTACAGCCCGCGCTTCTTGTGGATGTGGCCGAATGCGCGCATCAGCGTCATGGGTGGCGAGCAGGCGGCCAGCGTGCTGGCTACCGTGCGCCGCGACGGCATCGAAGGCAAGGGCGGCACGTGGAGCAAGGACGAGGAAGAGGCTTTCAAGTCCCCGATCCGCCAGCAGTACGAAGTACAAGGCCACCCCTACTACGCCACGGCGCGGTTGTGGGATGACGGCATCATCGACCCGGCCGATACGCGGCGGGTGCTGGCGCTGGGCTTGAGTGCCACGCTGAATGCGCCGATACCAGATGCCAAGTTCAGTATGTTCCGCATGTGAACGCGATTCCATGCTGAATCGTCGTGACCTTTTAGGCTGGGTAAGTGGGGCAGCCTGTGTAGGCTTGGCACCGTACGCAGACGCCCAGCCCATTGATCGACTCGACCAGTCTGCGCGTAAGAGCGGGCGGCGCTTTGGGTTCGCCGTGCATCCTGACTACGCGCGACGCGAACCCGTGCGCACGCTGTTGCAGCAGCATGCAGGGGTCATCACTCCAGAGAACGCCATGAAGTGGCGGGCCATTGAAGGTGTATTCGGTGGGCGCGACTACACGCAAGCCGATGCGGTGGCTGCCCTTGCAGATGAATTGCATGCCGCGCTGCGCGGGCATACGTTGGCGTGGCACCAGTCCACGCCAGCTCGGCTGACCAACGCAACGCCCGAGGAATTTCGGCTCGCGCAAGGCACGCATTT
>JBBQBG010000122.1:0-11207 GCA_038317285.1 Burkholderiales bacterium | reverse complement strand
GTGGTGGAGGACATTGTGCGCCGCGGCTGGAGCCGGGTCGCTATTTTTGCCGATACCACCGGCTACGGTGACGCCGGTCTGAAAGATGTGGAAGCCGCGCTGGCCGCCAAGGGACTGAAGGCTGTCTATGTGGCGCGCTTTGCACTGGGCGTCAAAGACTTGCGCGAAGAGCTCAAGGCCGCACGCGAGGCCAGTGCCGACGTGGTCTTCAGCTACACCGTGGGTGTAGAAAACGCCGTCATCGCCAACGGCCGCAAGGAGCTGAAGTGGAAGGTGCCCCAGGTCGGCGCCTGGCCGCTGTCGTTCCCATTCTTCATCAACGGCGCCAAAGAAGCCGCCGAAGGGGCGATGATGGCCCAGAGCTTCATTGCCGAACCCAGCAACGAGCGCCGCGCCGCATTCTTGAGCGCCTACAAGCGCAAGTTCAAACAGGCGATGACCGTGCCCATGGCGGCAGCCCAAGGCTATGACAGCGCCTACCTGTTGGCATTTGCGCTGTTTGGCGTGCGTGACGGCAACCCGACCGGCCCGGTGGTCAAAGCCGCGCTGGAGAACATTTCACGCATCTATTACGGAGTGGTCGCTACTTATGAACACCCCTTCACCCTGAACGACAAGGACGCCATCACCAAAAACATGCTGGTCATGGGCAAGGTCAGCAACGGCTTGGTAACGTTTGCCCGCAGCGAAGACGCCAAGCAAAGCGCGGTGGTCAAACGCAAGAAATAGATTCACACAAAAGCAAGCGCAACCGTGCGCTAACCCACGTAAAAGCCGCTATGAATCTGCTACGCTGTGGATCCATTCGCAAAAACTTTTTGAAAGAGGCGCCATGTCTGAATCCAATACTTCCACCGTCACTTCCCAAGAAAAACTTGTCAGCGACATCAAAGCTGTGATCACCGACGCAGAAGACATTCTGAAGGCCACCGCCGACCAAACTGGCGAAAAAATCGCCAACTTACGCGTGCGCATTCAGGACCGTTTGCTGGGTGCACGTATCCGCCTGGACGCCGCCGAGGCAGCCTTGATCGACAAGACCCGCGCTGCGGCACGTGCCGCCGATGACTATGTGCACGAGTCTCCATGGCAAGCCGTGGGCATTGGAGCAGGCGTGGGCTTCGTTCTGGGTCTGCTGCTCGCTCGCCGCTGATCTGCAAACACGCACACACTGAGCGACGTTTCGCATGGATACCGCGCAAGGCAGCGGCAGCGCTTGGAGTGCCGTCACCCACAAAGCCACCACGTTGCTGGAAATAGCGCATACGCGGTTGGAGTTGCTGGGCAACGAACTGCAGGCAGCCCGCATCACTATCGTGCGCCAGCTTCTGCTGGCGCAGGCGTTGCTGTTTTGCGTCGCCATGGGCGTGGTGATGACCATCATCAGCCTCGTGATTTTGTTTTGGGAGCAACGGGTGGTCGTAGCGTGCATGGCTGCTGCTGCGGTCTGGATCGCAGCTTTGAGCATTTATTTCATGATGCGCGAAGATAAACAGAGCGCGTTGCCGCTGTTCAATGCGAGCCTGGCCGAGCTTCAAGAAGACCTGCGCCAACTCAAAGTCATGGCTGCCGAGCATGGACGCGAAACTCGTTGAACTGTATGTGAAACGTGGACGGCTGCGCGAGCGGATCGGCGTGCAGCGGGTGCAATTGGCGCACGAGCTCGCTCCACTGGGCAACGCTTTGCGCACCGTGGACCGCACCCGCGCGCTGCTCGAGCGCGCGAAGTTGTGGATGTCCGCCCACCCGGGTGTGGTTGCCTTGGCGGGCGTGGCACTCGTCATATGGAGACCACGCACCCTTTTGCGCACCGCCCGCTTCGGTTTTGTCGTCTGGCGCAATTGGAGCCGCTGGAGAGATTGGCTACGCGTCGGGCTCAGTGCTTTGTGAGCGACGACGGCATGGCCGATAATCGGCCCATGGGCCCTTCCGAAATGTCAAAACCCCCTGCAGATGTAGTTACCTCATCGGTCGAACCACCTGCTTTTGACCCCAACCAAACAATCTCTTACCAGTCGCGCATGACCCGTGCGCCGCGCTGGTTCGGCTCGTTTCTAGCAAGCAACAGCCGCGAAAAGAATCGCATGCGCAACGAGCTGGGCAAAATCAAAGGTGCCATACCGCTGCTGATGAAGCCCCGCAACGGCAGCAAGTGGACGCCGCAGGAGCGGCAGGAACTCAAGCTCATGTTGCGTGCCGCGTCCGCCGTTTACCCCTACCTGATCATTTGGGCGCTGCCCGGCTCCATCATTCTGCTGCCCTTCCTGGCTTGGCACCTTGACGCGCGGCGCAAGGACCGCGAGCGCAAGGCGGCAGCTGGTCCAAAGATTTGAAAATGCCCATTTCGGGTAACATGAAGGCCTTGAGGCACTAGTTCTTATGAAAATAGGCTATCGCCCTCGTGGGATATGCGTAATCAGCTATTGAATATATAGCATCCGGAATGCAAAACTGGGAGAAACGTGTGATAAATCCATTGCACAATCGGCGAAATGTTATTGCGTTCCTGATCGGAGGGGCCGCGCTGCTGCAGCTTGCAACCAGCCACAAACCCACACCTCCAGAGGTTTCCGATATCCCCCACCTGGATTTGGAAAAAGCCAAAGAATGGATTGCGGCAGGCGCCATCGTGCTGGACGTGCGCGGCGACGAGCAATTCAAATTTCGCCATATCCCGGTTGCTGTGTTGATCCCGGTCGATGTTTTGCAGACGGCTATCCCCGCATGGCTACTCGCGGCCAAGGAAAAACAGATTGTTGTGTACTGCGGTGACGGCGTGGCGCATGGCCCGCAGGCGACCCGCATATTGGTCAAGGCTGGCTTTCAACACGCTGCCAACCTTACGGTGGGTGTCGAAGGCTGGGATAAGGCAGGTCTGCCATTGACGCGCGGATAAATGAGAGGTCTGTGAGCCAATTGCCGCAATGGGCTTTTTGACCGCTGGTGCAGCTACTTGCCAGGCCGCCAGCGCTTGAGCAGCAACGCATTGCCCATAACGCTGACCGAGCTCAGCGCCATGGCGGCACCCGCCAACACCGGGCTAAGGTACCCCATGGCAGCCAGCGGAATACCGACCACGTTGTAGGCAAAGGCCCAAAACAAATTTTGCCGAATCTTGGCCACGGTGCGGTCTGAAATATCGAACGCAGCCGCCACCAGTGACACGTCCCCGCGCATCAGCGTGATGCCGGCTGCGTGCATCGCCACGTCGGTGCCGGTGCCCATGGCCATGCCAACATCGGCAGCGGCCAAAGCGGGCGCGTCGTTGACGCCGTCGCCCACCATGGCGACCACATGGGTTTGGCGCTTGCCCAAGACCGGCTGGTCAGCCATGACCCTGTCAGCCGCCACGGGGGAGCCGAGCGCGGGGAAGTCTTTGGTACGGGCACTGCCGTGTCGTTCTACTGCGTGGCCTTCTTTGAGCTCGACCATCCATGCCGCCTTGTCACCGGGTAATACCTCGGACATCACCTCGCCGTCTTCGGGGCTCAGGCCCAGGCGGCGGGCCATGGCCTCAGCTGCACCCTGGTTGTCCCCCGACACCATGACCGTCTTTATGCCGCGCGCCCGCAGCGCCGCCAAGGCCTCTTTCGCGCCAGGTTTGGGCGCATCGGCAAAGGCCATCAGGGCCAGCACGGTATAGCGCGCGGGCTCTGACGCGTTGCTGGTGCGCTGGGCCATGGCCGACACGGTGGCGCCTTCGGCCTCGAGTTCTTTGGCTTGGGCCTCAAGCGTGCCCAGCGGTGCGCCAAGCTCTTGCATCCAGCGCAGGCTGCCGATGCAATAGCTTTGCTGGGACAGTTCGCCTACGCTGCCCTTGCCGGGCACAGCTTGCAATGTGTCGGGTGATGTGATGGGTAGGCCTTTTTCCTTTGCTGCAGCCACCACCGCACGGGCCAAGGGGTGTTCGCTGCCGCTTTGCAGGCTGGCGGCCACACGCAAGACGGCATCTGCGTCCGAAGTTGCTGGCCCGTCGGCCATTCTCAGGGCGGTCAAGTGCGGCTGGCCCAGGGTCAACGTGCCGGTCTTGTCAAAGGCCACCACATCCACCTTGTGCGCCATCTCCAACGCCTGCACGTCCTTGATCAGGATGCCGAATTTGGCCGCCACACCGGTGCCGGCCATGATGGCCGCCGGTGTGGCCAGCCCCAATGCGCAGGGGCAGGCAATGACCAGCACGGCGACCGCATGGATGACCGCAGTCTCGAATGGGTGATCGGTGAGCCACCAAGCCAACAGCGTGACCAGGGACAAAGCTAACACTACGGGGACAAACACGGCACTCACGCGGTCCACCAGGCGCTGTATGGGCGCCTTGGCGGCTTGGGCGTCTTGCACCAGGCGGGTAATGTGGGACAAGACCGTGTCTACACCTACGGCTATAACCTGCAGCACCACACGGCCCTCGCCATTGATGGAGCCGCCGGTGAGCTTGGCGCCGACATCCTTGTGCACGGGCAGCGGTTCACCGGTCAGCATGGATTCGTCGACCTGGGTCTGGCCCTCCAAGAGGGTGCCGTCCACTGGAAAACGCTCGCCGGGTTTGACCACCAGACGGTCGCCGACCAGCACGTCAGCCACAGGCACATCGACCTCACCGTCGCGCCCGATCCAATGGGCGGTATCGGGCTGCAGGGCGTGCAAGGCACGTATGGCCGACGTGGTCTGGCGCTTCGCGCGGGCCTCCAGCCACTTGCCCAGCATCACCAGCGTGATGACAATGGCCGAGCCTTCGAAATACAGGTGAACCATGGCACCGTCAGGTGCACTGAGCCACAGCCAGACCGACAGCGCCCAGCCGGCGCTGGTCCCAATCGCCACCAATAAATCCATATTGCCGGTGAGCGCTTTGAGCGCATGCCAACCGGCTTTGTAAAAGCGTGCGCCGAGCACAAATTGCACCGGTGTTGCCAACACAAACTGCAGCCAGGCCGGCAGCATCCAATGCTGGCCCGCCAGTTCTCCCACCATGGGCAATACCAGAGGTGCGCTGAGCAGTGCGCCTACCAATACAGGTCCCAGGCCGATCCACGGAGATTCGTTGTCCGCCGCCTCCATTTGTGCCGGGGTGCGCGGCTCGTAGCCGGCATCGCGCACAGCCCGGCGCAGGCGTGCGGGCATTTGTGCGTCACCGGTGTAGGCGATGCGCGCGGACTCTGTGGCCAGGTTGACGGTGGCATCCGATACGCCTGCGACCTTCTTCAAGGCGCGTTCGACGCGTCCTACGCACGAGGCGCAGGTCATGCCGCCAATGCCAACATCCAGTACAGGTTGAGGAGACGCGTTGTTCAAAAGTATGCTCATGGTTGGAAGGCTAAGGCTTCCCATGGTGGCAAGGTCAAGGAATACCGTGAACCTTGTAAGGGCTGCCCGCAATAGCTTGACTTTGCCACCGGGGCAAGGTTCAGACTATGCTCCTTTATCGTTGGCTTTTACGCAAGGATGCACTTTATGAACCAGCTATTTACCGTTACCGGAATGACCTGTGGACACTGCGAGAAGGCCGTTACCCGTGCCCTGCAACAGGTGGACCCGCAAGCCCAGGTGCAGATTGACCGCGCGCAAAACCGTGTGCAGGTCGAATCCACGCAAACACGCGAAGCGCTGGCCCAGGCCATCGTGGAAGAGGGCTATGCGGTCCTTGCCTAACGCCGCGCTGCACGACGAGCGCGGCTACCCGGTCAATATTGGTGAGGCGGCCCACCGTTCAGGGGTGTCGGCCAAGATGCTGCGCTTCATCAAACGCAGCCGCGGCCTGGGTTTTTCGATGGCCGAGGTGGCCGAGCTGGTGGGCATGTGGACGACCTCAGTGCACGTTGCAAGACCTGCTGTGCCATTGCCACGGCGACGCGCGGCCAGATTGCCCCATTCTGGACGACCTGGCAGGCCAGAGCCATGGCATATCTTCGGCAGCTACCCGTTGACTGACACAAACCAAATACCCCAGTCAGCTGTATTTCGCTATATTTTTGATAGCGGATTGCGCATATTCCACGAGGGCTTTGCCCCCCCCTTTTGCAATGTGTAAAAGCTTGTTAATGCCGTCATCGATTGCCAGTCGAGGAACGTTGTAGGATTACAAACCGCTACGTCTAGTGGTAGGGGCTCAGGCCCCCAGAACGCCATGCACACTCCACGTGTTTCGTCCCAAGCGTCCTCCCGCTTCGCGCCAATGGCCGCAAGCGTCGGCAAATTGGCAGGCTTTGCAATACTGGCTACGAGTTTGGTGGCGCTGTCGCCCCAAGCCCATGCGGATGAATTCCAAACGGTTGTGGGCGCTGGTTTCGGCGCTGTAACCGGTGCACTCATTGGCAATTCCATAGGTGGCCGTAACGGCGCCATTTTGGGCGCAGGTGCCGGGGGCCTGGTAGGCGCAAGCATTGCCAACCAACGCAACTATTCACCTGGTTACGCACCAAACCCTTACCCCGTGGCAAACACGTATTACCAACAGCCTGTAGCCGTCTACCAGGCAGCGCAACCACAGTACCGCGTGATTGAGCCCACGGTCTATTACCGGCAGCCGGTCACTGTGTACCAAGCACCGCCACCGCAATACCGTGTGGTTCAGCCGGTCACCTATTACCAGCCTTCGGTGTATGTAACGGCCCCAAGCAACTATTACTGGCGCGAAGAGTACCGCCACCATCACCACCATGGCTACAACGGCTATCGGTATTGATCCTAGGCTGCCACCATCTCGCCGCCCAGGGCTTCGAGCAAATCAGGAATCAGTTTGCTGAGCTCACCGGTGGCGATGGCGACGTCAGCGTCAAAGTTGTCATCCTTGCCATCTGCGGGGCTGGCGGCAGCGCCCTCAAACACGGATTCCAAGAACGCAATCTTCTTCAGTTGCATGGCCTCGGTCAGCACAAAGGACACGCGGTCGCTCCAGGTCAGCGCCAGGCGGGTGGGAACCTTGCCCATGGCGATGTGCTGGCTGACCTCATCGGTGTCCAGCGCATGGCGCGTGTAGCGAACAACGGCCCGTGACTCGTCCGATGCCTTGAGTTCGCATTCGCGGTCTACGCTGAAGGACCGTGGTGCCTCCTTGGTCGACAGCCAGCCCGACATGGCGGATGCAGGTGACGTTTGGGTGTTCACCAACTGCACCACCAAACCATCCACCGCCTTGATCAACCACGTCATCACCTCGTCCGCCTTGGCCTGGCTGCCGGCATCGGTCAGCAAAAAGCCCGCAGCCGGATCCACCCAAACCTGCACGCTGGACTGCTTGCTGAACGCCATGGGCAGCAAACTGAGGCGGGCATCTTCGCTGATTTCACGCTTTTCTTTTTTACCCGGCTTGCGACCTGTGGTCGCCTCAATGTGGTCTAGTTGGTCTTGAACCTTCCGCTTGATCACCGAGCCCGGTACTACCTTGACTTCCATCATGAGCTTGAGCAGCCATTGGCCGCCAATAACCTCGACCATCGGGCCGTGGGCATGGCCTCGCGGCTCGACCCAACCCACCGACTTTTCCTGTGAAGCACCACACTCCACAAATTGCGCTTTCCCCAGTACGTCGTCCAGCGCGGCCAGCTCCGTGGGCCAGCCCGCTACCAGACGATAAATCATCAAATTCTTGAACACGTCATTACCTTTACCAATTTAGAAATTCTCGCGAGGCCTGTATTGTCAACGCAGTGCACTCGCACATCGAAACGGCGTGGGGGCCCAACTTTACAAAGCCATATGCGCACGCAATGCGCCAGATACACGCAAGCGGCACACTGGCTTCAACCTGCTCGCCATTCCCGCGACAGACAGACACAAAAGGAAGTCCATGAAATCCGGTTTTAAATCTCTCATACTCGCAGGCATGCTGGCTAGCGCCGGCTTCGCCAGTTTCGCCCAAACAGCGGCAACCACCACACCCGACGCACGCCCACCCATGGCCGGTGCCAGCAGCGCCCATGGCGGGGGCATGGGCCACGGTGATCGTATGGGCATGCGCGGCCACCACATGGATCCGGCCAAGATGCAAGCAATGGTCGCCAAGCACCAAACCGAACTGAAAGCCAAACTCAAAATTAGCGCAGACCAAGAAGGCGCCTGGACCACCTTCACCGCCGCGATGAAACCGCCAGCCGGCTGGACGGACCACAAACGTCCCGATCGGTCCGAGATGGACAAACTCACCACACCAGAACGCATTGACAAAATGCACGCGATGCGCGCCCAGCATATGGCTGACATGACCGCCACCATGGACAAAAGAGACGAGGCCACCAAAACTTTTTATGCTGTGCTGAACGCAGACCAAAAGAAGACTTTTGATGCCGAACACGCCCGCATGGGCAGACACCACCGTGGCGCTGGCGGACAGGCTTACGGACACCCGGGTGGAGACAACAAGCCGCCGGCCAAGTAAGCCTTATAAAACTCAGGTCAGCAGGGTTTTGAACTCACCACTGGCCATCAGTTTCTTCAAATCATCGGCACCTCCGACCAGGCTGCCCTTGACAAAAATCATAGGAATAGTGGGCCAACCGGTCCACATTTTCAGGGCGTTTCGCTCGCGCCAAAGTTTGAAGTAGCTGCCGTATTCAAGGTAGTGGTAAGCGATCCCTGCCTCATCCAACAACTTACGCGCCTGCTTTGGAAACGGGTTCATGCCCATGCCCACTACCACCACCGCATGCTGGGCCACCGCTGCCTGAACCTCTTTGACAATACTGAGCTGACTGCAGGCTACTTTGTCGCGTATGGCGGGATGGATACGGGACTCTTCGAGAATGGAACGCGGCATGCAAGGACTCCTGCGGGGTGAAACCGCCCATTATGGATGGGCGCTGCAGGGCGGGGCTAGCCAAAAGGTCTAATGCCAATCAACAAGCCGTGCAGCTTGAAAGCAAACGCTGCCCAAGCAGCAACTCCCACTACCACCGTTATGGCAGTACCACCCAGAGTACCGGCCGGATACTGCGTTCCCGCCAAACGGTCGCGCTTGCGTGCGGCGATGAAATTCAAAACACCCCAAACCAGAAAAGACCCAAATAGCAATAGGTGGGCCACGCTGCCGGTCGCCAGCAAATGGCCCAATGCCCAGGATTTGACACCCAACACCATGGGATGGTGCACGCGTGCCTTGATGCTATTGCGCGGCACATAGGCAGCGGCCAGCAGTATGAAGGCAACCAGTGTGAGCAGCGCCGCCGCATGGCGCATGCCCGCGGGCGGGATCCAGAGCATCACAGGCGCCTCACGCGCCACGCCAAAGCCATAGATGATGAGGCCCAATCCCACCAGCGCCAGCAGCGTGTAGACGCCCTTGTAGGCAGCTTCGCCCCGGCGCTGCAGCATTTGCGTGCGCCATCCATCGGCAAAAATGCGAACCGAGTGCACACCCAGGAAGATCAACAATCCGGCAACAAGGTAGGTCATGGGTGGGGCGTCCAATTGAGTTAAATATGGGGCAAAACGCTAGGCGCCCAGCACGCGGTTTTTGCCTGCGCGTTTGGCCAGGTACATGGCCTTGTCGGCGCGCTTGATGGCATCACCACCCGTTTCATCAGGTGCCAATTGCGCAACCCCGGCGCTAAAGGTGATGAGAATTTTTTCGGCTCCCGCCAGAAAGAATTTTTTAGTCAGCTCCCGCTGCAAACGGGTCATGGCTTCAATACCCTTGTCCAGCGGCGTATCGGGGAGCAAGATGACAAATTCCTCGCCCCCGTATCGGGCCAGTGTGTCTTGTGGACGCATGCATTCGCGGGCCACTTTGGCCAGATGGGCCAAGGCCCCATCGCCGGATGCGTGGCCCAGCGTGTCGTTGAGTTTTTTGAAGTTGTCAATGTCCAGCAACGCCATGCACAACGGTGTGTCTTTGCGGCGCACGCTGGAGATTTCGCGCTCTACAGCCTCTTCCAGCCCCTTGCGGTTGAGCGCGCCCGTCAGTGGGTCATGGCGGGCCTGCGTGCTGACGCGGTCAAGCTCCTGGTGCAGCTTGACCAGCTCGGCATCGGTCTGGATGGCGCGGTCGCGCATGGTCTGCAGTTCATCACCCGAAGTTTTGCTTTGGCTGGCCATTGTGCGGGTGGCGCTGATCACTTCCTTCAGCACGGGCGCAATTTCCACCAGGGTCTTGGCCTGCTCGATCTGGCGGGCATTTTCTTCCAGCTTTTCATGGAAGCTTCCGGTGGACTTGGCCATGTCTGACAGGCGGTCTATAAAGGCGGCCAGCATGGTTCGCATTTCGTTTTGCGCCTGCAGGGCATGCTCTTTGGCATCTTTTTGTTTGAAGATGACATCTTTCAAGCGGCTTTCCACATCGTCGAGCCTTCGAAGCGTCAAGGGCGGACTTGAGGCCTCCATCAGCGCGTCCATCTGGCCTTTGAGCCATTGCTCATCCAGACTCAAATCCCCTATGTTTTCAAACACCAAATGCAAAAGCTTGAGCAATACTTTTTTGATTTCGGCTTGGTCTTCCGCAACGAACGAGACCCGGTCGCTGTAACTGAGCAGCAGGCTTTTGAGGGTCAAGATGTCCGCGCCGCTCTGGCGCAACGCGGTGGTAAGGTTCTTGCTCAACTCGCCAAAGCGTTCGTCATCCGTCCCCAGTGCCGGTTGGGTGTACTCAATCAGCTTGCCCAATTGTTCTAGAAATTCGGTCGTCAATGCCGGTGCGCTGGCATTCAAGCCGGTCTTGGGCACGGCGGCTGCGGGCGCATTGTCTGCGCCCGTCATTGGGGCAAAGCTTCCGTAAGCAACCAGGGCAGTCTTGACGCCATCCCAGTTCAGGCGGTCAATGGCGTAGTCCAATAGCCCCCGCTGCTTTTGCTGACCTGGTGTCTTGACCGGCAGCGACTTGGAAATATCGCGCAGGATGTCTGCCGGAAAAGGCGCAATCAGCGGTACACCGGCGATCTCGTTGTAAATGGCCAAGTAGTTGGTCGGCGTCGGCGGAAGCTTTTGCAGCGTCAGTTGCTTGAGCGTTTCACGCGCAATTTCAAAGGGCTTTTTTTCGCTCATGCACAATACCTGCTATAAAAAGAATAGCTTATTACGCACTATTCACGAGGGCTAGAGCCCGATTAAAACACCAATTAGACAGTGGAGCGCTTCAAATTGGCGCTGCCGCAAGGAATGCTTTGAAGGCCTCTACCGTTTTCTGCGCATCTTCTTCGTGCGGCACATGGCCCAGTGCATCGAACACAACCAGTTTCGATGCCTGGATATCTTTTGCAAACCGCTGTGCATTGTCCAAT
>JBBQBG010000121.1:0-11209 GCA_038317285.1 Burkholderiales bacterium | reverse complement strand
GGCTTAGGAGTTTTCAGTTAGACTGAAACGAAGGAGTCATCACTATGGCAGGCGTATTCGGCAAAGATCCCAACATGAAGAAAACCAACCAGGCACAGCTTGAGCGTACCAACGCCGAGCGCACGCGCAAGCGTGCAGAGGCCGCGGCCAAGTTCAACCAGAAGAAACCAGCACCCAGCAACGGCGAAGCGCCCCAGAAATAGTTGCTACCCGCGAAATCCACCGCCCCTCCTCAGGGGATTTTTTTTTGAACAGTTTGGTCGGTCCAAAAAAAAAGGCCGGTTCACACCGGCCTTAAACTTTTGAGAAACACCAACCACTTACGCAATTACTTCATGTCCACGCCATAGAACGTGTGGCGGCCGAAGGGGCTCAGTTGGAAGTCGATGACTTCTTTGCGCACGGGCTTGAGTTGCACGGCGTGGGCAATGGTGAACCAGGGCGCTTGTTCTTTGAAGATGACCTGGGCCTGCTCGTACAGCTTGGTACGTTCGGCAGGGTTGGAGACCAGCTTGGCCTTTTGCACCAGGTCTTCAAAAGGCTTGAAGCAGAACTTGGCGACGTTGGAGCCATTGGTCTTGGCGGAATCACAGCCCAGCAGGGTGTTCAAGAAGTTGTCTGGGTCACCGTTGTCACCGGTCCAGCCGAGCATGCCCATCTGGTGTTCGCCGTTTTGCATGCGTTTGCGGTACTCGCCCCATTCAAAGCTCTTGATCTCGGCCGTAACACCAATCTTGGCCAGGTCAGCCTGCATCAGTTCGGCAATGCGCTTGGCATTGGGGTTGTACGGGCGCTGCACGGGCATGGCCCACAGGTCCGTGGTGAAGCCATTCGGGTAGCCGGCGGCGGCCAGGGCCTTCTTGGCTGCAACCGGGTCAAATGCGTCGTCCTTGATGGACTTGTTGTAGGACCATTGTGTGGGCGGAATCGGGTTGGTGGCTGCAATGCCGGTGGTCAGATAGACCGCGGACACGATGGCCTTCTTGTCGATGGCCATGTTGATGGCCTTGCGCACGCGCACGTCGTCAAACGGCTTCTTGGTGGTGTTGTAGGCCAGGAAACCAATGTTCAGTCCAGGCTGTTCCAGCACCGTCACATTAGGGTCCTTGCGGATGGCGTCCAGGTCGGCCGGGTTGGGGTAGGGCATGACATGGCACTCACCCTTTTGCAACTTGGCCCAGCGGACCGACGCATCCGGTGTGATGGAGAAGATCAGGTCGTCAACCTTGGCCGCGCCCTTCCAGTATTGTGGAAAGGCCTTGTAGCGAATGATGGCGTCTTTTTGGTACTGCACCAACACGAAGGGACCGGTGCCGATTGGCTCCTGGTCGATCTTTTCGGGCATGCCAGCCTTGAGCATGGCAATGGCGTATTCTTGCGACTGGATGCCGGCAAACTGCATGGCCAGGTTGGACAGGAAGGGTGCCTCAGGCTTGTTGAGCGTAACTTTGACGGTGTACTCGTCAAGCTTTTCGATGGACTTCAGCAGCTTGGGCATACCCATGTCATTGAAGTAAGAGTGGTTGGAGCTGGTGACCTTGAAGTAGGGGTCAGACTCAATCCACTGGCGGTTCATCGTGAACAAGAAATCATCGGCATTGAAGTCGCGCGACGGTTTGAAATTTTTATTGGAGTGCCACTTCACACCCTTGCGCAAGAAGAAGGTGTATTCCAGGCCGTCTTTGGACACGGTCCACTTTTCGGCCAGACCCGGAGTGACCTGTGTGCCGCCGCGTTCAAATTTGACGAGGTTGTCGTAAATCTGTTCCGTAGCATCAAACGACGTGCCGGTGGTGTTGATGCTGGGTGCAAAATTCTCGGGGCTGCCTTCGGAACAATACACCAAGGTTTTGGCTGCAGCGGGCGTCAGTGCCATCAGGGCAGGCAATGCCACAGCGCACAGCATGGCAACTTTGCTGGCACGCAACGGAGTGCGTGGGAAGGAAGTGGTCATCAAGAAAACTCCATAAAAAAGAGGGGCGGCATACGACCCCTCGTGAACAATTGAACCAAGCTCGTGGCCTGGTCGCCGAGCAGCCATGTTACGCGAGTAAACGGCTCCCCCGTATTGGGGTTCTTACTGTGAGGGAATAGCTGCTGCCAGGCGCGGCGCCTCGAAACAGGCGACCAAACGGCCGTGCAGTTCCTGCAATTGGGGGCGTTCCTTGCGGCATTGGTCGGTGGCATGCGGGCAGCGGGTAGAAAACACGCAGCCCACAGGCGGATTCAAGGGTGAGGGCAGCTCACCCTTCAACACCGTACGCTGGGCCGCAGGGCCACTGCCAGCCAGGCCGGGCGTCGAGGCCAGCAAGGCCTGGGTGTAGGGGTGCAAGGGCCGACTAAAGATAGCGTTCTTGTCACCGTGTTCGACGGTATGGCCCAGGTACATCACTAGTACGTCATGGGCAATGTGGCGCACCACTCCCAAATCGTGCGAGATGAACAGGTAGGCCAAGCCCAGGTCGCGCTGCAAATCGGCCAGCAGGTTCAACACCTGAGCCTGGATGGACACGTCCAGCGCTGACACCGGTTCGTCCGCCACCACCAAAGACGGCTCCAGCATCAAGGCTCGCGCAATCGCGATGCGCTGGCGCTGGCCGCCGGAGAACATGTGCGGATAACGATCGTAGTGTTCGGGGCGCAGGCCGACCATGGCCAACATGGCGCGGGCTTTGTCGGCGCGCTGCGCGGCGGTGAGCAGGGTGTTGATCTCCAGCGGCGCTTCCAGAATCTGACCGATACGCTTACGCGGATTGAGCGAGCCGTAGGGGTTCTGAAACACCAATTGCACCTTCTTGCGGAGGGCTTTTTTGTCGTCGGCCGACGCGTTGACGACATCCAGCCCGCCCAGGTGCAGGCTGCCGCCGGTGGGTTGCTCGATCAGTGTCACCATGCGCGCCAGCGTGGACTTGCCACAACCGGATTCACCGACGATGGCCAGTGTTTTGCCGGCCTCGACACTGAACGACACGCCACCCACCGCTTGCAGCAAGTCTGGCTTGCTGAACAGGCCTTTGCTGATGGGGTAGACGCGGCGCAAGTCCTTAGCCGTGACCACGGTTGCGGTGTGGCCGTTGGTGGCTGCGGGGGTCTGTGGGGTGCTCACGCTTCCACCTCCGCGTGCTTGGGCGCGTGTTCAGCTCGATCCGGGTCGCCCAGCGGGTAGTGGCAACGCACGGCGCCATCCTGCCAAGGGCGCAGCGACGGGCGGGTCTGGCACAGGCCGTTGTTGGCGTAGCTGCAGCGTGGCGCAAACAGGCATCCTTTGGGACGGTCATACAAGCCGGGCACCATGCCAGGAATCGTGGCCAGGCGGGAGTGGCCGTCGTTGCGCTCGGGCAATGCCGCCATCAGGGCTTCGGTGTACGGATGCTGGGGCGCAGTGAACAAGGTGTCAGCACCACGCTGCTCCATGATCTGGCCGGCATACATCACGGCAATGCGCTGGGCCATTTCGCTGACCACGCCCATGTTGTGGGTTATCAGCACCAGGGCCATGCCGCGGTCTTTTTGCAGGCTGCGCAACAGGTCCAGAATTTGCGCCTGGATGGTGACGTCGAGCGCCGTTGTGGGTTCATCTGCAATCAGCAACTTGGGGTTGCAGGCGATGGCCATGGCAATCATGACGCGCTGGCTCATGCCGCCGGAAAGCTGGTGCGGGTATACACCCAAGCGGCTTTCAGGCGCGGGGATGCCAACCTGCTCGAGCAATTCGATAGACCGTTTGCGAGCGGCTTTTTTGTCCAGCCCCATGTGCAATATCAAGGTCTCGGCCAGTTGGAAGCCCACGGTAAAGCAGGGGTTCAAACTAGTGGTCGGGTCCTGGAAGATCATCGACAAATCTTTGCCGGTCAGGCGGCGGCGTTCTCGGTCAGATAATGCCAACAGGTCGTGGCCATCAAAGCGCAGCTTGTCCGCGGTCACCCGGCCCGGGTAGGCCACCAGGCCCATCAGGGCCATCATCGTGACACTCTTGCCGGAGCCGGATTCGCCGACGATGCCCAGCACGTCGCCGGTATCGAGTGACAGGCTAACGCCGTCCACAGCGTGCATGACGCCGTTGTGCGAGGGAAACTCTACCGACAGGTTTTCAATTTCTAGCAAGGCCATGGTGTGGTGCTGTCGTATGGTTGAGCGATTGGTTTAGCGCTTGAGCTTGGGGTCCAGCGCGTCGCGCAGACCATCGCCAAGCAGGTTGAAGGCCAATACGGTGATCAGGATGGCAAGCCCGGGGAAAGTCACCACCCACCAGGCGCGCAGCACAAATTCGCGCGCGTCGGCCAGCATGGTGCCCCATTCGGGTGACGGCGGTTGCGCACCCAGGCCCAAAAAGCCCAGCGCGGCGGCGTCCAGAATGGCGGTGGATATGCCCAGCGAAGCCTGCACAATCAAAGGCGCAGTGCAGTTGGGCAGTACCTCGCTGAACATAATGCGCCAGTGGCCGGCACCGCCCATACGGGCTGCCGTGACGTAGTCGCGCGAGGTTTCAGAGATGACAGCCGCCCGCGTGATGCGCACGTAGTGGGGTAGCACGACGATGGACACTGCCAGCATGGCATTCATCAGGCCAGGCCCCAAAATGGCCACGATCACAATGGCCAGCAGCAAGCTGGGTAGTGTCAACACGATATCCATGATGCGCATCACGGCGATCTCGAATATGCCGCGGAAGTAGCCCGCAAGCAGACCGAGCGTGGTGCCGACCACGACAGACAGGGCTACAACGGCAATACCAATGGTCAGGGAGAGCCGAGCACCGTAGATCAGGCGCGACAGGATGTCGCGGCCAATGGCGTCCGTGCCGAGCCAATGGGCAGACGAGCCACCTGCTTGCCATGCGGGCGGCACCAGGAACACCGAGTTGTCGGTCAGATCAGGCGGGTAGGGGGCCACAACATTGGCGAATGCGGCCAGCAACAGCACGGTCACCACAATCAGCAGCCCGCCTACGGCGCCACGGTTGGCGCTGAAGTAGCGCCAGAAGTCTTTCAAGGGATGCAGGGGTGCAGCCATAGCGTGTGTACTGGTCGTCATTTTTGGTGCCGGATGCGCGGGTTGATGATGCCGTAGGTGACGTCTACCAGCAGGTTGACGGCCATAACCATGGCGCCCAGTAACAGCATGCCGCCCTGCAGAACCGGATAATCCCGGCGGCTGATGGCTTCGATCAGCCACTTGCCGACGCCAGGCCACGAGAAGATGGTTTCGGTCAGGATGGCTCCGGTGAACAACACACCTACTTGCAAGCCGATCACGGTGATGACGGGTATCAGTGCGTTGCGCAGCGCGTGCACGGCCACGATGCGAAGGGTTGGCAAACCTTTGGCGCGCGCGGTGCGGATGTAGTCCTCACCCAGGACCTCCAGCATGGCCGAACGGGTCATGCGTGCGATCACCGCGAGCGGGTTGGTGCCCAGCACAATGGTGGGAAGAATCAGGTGCGAGACCGCCGACCAGAATGCTGCCTTGTCGTTAGCCAGCAGGGTATCGATCAGCAAAAAACCGGTGACAGGCTCAATGAAATACTGCACCGCTATGCGCCCGGACACCGGTGTCAGGTCGAGCTGCACCGAGAAGAACAAGATCAGCAACAGGCCCCACCAGAAGATGGGCATGGAATAGCCGGTGAGCGAGACCCCCATGACACCGTGATCCAAAATGGTGTTGCGTTTGACCGCGGCAAGGATGCCGGCCGGAATGCCGAGCAACAGCGCGAACAGAATGGCGCACAGCGCAAGCTCGATGGTGGCCGGAAACAGCGCTGCGAACTCCGTCATCACAGGGCTTTGGGTGATAACGGACTTGCCCAAATCGCCTTGCAAAACCTTGGCAATGTAGATGCCGTATTGCACGATGACGGGCCGGTCTAGCCCATATTCCTTGAGCAAAACGGCGTGGCGCGTGGCGTCGATGCCGCGTTCCCCGGCCAGGGTCTCTATGGGGTCGCCCGGGACCAAGCGGATCAGAAAAAACGCCACCAGTGTCATGCCGAAGAACGTCGGAATGATCAGGCTCAAGCGCGTGAACAGAAAGCGCAGCATGGATGGGTGTGTTGGGAGTTGTATAGACAAAAAGGAAGTGCACCGCGGCGGTGCACAGGGTGCCGAATTCTACCAACGCAAAAACCACGCCATGCTCTGGTTTTCCCTGTGTTTCGGACGCAAAAAAAAGGCCGGATGATCCGGCCTTCTTAGCGTGGCACAAAGGCCAATTATTTGAGGTGCTTGCCGATCAGGCCAGCCATCTCGAACATCGACACTTGCATCTTGCCAAAGACTTCTTTCAGCTTGGCGTCTGCATTGATCATGCGCTTGTTGACTGCGTCTTGCAGTTTGTGCTTCTTGATGTACACCCACAGCTGCTTCACCACTTCGGTGCGGGGCAGTGGGCTGTTGCCAACGATGGAAGCCAATGCGGCGCTGGGTGTCAAAGCCTTCATGAATGCAGCATTCACTGTGCGCTTTTTAGCCGGAGCCTTAGCGGCGACCTTCTTGGCCGGAGCCGCTTTCTTCGCGGGAGCTGCCTTCTTGGCCGGAGCCTTGGCGGCTACTTTCTTTGCGGGAGCTGCTGCTTTTTTCGCAGGAGCTGCCTTCTTTGCCGGAG
The DNA here is from genome assembly GCA_038317285.1 of Burkholderiales bacterium. Classification (GTDB taxonomy): domain Bacteria; phylum Pseudomonadota; class Gammaproteobacteria; order Burkholderiales; family Burkholderiaceae_C; genus Allorhodoferax. The sequence continues at coordinate 4,606 of JBBQBG010000121.1, read as the reverse complement.
CTGCTGCCTTTGCAGGTGCCGCTTTTTTAGCCGGAGCTTTCTTTGCAGTTGCCATGATTGATTGTCCTTCTTGAAGTTGATTAATCACCAGTGAAAAGCTGCCTCTTCACTGGTACACGGATGCTACTGGAGAAAAAGCGGCTTATCCAGCGGAAAAATCATTTTTTCATTGGGAAATGTTGTTTTTTCCATTGGAGAATGGGTCTATTTGGCAAAAAGGAGTGACTGGCTATGGCGATTGCGTTTGCAACCTGTGATCTGTGTGACGTTCACAAGAACGATTCCACCGGTGATTTTCGCGTGCTTCCCCCGGTATTTCGGGACTTTGGCGCGATCAAAAAGTTCGCGGGCACTGTGATAACGGTCAAGTGCTTCGAGGACAACACGCTGGTCAAGGCCGCTGTCGACGCTATCGGCTACTCGGAGACGCCGCAGGGCCGCGTGGGCAAAGTGCTGGTAGTGGATGGGGGCGGCTCCCTGCGCAAGGCGTTGCTGGGCGGCAACCTGGGTGCAGCGGCGGCGCGCAATGGCTGGGCCGGTGTGGTGATTGACGGTTGCGTGCGCGATACCGCAGAACTGGCCACGCAAGACGTCGGGATACGCGCGTTGGCCGCCATGCCGATGCCCACCGAGAAGCGCCAGCAGGGGCAGGCCGACGTGGCCGTACAGGTGCAGGGCGTTTGGGTGCGACCCGGTGACTGGCTCTACGCCGACGAAGACGGCATCGTCGTGGCGTCTAAGGCGCTGGTGTAGTGGTTTGGCCTGCGGGCAAGGTCGCCAGCAGCACGCCCAACAGCGCAATGCCAAAGGCCAAGGTTTGTAGGCCGCTGAGTGTCTCTCCCAGTACCAGTACCCCAACCAAGGCCGCCGATATCGGCAGCATCACGCTGAATACACCTGCGCGGGCTGCCGGCACCGTTTGCAATCCCGTCATCCACAACCATACCGTCCAGACGCTGGCCGCCATGGCATAGAACACCAGCAGCAGCCAGATGGACGGTGTGACGGAGCCGAACTCGAAGTGCCAGGCGGCGTACAGCCCCATCGGCGTCATCAACACAAAGCCCCATAAGTTGATGAGTGCCGCGATGCGTTTGGGTGCCAGGCTGCCGGTGAGCTTCTTGCCGATGACGGCATAGGCCGCCTCGCACAACACGGCTACAAACACCAAAATATTGCCCCACAGTACTTTGCTATTGGTCAAATCGGCCTCTAGCCCTCGTGGAATATGCGTAGATAGCTCATTTTTTGATAGCGCAAGCACGCCGATGCCCAGCACGCCGCAGGCGATGGCGGCCCACACCCGTAACCCGATGCGCTCTTTCAGAAAGGCCCAACTCATCAGTGCGACTACGGCCGGAATGGTGGCCATGATGACGCCGGCCGATACCGCAGTAGTCATGCTGACGCCAAACAGCATGGCTATAGAGAACAGGAAATTGCCGACAAAGGACTCTAAAAACAGCAAGCGCTTGGTTGCACCGTTCATGGGCGGCTCGTTGTGCGTGCGCTTGAGCCAGTTCACCATGGCCAAGCCGCCAATGCCAAAACGCAGCCAGGCCAGCAGAAACACCGACAAGGCTGCCACCAGCGGTTTGGACAGCGCCACGTAGCAGCCCACGAGGGCCATGCTCAGCGCCAGGCTCCCATACGCCAACCAACGCGGCGGGTGTGAGCCCGTCACTCAGCCATGCCCGGCAGCTTGTGGTGGCCGGCGTGTGCGTTCTTGACGATCTGCGGACCTAATGATCCGGCAAGCATGCCCAACAGCGCCGCCAGAACACCGGCCAATTGACAAGGGAACGCTTCGCCTGCGGGTGTCGCTAGAAAGATCAGCCAGGTCAGCAGACCCAGGGCGATGGAGAGCAAGGCGCCTTGGGTGGTGGCACGTTTCCAGTAGAGTCCAAAGACCAAGGGTACAAATGCACCCACCAGAGTTACCTGGTAAGCGCCCGACACCATTTCGTAAATCGGGGTGCCCTGCGTTTTGATGGCGTAAGCCAATACCGATATGCTGAACACCAATACGGTAATGCGCATGGTGCGCAGTTCTTCCTTGTCACCCATGCGGGGTTTGAACTGGCGCCAGATGTTTTCCACAAAGGTGACACTGGGCGCGAGAAGGGTGGCCGAAGCGGTTGACTTGATGGCAGACAACAGTGCACCAAAAAACAGCACCTGCATGACAAATGGCATCTTCTCCAACACCAGGGTGGGCAGCACCTTTTGCGGGTCCTCCTTGAGCAGGACAGCAGTCTGCTCCGGCATGATGATGAGCGCGCTTGCAACCAGGAACATCGGTACAAAGGCAAACAGGATGTAGAAGACGCCACCAATGATCGGCCCCTTGACGGCCGAACCCACTTTGTTGGCAGACATGACGCGCTGGAAAACGTCCTGCTGTGGAATGGACCCCAACATCATCGTGATGGCCGCCGCAAAAAAGAAGACGATGTCTTTGAACGAGGGTTCTGGCAAGAACTTGAACATGTCCTTGCTGACTGCCAAAGACACAACCTTGTCCGCGCCACCGGCCATGTTGCCAGCAAATACCGCCAGTATCGCAAGCCCGCCGACCAGGATGATCATCTGGATGAAGTCAGTGACTGCCACCGACCACATACCGCCAAACAGCGTATAGGCCAGGATGGAAACCACGCCGATGGTCATGCCCATGGGGATGCTGATGGCGCCGGCTGACAACAAGTTGAATACCAAGCCCAAAGCAGTAACCTGTGCCGACACCCATCCGAGGTAGCTCAGCATGATGATCAAAGAACACACCACTTCCACCACGCGACCAAAGCGCTCACGGTAATAGTCGCTGATGGTCAGCAGATTCATCTTGTACAACTTGGCCGCAAAGAACATGCCGACCAAAATGAGGCAAGTACCGGCACCGAACGGGTCTTCCACCACGCCATTGAGGCCTCCGTTCACAAACTTGGCAGGAATGCCCAGTACCGTCTCTGACCCAAACCAGGTAGCGAACGTCGTGGTGACGATCATGATCAAGGGTAGGCGCCGTCCCGCAATCGCGAAGTCCGACGTGTTCTTGACCCGTCTGGCCGCATAGAGACCAATGGCGATGGTAATCAGCAAGTAGACGATGACCAGGGTCAGTAGCACGGCGCACTCCTCATTAAAAAGCTTGGCATTATCCCAACTGTTTGTAGGGAAACCGGGCCTGATTGTCACTATTGCTGTGTTCAAGCCATTTGTGTGTGCTTGAACTGCCACCCGAATGTAGTGGCGCGGTTTGTGCTTTTAGTCTTTGGAAGTTTTCATATCGCAACTTTTAGAGTTCACATAGAGAAAAATGTTTTGTAAGGTGTTGATTTGTATAGAAAAATATTTAGTCATATATAAGACATAAGATACATAATCAGTCTTATATAAGACTAGAATGGAGCTTAGCTTGAATCGCAATACCGGCTTCAGGCGCCGAAATTCTTTAACTACGACGGAGTGATTCCATGACTACTCAGACCCGTGAACAGCAAATCGCAGCCCTTGAAAAAGACTGGGCGACCAACCCCCGCTGGAAAGGCATCAAGCGCGGATACACCGCCGCTGATGTTGTGCGCCTGCGTGGCTCATTCCAGGTGGAGTACACCTTGGCCCGCCGTGGTGCCGAGAAGCTGTGGGGCCTGGTGAACAACGAGCCGTATGTCAACTGCCTGGGCGCGTTGACCGGTGGTCAAGCCATGCAGCAGGTCAAGGCTGGCGTCAAAGCCATCTACCTGTCCGGCTGGCAAGTCGCCGCTGACAACAACGAATATTCCGCTATGTACCCCGACCAGTCGCTGTACCCTGTGGACTCGGTGCCAAAGGTCGTGGAGCGCATCAACAATTCGTTCAGCCGCGCCGACGAAATCCAGTGGTCCAAGGGCGTTGGCCCTGGCGACAAGGGTTACATCGACTACCACGCACCTATCGTGGCTGACGCGGAAGCGGGTTTCGGCGGCGTGTTGAACGCCTATGAGCTGATGAAGGCCATGATCCGCGCCGGTGCCGGTGGCGTGCACTTTGAAGACCAATTGGCTTCTGTCAAGAAGTGCGGTCACATGGGTGGCAAGGTGTTGGTCCCCACCACCGAAGCCTGCCAAAAGCTGATCGCGGCCCGTATGGCTGCCGACGTTTACGGCGTGCCTACGCTGGTGATTGCCCGTACCGATGCCGAAGCCGCTGACCTGTTGACCAGCGACTACGACGAAAACGACAAGCCCTTCTTGACCGGTGAGCGCACCGCCGAAGGCTTCTACAAGACCAAGAAGGGCATGGACCAAGCGATCAGCCGCGCGATTGCGTACGCAGATTACGCGGATCTGGTGTGGTGCGAAACCGGTACGCCTGATCTGGAATTTGCCCGCAAATTTGCAGAAGCCGTGCATGCCAAGCACCCCGGCAAGATGTTGGCCTACAACTGCTCGCCATCGTTCAACTGGAAGAAGAACCTGGACGACGCGACCATTGCCAAGTTCCAAAAAGAACTGGGCGCCATGGGTTACAAGTACCAGTTCATCACCTTGGCCGGTATCCACAACATGTGGTACCACATGTTCGACTTGGCACAAGACTACGTGGCACGCGGCATGACCGCCTA
>JBBQBG010000120.1:0-11226 GCA_038317285.1 Burkholderiales bacterium | reverse complement strand
GTCGGGCGACGTGTTTGGCAACGGCATGCTGCTGTCAGAGCACATCAAGCTGGTCGTGGCGTTTGACCACCGCCACATCTTCATCGACCCCAGCCCCGATGTGGCACGCTCGTTCGCCGAGCGCCAGCGCCTGTTCAACCTGCCCCGCTCCAGCTGGGATGACTACGACAAGAGCCTGATCTCGCAAGGCGGTGGCGTGTTCCCCCGCAGTGCCAAGTCGATCCCGCTGAGCCCCGAGGCCCGTGCCGTCATCGGCATCACCGCTGAAGAACTGCCACCACTGGAGCTGCTGAAAGCCATTCTGCAAGCGCCCGTGGATCTGCTATACAACGGCGGCATCGGCACCTATGTCAAAGCCAGCTTTGAGACCCATGCGCAGGTGGGCGACAAGTCCAGCGATGCCTTCCGCGTCAACGGCAGTGAGCTGCGATGCAAAGTGGTGGCCGAAGGCGGCAACCTGGGTTGCACGCAAAACGGCCGTATTGAATACGCCCAAAAAGGTGGCCTGATCTACACCGACGCCATCGACAATTCGGCCGGTGTGGACTGCTCCGACCACGAGGTCAACATCAAAATTCTGCTGGGCGGCGTGGTCGAGGCCGGTGACCTGACGCTCAAGCAGCGCAACGACCTGTTGGCCTCTATGACCGACGAGGTCGGTCACCTGGTGCTGCAAGACAACTATTACCAGACCCAAGCATTGGACATTGCGACGCATCGCCCCTTGTATGTGCTGGATGGCCAGCAACGCCTGATGCATTGGTTGGAGGGCAGCAAGCGCTTGAACCGCGCCATCGAATTCTTGCCAACCGATGATGAGATTGCAAGGCGCCGCGCCCGCAAGGCTGGCCTGACATCGCCAGAAAATGCAGTCGTTTTGGCCTACGCCAAGATGTCGGTGTTTGACGATTTGGTAGCCAGCAATTTGCCGGATGACCCTTTCTTCAGCCGCGCACTCAAGGCCTACTTCCCACAGGTGCTGACCGAAAGATTTGGCCCCGCCATTGCGGCCCACCCGCTCAAGCGCGAGATCATTGCCACCTTCATCACCAACACGGTAGTGAACCGCACCGGTGCAACTTTCGTCAACTTCATTGCGGCCGAGTCCGGTGCAACGGCCGCTGATGTGATACGCGCTTTTACGCTGGCCCGCGAGATCTTTGACCTGGAGCCCATCTGGGACCAACTCGATGCGCTGGATTACAAGATTGAAGCCAGCCTGCAACTCGATCTGCTCAGCAAATTGATCGCCATTGCACAACGCGCGTCACGCTGGATGCTGCGCATCCGCGCCGAAGGCACCGACCTGCCCACGCTGATCCAGCGCTACCAACCGGCAGCCCGCGAACTGCGCAAGAACTTGGCAGACTGGTTGCCACAGAGCGCGCAGGACAGCTGGCAACAGGCCACCGACGTGCTGGTGAAAGCCGGTGTGGACGCTGCGCTGGCGCAGAACCTGACGGCGCTGGAATTCATCTTCCCCGCACTGGATTTGGTGGACCTGGCACAAAGCGCCAACACTGGGCTGGAGCAAGCCGCACGCGCCTACTTCGGCATCGAAGCCGACCTGGGCCTGACCGATTGGCGCACGCAAATCAACCGCCTGCCGACCGACACCCTGTGGCAGACCCAAGCCCGTGGCAGCGCGCGCGACGACGTGTACTCCATCGCCCGCCAAATCACGCTGGGTCAGTTGTCTCGCGGTGCAGAAGGCGTGCAGAGCTGGCGCACACAGCACGGCCAAGCTATCGGCCGACTGCAAGCCCTGCTGACGACGATCAGCACGCAGGCTGCTGATCTGGCACCGGTGTCGGTTGCGCTGCGAGAATTGCGGCATTTGGCCTGAACGTATCGCCGTACTGTCGTCCAATGCAAGTGACTCGCTGCCTCACTAAAAAGAGTGGGCAGGGTTTCATCTTGAGGAACTCTGGCGGTGAAACGTGAAGTAAAAGTAGATTGTGCTTTGAGCAACTTGGTGAGCGTCAGCTGCATTTTAAATGCCTCACGCGACATTTGCTCTCTTGTGTACGTTGGCATACAGATAACAACTGCCGTGCGTCCTAAAGTCGAATCAGTCGCGCCAAACGGTAGGTACATCGTACTCGTATCTACCGGTTGGAACATTGATCAAGACTTTGACCAAAAGGTAAATCATATGAATAGAATTGTTTTATTGGCTTGCGCTGGTTTACTCAGCACATCAGCCTTTGCTGCTGACGATATTTCCCTGGGTGAGCCTGGGTATGGCGGTACTGGTTGCCCGGCTGGCTCGGTATCGGCTACGTTAAGCCCGGATGCGAAATCGCTCAGTCTGCTGTTTGACAAATATCAGGTGGGTGTCGGCGGAACGACGGGCAAGAGCTTTGACCGTAAAAGTTGCAATATTGCAATTCCCGTCCACGTCCCGCAGGGCATGAGTGTGTCAGTTCTGAAGATCGATTTTCGGGGATTCAATCACTTGCCGCGGTCAGCGAGTTCGCAATTCAATGTTGAATATTTTTTTGCTGGCACCAGAGGTCCGTCATATCAAAAGATATTCCGCGGCACCCTGGACGAAGACTACTTGATCAATAACGAGCTGACGGTACAAGCAGTCGCTTGGTCCGGATGTGGCGCCGACGTCAACTTGCGCACCAATTCGAGCCTGCGCGTCAAAACGGTAGCGAACAATGAAGCGATGTCCTCCATTGATTCCGAAGACGTCCGCGGCGGGATTATTTACCAGTTGCAATGGCGTAGTTGCAACTGATCAGAATGAAAACATCTCTTGGAAAACAGCGTCATACCAACGTAACCCTTGGCGTTGCGGCTATCGTAGCCGCACTGGCCCTTAGTGGCTGCGGTGGAGGAGGAGGCGGCGGAGGTGAGCCGAATGTCGATCCGCCTGAGTTTGATATTCACGCTGCCGTACCGGGCCAGCCGGTGACAGGTTTCGCTGTTGCCTTGGGACAGCCAGAGTACGGCGGTACTGCTTGCCCGTTGGGCACGGTATCGGCCACGTTGAGCCCGGATGCGAAATCGCTCAGTCTGCTGTTTGACAAATACCAGGTGGAAGTGGGCGGCACGACTGGCAAGAGTTTTGACCGAAAAAGTTGCAATCTTGCAATTCCCGTTCACGTCCCGAAGGGCATGAGCGTGTCAGCACTGAAGATCGATTTTCGGGGGTTCAATCACTTACCGCAGTCGGCAAGCTCACAATTTAATGTAGAGTACTTTTTGGCCAACAGCCGAGGACCGGCGCTTGAAGTAATTTTCAATGGGACCCTCAACGAAGACTTCTTTATCAATAACGAACTGACGGTACAGCCCCTCATTTGGTCAGGTTGCGGTGCCGACGTTAATTTACGCACCAATTCGAGCCTTAGCGTCAAAACGGTAGCGAACAATGAAGCCATGTCTTCAATCGATTCAGAAGACGTCAGCGGCGGGATTATTTACCAGCTACAGTGGCGGGGCTGCAACTGATCATTGATCGGGCGATTTCAATGCGTTGGCGAATTCCGGCTCTAGGCGAACCAATTCATCCAACCCAATTTTCCTAATCAAGAACACCCATCCGTCGATACTGCGTATTTGGCGCCGACCCCGTCTAGTCCTGACGGAAAAGGATACAGGGAGAAGTGAGCCGTCCCCGCATGGCGCAGGGCAGTGTTATCAGCGCCACTAGAGTCGGAGGTACTTCAATCGCTCACTGGACAAAAGTAGATCCACTCGATGGAACAATGTCTGGGCACGCGTATTGTGTATTCGGCTGCTCCCGCTTTCTGCCAACTCCTACCTGAAAATTTACTACTGGGGCCGTTCAAACGAGCGCCGCCGGCAAGTGCGCTGCGAAAGCCGACCCAGCCAATTGCGGATTGCAGCCGTTCGACTCGTCCATACTGCCGCGCTTGGATTTGCATACCGGCAACAGGTTGACCAAACCAGGGATGTTTCAGAAAACTAAAAATGGATCACGCTAAGCCAAAGCGTGTCCCTCAGGTCGCTATCGAGCTACCCCACTCAGCAACACCCTCGCGTAACTGCAAAGCTGTATATCCTTGTTCTTGTAGCAAGCGCACAGCATCCGCTGACATAAGGCAATACGGCCCTCGGCAGTACGCCACGATGGGCTTGTCCTTGGGCAGTTCTGCCACTCGGGCACGCAGTTCAGCAAGCGGCATTGAGCGGGCGAAAGGCAAGTGTGCTTGCTCAAACTCGCTGGGCGGCCGAACGTCAATTACCACTACTTCACCTTCGCGGGCCTTGCGCAGAAGCTCAGCACGATCTTCCCCACGCCATTCGCCATTGGATGTTGTCATTTGCCGCACAGCGTCTTGTAGTTCAAACAGGCGATCTTCGGCCAAGGCGCGCAGCAGCACCCAAAAGCGCGGTACTTCCGGGCTGGCGATGCGGTAGATGATGTTCTTGCCCTGCCGCTCGGTTTCCACCAGCCGAGCCGTTCGCAGCTCTTTCAGATGAGCGCTGGCGAGCTTGACGCTGATGCCGGCCTCACGCGCCAACAAGTCGACCGGCTTCGGTGCCTGGCATAGCAACTCGATCAACTCCAGCCGTTTTGGACTTGCTGCAGCCTTGGCGATCCTGGCTACCTGTTCAAACAGAGCGTCCTTCAATTCTCGATTGGTGCTCATGGTGAAAGCAAGGTCTTGGTTATGAAAGGGATCGTTGTTGCGAGGTCATTCCGTGTTTTCATGATACATTCTAACAATCTTTGGTATGTTTGATTAAGTGAGATTTATCCATGAAAGCATTATTCATCCTCAATGGTGCGCCCTATGGCGACGAACGCACCTACAACGGCTTGCGTCTCGCAGGAGCCCTCGCTAAGCGTAACTGCAATGAAGTGCGCGTGTTTTTGATGGGCGATGCTTCTATCGCTGCCAAGGGCGGTCAGAAGGTTCCGGAAGGCTTCTACAACACGCAGTTGATGCTGGGGAAAGTTTTACGAGCGACGCCGAATGCCGTCGGCGCGTGTGGCACCTGTATGGACGCCAGAGGTATGAAGTCTGAAGAACTGATGGAAGGCGTGCACCGAGGGACGCTCGACGAGCTGGCCGACTGGTCCGAGTGGGCCGAACAAATATTCGTTTTCTAAGAGCTACCCATGAACCCCACTATCACTGAAAGACGCCATGTTTTCCTGCTTGCAGGCACGCAAGCGCTGTTTCAAACCGCATCGGTCATGGTGATGACGATCTCCGGCCTGGTCGGGTTACAGCTCGCCAGCGACAAGAGCTTAGCTACGCTGCCGATCGCCATGATGATGGTGGCCGCTGCGGCCACCATGATTCCCGCTTCGATACTGATGCAGCGTTTCGGCCGCAAGTCGGGATTTTTGCTGGGTACTGCGTTGGGATGCGTTGCCGGAGTAACCGCAGCAGGTGCAATCTGGCTGCACAGCTTCTGGTTGTTTGTACTCGCCAATATGCTGGTCGGCGGCTACCAAGGTTTCGCACAGTACTACCGCTTTGCCGCCGCCGATGTGGCCAGCGCCGACTTCAAGAGCCGGGCGATTTCATGGGTGATCGCAGGTGGCGTAGTCGCAGCACTAGCGGGGCCGAATATCGCTCGCCTAACGCAGGGAATTGGCCCAGCTCCGTTCATGGCATCCTACTTCGCGCTATCCGCTTTGAGCGTCCTTGCGCTGTTGGTCGTGACGCGCATAGCGATTCCTCCTGTAGAGGTTGCAGAAACACCCGGGCCTGCTCGCCCGCTTTCGCAAATCATGCGACAGCCCGTCTTCATTACGGCGTTGATTGCTTCATCGGTCGGCTATGCCGCCATGGTTATGGTGATGACCGCTACACCACTGGCTATGCAGATTTGCGGCCAATCGCTGGGCGCGTCGACTACGGTGATTCAGTGGCACGTCTTAGGGATGTTCCTGCCGTCGTTCTTTACCGGCAACTTAATTCGCCGCTTTGGAGTGCTGCCAATCATGGGCGCTGGTATTGCGCTCCTGGTTGGCCATGTCGCTGTCGCACTAACAGGGATTGAGTTTTTGCACTTCTTGTCAGGGTTGGTCTTGTTGGGAGTGGGCTGGAATTTTCTGTTCATCGGCGGAACCACTTTGCTGACCGAAGCCTATCAACCGGCGGAGAAGGCCAAAACCCAAGCAGCGCATGACTTTCTGATGTTCGGCGCGGTCAGCTTCGCCTCGTTTTCGGCCGGGGGCTTGCTCAATACATGGGGATGGCAGTCAGTCAATTTGACCGTTTTGCCATTCCTCGGCATGGCTTTGATGGCGGTGCTGGGCCTCGGTGTAATGCGTCGCATGAGCCTGCGTGCCATCGCGTAGACCTGACGTAAACCAAAATGTGCAAGATACCGACCGCAATTCGTGCAGTTCCAGTAATGTGGGTAGTGGCTGGTATCGCGGGCGTGGCGCTGAGGAGTACGCCTGCAATTGCTGGAGTGGCTCGATGAACGAATACATGGTCATGCATGAGGCGGTGATTCGGTTGCTGGCCTTTGTTGGCATCTTTGCTGTGATGGCGCTGTGGGAGGTTTTAGCACCCCGACGCGCTCGCACTGTCTCCCGGCGCGAACGCTGGCCAAACAATTTGGCACTGGTGGCCTTGAACACGTTGGTGTTGCGGTTCATCTTGCCCACGTCGGCCGTCAGCTTGGCCTTGCTAGTCGAGGCGCGCCACGGCGGTCTTTTGCCGTTGCTGACGCTTCCCTCGTGGTTGATTTTCGGCTTGGCGCTGGTATTGCTGGACTTGGCCATCTACCTGCAACATGTGCTGTTTCACGCCGTGCCGGTCTTGTGGCGGCTACATCGTATGCACCATGCCGACGTGGATGTGGATGTGACGAACGGACTGCGTTTTCACTCGCTCGAAATCGTCTTGTCCATGGGCATCAAATTTGCGTTGATCGCGGCCCTGGGTCCTCCAGCCGCCGCTGTTGTGTTGTTTGAGCTACTGCTCAATGCCCTGGCCGTGTTTAACCACGCGAATATCCGCATTCCAGAACGAATGGATCGGTGCATGCGTTGGTTTGTCGTGACACCAGACATGCACCGCATTCACCATTCCTGGCACATAGCAGAGCACACCAAGAACTTCGGCTTTAACCTAGCCTGCTGGGACCGCTTGTTTGGCACTTATCTAGCGCAACCTCGTGACGGTCAGAATGGCATGACTCTAGGCTTGCAGACCTTCAGGGAACCCGAATGGCGGCGACTGGACCGTATGCTGGCGCAGCCGCTTATTGAGAGACGGGTTGATCGCAAGGACTAGAACGATTCAAGAACTTGGATGAAAGAGATGCCGGTCACGACGGCGCATCGTTATAAAAGCAGGGTTTGGAACTGCGACCATTCGTCCATTACAGGTGTTCCAACGAATAATCCAAAAAAGCAAATCGACCGCGTCGCCATCGGGCGCTGAGGGCAAACCGAGCCGTAACCTTGAGATTCGTTTTTGATAACCAAGGACAGCTATAAAGAAGCCCAGCTGCGGGACTGCTTCCTGCTATCGGCATCCGCTCGCTTTCATTCTAAATACTCCTTAGTAGGTTCACGTCTCCAGTGTGCCCTGCGCTCCAACTGGTGCAAGGCAGCCCAATATTTACCCAATTAGCGTTACCATCCAGTCTTGAAAGTAAAAATGGGCTACAGCCCTCTTAAAATATAGTCATTCAGCTACTATTTCTATAGCAAATTGACCACCATCTTGTAGTCCCGAGCCAAGCGTACCGGTTTGCACCATCAGTAGCGCAATTGGGGTTAAAGCGAGATCGTAACGTCAGTGCGGCCAGCACAGTGTTCTACTCAGCCGGACCCGAAAATAGACGCTTTACACCCCCTTCCGCGAACCCCATGCAAGCACCCCAGATCGAAGCCTTCTTCGCCACGTTGCAGGCTGCCAACCCATCGCCAGTAACCGAACTCGAATACACCAGCGTGTTCGAACTGCTAACCGCTGTGCTGTTGAGTGCCCAAGCTACCGACGTAGGCGTCAACAAGGCCACACGCAAGCTCTTCCCGGTTGCCAATACGCCGCAGGCGATTCTGGACTTGGGCTTGGCGGGGTTGGAGTCGTACATCAAGACCATCGGCCTGTACCACAGCAAAGCCAAACACCTACTGCAAACGTGCCGCATGTTGGTGGACTTGCATGGCGGCCAAGTGCCGGGCACGCGGGAGGCACTGCACGCCCTTCCCGGCGTGGGACGCAAGACGGCCAACGTGGTGCTCAACGTGGCCTTTGGTGAACCCACGATGGCGGTGGACACGCATATCTTTCGGGTATCCAACCGCACCGGGCTGGCACGGGGTAAAACGCCCGACAAGGTCGAGCAGCAACTGCTGCAACGCATTCCCGCGCACTACATGGTCGATGCCCACCACTGGCTGATCCTGCATGGCCGCTATGTCTGCCAGGCCCGCAAACCGCAGTGTTGGCAATGTGGCGTGATGGCCCATTGTGACTTTGCCGACAAGACGCCCGCGCAAGCGCACGAGGTGGCTGGGCGGCAGGGCGTTCTGCGCAGGTAAAGGAGGAGCCCGCGATGCGGGCGGGGGACACGCAGCAGAGCGCCCTGCCGCCTAGCCACCGGACCCTAACGACGGGCCAACCGGCCGTGCTATGGTCGCGGTGTGACCCAAACCATTCGATTCCATTTGCTGTCCCTGCGCGACCTGGTGGTCTCAGCGGGCCCGTTTGTCGCACTGGCCGTGGTACTACTGGCCCTGGCCTATTGGTGGTTGGACCCCAATCCACCAAAGCATGTGACGCTGGCTACCGGCCCAGAGCAAAGCGCCTACGAAGAGTTCGGTAAACGCTATGCCAAGTTGCTGGCCAAAGATGGCATCACCGTTAACCTGATCCCATCGGACGGCTCCGCAGACAACTTGCGCTTGTTGCGCGAAGGCAAGGCCGATTTCGCTTTTGTGCAGGGCGGCACGCGCGAGGCCAATGGCCCCGACGACGCCGATCTCGAATCACTGGGCAGCCTGTTTCTGGAGCCCGTGTGGCTGTTTTACCGCGAAGCCGCGGCCCCGGCCGACACTACGCCGCCGCACACTTTGGAGTCGCTGACACAACTGCACGGCTTACGCGTCAACGTAGGCACGGCCGGTAGTGGCGTACCCAGCTTGATGCGCAAACTGCTCGACAGCAACCGCGTGGAAGTTGGTCAATTGACGCTGTCAGAACTGGAGCAGACCCCCGCCACCGTGGCTTTTCTGGGTGGTGACCTGGATGCCATCGTGTTCGTGTCGGCACCCGAATCGCAGATGGTGCAGATGCTGTTGCAAACGCCCGGCATCAAGCTGATGGACTTTGCGCAGGCCGAGGCCTACTCCCGGCGCTTTGCCTTTTTGAGCCCTGCCCTGTTGCCCCGCGGCGTGGTCGATCTGGCCAACGACATTCCACCCAAAAACGTTCGCCTGGTGGCACCCACCACCACCTTGCTCACGCATGCCAACACCCATCCGGCCCTGCTGCAGTTGTTTGCACTGGCAGGCAACACCATCCATGGCAGCGCGGGTTGGTTCAAACATGCGCGCGAATACCCGAACGTCAAAAACAACGAACTGCCGGTGACGCAGGAGGCTGAGCGCAGCATTCAGGGCGGTACGCCCCTGCTGCAGCGCTACCTTCCCTTCTGGGTGGCCAATCTGGTGGAGCGCATGTGGCTGGCCATGGGCATTATCCTGGCGGTGCTGTTACCGCTGTCGCGCGTGGTACCGCCGCTGTATGCTTTTCGGGTGCGTTCGCGCATCTTCCGCTGGTATGCGCAACTGCGCGAGCTGGAAGTGCGGGCCGAAGCCAGCGAAGACACGGCACCCTTACTGGAAGAGCTCAACCAGATGGACCGCCACGCCGAAAAAATCGTGGTTCCACTGTCCTACACCGAAGAGCTTTATGCGCTACGCAATAATATTCAGTTGGTTCGTAAGAAATTGCTTCAGCGCAGCGCCACCACACGCTAATACGACTGATACACGCGCGAGAAAAGAGCGTTAGGCGGTTCGCGGCCCATCCAGTAGACTGCACGTTTTTCAACTATCTGCAGGGAGTCTTCAAATGGACATTGTCGGACGCGCGCGCGCAATGGTCGTCAACCCCGGCCCCACTTGGGTCACCATTGAGCAGGAAGCCACGGATTGGCAAAAACTGTATGTGCCCTACATGGTCGTCTTGGCAGCCATACCCGCATTGGCCAGCTTCATCTACTGGAGCATTCTGGGCGTCGGTGGATTCGGGTTCTCCATGCGTCTGCCGATAGTCACGGGCCTGGGCCTCGCCATTAGCAACTATGTGATGACCTTGGTGATGGTGTTCGTCTGGGGTTGGCTGATCAGCCAATTGGCCAACACCTTCGGCGGGCAACCCAATCTGATGAATGGCGTCAAGCTGACGGTCTATGCCAGCACACCGGCCATGTTGGCAGGCGTTTTCATGGCCATACCCGGCTTGTCGATGCTGTCGGTTCTGGGTAGTTTCTATTCGCTGTACCTGCTTTATTTGGGCCTGCCAGTACTGATGAAGAATCCAGCTGAAAAGTCCGTCTCTTACCTGGTAGTTGCGGCCATTGTGGGCATCGTCGGCGCGGTGCTGATCAGCCTGGTCAGCAACATATTCATGCCATCGCCCCTGTCGCGCATGCAGGGCATGAACGACGTCAACGGCACCCACAACATGCAGATCAGCACGCCCAAAGGAAACGTGCAGATTTCCACCGGCCCCGGTACCGGCGGTGACCCATCCAATGCGACCATGACCATCAAGACCCCCGATGGCGAGGTCAAGATCGACACGCAGGGCATGCAAGACTTCGCCAAGCGCATGGAAGCGATGGCTGCAGAGCAAGAAAAGGCCAAGCAGAAGCAATAGCGCGCCGGTGTCGGGCTCCCATCCCTTGAAAGACCGACATGACTGCTTCAAAGGCCAACCCGGGCACCCCGCTCGTCGCCCCGCCCATTGCCCCTTTTAGCCAGCGCATTCTGCGCTTCCCCTTGACCCGCATCCCGCTGGGCACCGTATTCCTGATGCTGCCCTTTTTACTGATTCAAGCGGGGGCGACGCATTTCTTTGAAACCAAGCTGTTCGCCCGCTTGGGCCAGCTCGTTGGCATCGGTGCGGGTTGCCTCTCGTATGCACGTGGTCGAAGTCACGCCCAGCAGCATGATCGTATTGCCGCTCATCATGCACGTCACTGTTGGCCTGGTGGAAGAGATGCTGCTGCGCGGCATCATCTTTCGCGTGGCGCAAG
>JBBQBG010000119.1:0-11241 GCA_038317285.1 Burkholderiales bacterium | reverse complement strand
ATAAAAAACCTAATTAAATCAATACTATGGGCGTTGGCACGCTTTGTGCGCACCAATCTGGATTCGAATACAACAATTGGAGACAAATAATATGTACGAACGTCGCCGGGTTTTCAACGCCACGCTGATCGCCACTGGATTGGTTGCTGCGCTCGCGGGCACTACCGCCATTGCACAGTCCAAAGAAATCAAGATCGCCCACATCTATAGCAAGACGGGTCCGTTGGAGGCCTATGGCAAGCAGACGGCCGTCGGTTTCATGATGGGCTTGGACTATGCCACCGGCGGCACCATGATGGTGGCGGGTAAGAAGATTGTGGTCATAGAAAAAGACGACCAGGGCAAGCCCGACATTGGCAAGAGCCTGTTGGCTGCCGCTTATGGCGACGACAAGGTGGACTTGGCGGTTGGTCCCACAGCATCGCCCGTTGCGTTGGCCATGCTGCCTGTCGCCGAAGAATACAAAAAGATTTTGCTAGTGGAGCCCGCTGTGGCCGACTCCATCACAGGCGACAAGTGGAACAAATATATTTTCCGCACCGGCCGCAATTCCAGCCAGGACGCCGCTGCCAATGCAGTTGCATTGGACAAGCCCGGTAACGTGGTTGCCACGCTGGCAAACGACAACGCATTTGGCCGTGATGGTGTCAAGGCCACCCGCGACGCGCTCAAAAACGCCAAAATCGTCCATGAAGAGTACCTGCCCGTCGGCACCACCGACTTCACCGCCGGCCTGCAACGCATAGTGGATAAGCTCAAGGATCAACCCGGCAACAAATTCATTTCGGTGGGCTGGTCAGGAGCCCCTGCGCCGTTTAGCAAGATCGCTGATCTGGACCTTAAAAAACGCTACGGTATTGAGCTGGCGACCGGTGGCAACATCCTGCCGGCCATGGTCGCTTACAAGCAATTCCCGGGCATGGAAGGCGCGCTGTATTACTACTTCGGCATTCCTAAAAATCCGGTCAATGAAGCGATGGTGGCGCGCCACTACAGAGAGTTCAAGGCACCGCCAGACTTCTTTACTGCCGGTGGTTTTTCTGCGGCCATGGCCGTTGTGACGGCATTGAGCGCCAGCAAGGGCGACACCTCGGCCAGCACGCTGATCAAAACCATGGAAGGCATGAGTTTTGACACGCCCAAGGGCAAGATGACTTTCCGCAAGGAAGACCACCAGGCCATGCAAAGCATGTACCACTTCAAGATCAAGGTAGACCCCGCGTTCGCCTGGGGTGTGCCTGAACTGGTGCGCGAGATCAAACCAGAAGAGATGAACATCCCGATCCGCAACAAGCGCTAAACAGCGCTGCAACGGCGCGTCTCCAGCAGAAGCGCTCGGCTCTCGCGGAGCCCAAGGCTCCGCCACTGTCTATGAATGCAGTTTTAACCCCCGGAAACACGGGGGCCAGGGATCCCTTTCGCCCAAAAATGACTAGGAGACACATCGTATGAATCGTCTATCCGCTTTTCGTCTGTCGGCTTGCGCGCTTGCGCTGGCCAGCACCGCTGCCTTGGCGTCGGTCAACCTGCCGCAACTCAACATCGACAAGACGCAGACCACGGTGTCAGGCCTGTCGTCGGGCGGCTTCATGGCGGCGCAGTTGCACGTAGCCTATTCTGGCACCTTTGCCAAGGGCGCAGGTGTCGTCGCCGGTGGGCCGTTTTATTGTGCCGAAGGGTCCATCACTAATGCGACGGGGCGTTGCATGGCGAGCCCGGCCGGCATACCCATCAGCACCCTGGTCAGCACGACCAATAGCTGGGCCAGCGCGGGCAGCATCGACCCCGTGGCCAACCTGCAAAACTCCAAGGTCTATCTGTTTTCGGGAAGCATAGACAGCACGGTCAAACAGGGCGTCATGGATGCGCTAAAAACCTACTACAACAGTTTCGTGCCGGCCGCCAATGTGGTCTACAGGAAAGACATTGCGGCCGAGCACGCGATGATTACCGACGACTACGGCAGCAGTTGCTCCACCAAGGGATCGCCCTACATCAACAACTGCAATTTTGATCTGGCCGGTACGCTGCTGGCCCACTTGTATGGCAGTTTGAACGCGCGCAACAACGGTACGCTGCCCGCCGGCAATTTTGTCGAGTTCAACCAAAGCCAGTTCATCACGAACCATGGCATGGCGCCCACCGGCTGGGCGTATATTCCGCAGGCCTGCACATCGGGTTCGCAGTGCCGCTTGCATGTGGTGCTGCATGGCTGCCAGCAAAACGTGACCCTGGTGCAGCAGCAATATGTGCGCAACACGGGATACAACCGCTGGGCCGACACCAATAACATGGTGATGCTGTACCCACAAACCAGCACGGCGGCCACCAATAGCTGCTGGGACTGGTGGGGCTATGACAGCGCCAACTATGCCAAGAAATCTGGCCCGCAAATGGCTGCCATCAAGGCCATGGTGGACCAGGTGTCCGCCGGTGCAGTGACACCCCCACCCCCGCCACCCGCCAGCTTGCCCGCACCCGCCAATGTGAGCGTATCCAACGCCACAGCCAGCGCCATGACCATCGACTGGAGTGCAGTTTCAGGTGCCGCCAGTTATAACGTCTACCGCAATGGCAACAAGACCAATGCACTCCCAGTGACAGCCTTGAACTTCACCGATACGGGTTTGGCCGCGGCCACCACCTATGGCTGGACGGTCAAGGCGGCGGATGCCAACGGTGCGGAGGGCGTCGCATCCGCGGCGGTCAACGGCACAACGACCGGCACGCCACCACCACCCGCCGCCACCTGCTACACCGCGTCCAACTACTCGCACACCATGGCGGGGCGTGCCTATGCACTTTACGGGTGGACCTATGCCAATGGCTCCAACCAAAGCATGGGTTTGTGGAACATTTACGCCACAACCACCCTGAAAATGACAGGCACCAACTACTACGTCGTCGGCACTTGCCCGTGAACGCACCGCGCCATTGAATGACTGATTGAACCGGAGAAAACGAGATTGTTAGCAACTAAAGACTTGACCGTGTGCTTTGGTGGCCACGTGGCGGTGAATGGTGTGAGCTGCACCTTCAAGCCCGGCACGTTGACCGCCATCGTCGGGCCCAATGGCGCCGGCAAAACCACGTTCTTCAATCTCATCTCCGGCCAGATCAAGGCCACCAGCGGCGAGGTGCATCTCAACGGCAGTAGCCTGGCTGGCCTGAGCCCATCGGCACGCACCCGCGCGGGGCTGGGGCGCGCCTTTCAACTGACCAATTTGTTCCCCAACCTCTCGGTGTTGGAGAACGTGCGCCTGGCCGTGCAGGCGGCCCGATCCGGTGCGCATTTGCGTGGGCTGAACCTGTGGAGTGTGTGGAGCGACCACAAAGCCCTGACGCAATTGGCCGATGAAGTGTTGGACGCGGTCGCCATGAATGACAAGCGGAACACGCCGGTTGCCAGCCTGCCACATGGCGACCAGCGGAAGTTGGAAGTGGCGTTGTTAATGGCATTGGAGCCCGACGTCTTCATGTTCGACGAGCCCACGGCGGGCATGTCGGCGGACGAGGCGCCTGTCATCCTCAACCTGATCCGCAAACTCAAAGACGACAAACGTAAAACCATATTGCTGGTGGAACACAAGATGGATGTAGTGCGTGAGCTGGCGGACCGCATCATCGTGCTGCACAACGGTACGCTGGTGGCCGATGGCGACCCAGCGACGGTGATCGCTTCGCCCATTGTTCAGGAAGCGTACCTTGGGGTGAGTCCGACCCCCGTTCGACCTGAGCCTGTCGAAGGCAAAGAGGAGGCCGGGGTATGAGCCAAGCCAATCCCTCCAACAACGCGCTGCTCACGCTCGCAGGTGTGCACACCCATATCGGCGCGTACCACATCCTGCATGGGGTCGACCTGGTCGTGCCACGCGGACAACTCACCATGCTGCTAGGACGCAATGGGGCCGGCAAGACCACCACGCTGCGCACCATCATGGGCCTGTGGCATGCATCGCAAGGCAAGCTTGTGTTTGACGGCCAGGACATCACGGCCGCAGAGACCCCGCACATTGCTTGCCTGGATATCGCCTACGTGCCCGAAAACATGGGTATTTTTTCGGACCTGACCGTTAAGGAAAACATGCTGCTGGCGGCCAGGGGTGCCAAGCGCGCAGAGCAGATGGACAGCAAGCGCCTGGAGTGGATTTTCCTGCTGTTCCCCGCCGTGGAAAGGTTTTGGAACCACCCGGCAGGCAAACTGTCAGGGGGACAAAAGCAGATGCTGGCCGTGGCCCGCGCCATTGTCGAGCCGCGCAAACTGTTGATCGTGGACGAGCCCAGCAAAGGCTTGGCACCGGCCATCATCAACAACATGATTGACGCGTTCGCGCAGCTCAAGCAAACCGGAACCACCATTTTGTTGGTGGAGCAAAACATCAGCTTCGCCAAGCGCCTGGGCGACCACGTCGCTGTGATGGACAACGGCCGGGTCGTCCACGCGGGTTCCATGCAAGAGCTGGCCGACAACGAAGACTTGCAACACGCACTGTTAGGGCTGGCCATATGAAGAATTTGGATTTCGACTGGAAACCCCTGGTTCTGGTTCCGCTGTTGACCCTGCTGGTGTTGCCGTTTATCGGATCACCCTCCACCTGGCTCACCCTGACCGTGGCGGGCCTGGCCATGGGCATGATCATTTTCATCATCGCGTCGGGCCTGACCCTTGTGTTTGGCCTGATGGACGTACTCAATTTTGGGCACGGGGTCTTCATTGCACTGGGTGCCTTCGTGGCCACCACGGTCATGGGCACGATGGGCGACTGGACCGGGTCCGACCAGTTGTGGCGCAACCTGGTGGCGGTGTTCCCGGCCATGCTGGTGGCGATGGCGGTAGCCGGTGCACTGGGCCTGGCGTTTGAGCGGTTCATTGTGCGGCCAGTCTACGGCCAGCATTTGAAGCAAATTTTGATCACCATGGGCGGCATGATCATTGGTGAAGAACTCATCAAGGTGATCTGGGGCCCGGCGCAGATTGCACTGCCACTGCCCGAGGGAATGCGCGGCTCCGTGCTGCTGGGCGACGCCACCATCGAGAAATACCGATTGATGGCGGTGGTGGTGGGGCTTTCTGTGTTTGCCACATTGGCTTGGGTGCTGGGCCGCACCAAGATTGGTCTGCTGATCCGCGCTGGCGTGCAAGACCGCGAGATGGTCGAGGCACTGGGTTACCGCATCAAGCGATTGTTCATCGGTGTCTTCGTTGTGGGCAGCGCACTGGCCGGTCTGGGTGGCGTGATGTGGGGCTTGTACCAGCAGACGGTGACGCCGCAAATGGGCGCGCAGGTCAACGTGTTGCTCTTCATCGTCATCATCATCGGCGGCCTGGGGTCCACGGGTGGTGCCTTGATTGGTGCGCTCTTGGTGGGGCTGATGGCCAACTACACCGGCTTCCTCGTGCCCAAGGTTGCGCTGTTTTCCAATATCGCGCTGATGGTGGCCATTCTCTTGTGGCGCCCGCAAGGCATCTACCCAGTCACGAATCGCTAGAGGAGCAAACATATGTTGCAACGACTCCTTTCCAACGATTTACCCCGCAGCCGCTGGCTGACGGGCTTGCTGATTGTGCTGGTGCTGGCATTGGCGCTGACGCCCTTTCTCTTTCCGGGTGTCAAGGCGCTCAATGTGGCGGCCAAGGTATTGGTCTTTATTGTGCTGGTGGCCAGTTTTGATTTGCTGTTGGGCTACACCGGTATTGTCAGCTTTGCCCACACCATGTTCTTTGGCATAGGCGCCTATGGCATAGCCGTGGCCACCACGCGCATGGGGCCGACATGGGAGGCCTTGGCAGTGGGCCTGGGCGGTAGCCTGTTGCTGTCGTTTGCATTGGCGCTGGTTGTAGGGCTGTTCTCGCTGCGGGTGCGCGCTATTTTCTTTGCAATGATCACGTTGGCCGTGGCATCGGCCTTCTTGACTCTGGCCTCGCAGTTGCACGAAATCACCGGTGGCGAAGACGGCCTGTCATTCAAGGTGCCAGAGATATTGACACCCAGTTACGAGTTCAGTGACCAGCCGTTTTTGGGCGTGTCGCTGGACGGTCGCTTGCTGTGCTACTACCTGCTATTCGTGACGGCCGTCATATTGTTTGTGGCCCTGCTGCGCATTGTAAATTCTCCGTTTGGCCGCGTATTGCAAGCCATTCGCGAGAACGAGTTCCGTGCCGAAGCCATCGGCTACCGCGTCGTGGTGTACCGGACCACTTCGGCCATTTTGTCGGCCCTGTTTGCCTGCATGGCAGGTGCCATGTTGGCGCTCTGGTTGCGCTACAACGGACCCGACACTTCCTTGTCTTTTGAAATCATGATGGACGTTCTGCTGATCGTCGTGATCGGGGGCATGGGCACCATGTATGGCGCCGTGATCGGTGCCAGCTTGTTCCTGGTTGCGCAAAGCTATCTTCAAGACCTTTTGCGACTGGGCAGTGACGCTACGGCTGCGTGGCCGTGGCTTTCCGCTCTGTTATCACCCGATCGCTGGCTCATGTGGCTCGGCGTGTTGTTTGTTCTATCGGTTTATTACTTCCCCTCTGGCGTGGTGGGGAAACTGCGTGCACGCAGCGTGCAGCATTGACCACGCCACCCCTCGCAAAAACACACATCCATCAGGAGACAAAAGCATGCACCACACATTTGAGAAAAAACGGGCTATGGCTCTCGCGGCAACGGCACTTGCCATGGCAGGCGCTACGGTGCTCACAGCCTGCGGAGGTTCGGCGGCCGCTCCCGAAGTCAATACCGTGCCTGCTGGCGTAACCGACCTGGGTGCCAAGGCCTACCGCGCCACTGCCACCGGTGCGGCCAGCACGGCAGCCGGCCAAGACCTGCTCACGGCGGGCCTGGGAAAGAGTGGATTGATCAACACCGCAGCGGCCACGCTGTCGGCTTATGCCGACCCAGCAAACCCTACGGCCGATGAATTGCGGCGCAACGCCATACAGTCGAATTACCGCGGCTTGGTGGACAACACGGCCAATGGCGGCTTTGGCGTGCTCTATGGTCCTAACATCGATCTGGCGGGCAAAGACACGCGGGGCGAAGGCCTGGTACCCGGCCTGGAGTATGTGGGCGTGCTCGACGACGGCAGTGGCCGCAAGCGTGTGACGATGGCGGTGCAGATTCCGGACAGCTTTGACACCAGCGCCCCGTGCATCGTGGTCGGCCCATCGTCCGGCTCACGCGGCGTCTACGGCGCCATTGGCTCAGCCGCCGATTGGGGGCTCAAGCGCGGCTGTGCCGTGGCCCTGACTGATGCCGGCAAGGGCATGGGTTTATACGACCTGGGCGATGATACGGTCAACCGCATCGACGGCACGCGTGGCACACGCGCCGCCGCGGGCACGCTGTCCAACTTCGCAGCCAATATCACCGATGCGGTCCGTGCGGCCTATAACACCCTGTACCCGAACCGCGTTGCGATCAAGCAAGCGCATTCGCAAATCAACCCTGAGAAAGACTGGGGCACCGACACGCTGAGCGCCGCCTCTTATGCTCTGTACGCACTCAACCAGCAATACGCGCCCGTGGCGGCAGGCAGCACTACTGGCAAGGCCCTGCGCTTCACGGCGGCCAATACCCTGGTGATCGCCGCGTCGGTCTCCAACGGTGGCGCGGCGGTACTGCGTGCCGCAGAACAAGATACGACGGGATTGATAGACGGTGTGGTCGCGGGCGAGCCCAGCGCACAACCCGCGACCAAGGCAGGCTACGGCGTGCAAGTGGGTGGCGTACCGGTTGCGGCTTACGGCAAATCGCTGATGGACTATTTCACGATTGCCAATCTCTACCAACCGTGCGCCGCGTTGGCAACGTCTGCCGCGTTGACCGAAGTGTCTATCTACAACTACATTGGCCTGACTGCCCAGACCACCACAGCCACCAACCGTTGCACCCAGTTGGCAGCCAAGGGTCTGGTCGCAGGCACCACCACGGCCGATCAGGCTGCGGATGCCTTGGGCAAGCTGCGCGCAGCCGGTTGGACCAGCGACAACGACACCATGCACAATGCCCACTACGCCTTGGGCAATGCCGTGATCATTTCCATGATGTACACCAATGCTTATGGTCGTGCCTCCGTCGTCGACAACCTGTGTGGCATGAGCGCCGCCGCGGTGGCGGCCGGTGCGCCCGTAGCAATGTCAGTAAATGCCAAAGCTGCCAGCTTTGCGACGGGCAATGGCACGGTCAACGGCACACCCGCCACGGTGATCTACAACGACTCGGTCGGTGGCGCAAAGGCCTGGAATCTGGGCATATCGCCTAGCACCGGTGTGGCCGACTTTTCGCTGGACGCGGCGCTGTGCCAGCGTGCCTTGTTCACCGGTGCGGACACGGTGAGCGGCGCAGCGCTGACAACAACCTCGGTGCCCACCAAGGCGCAAAGCGATGCCGTACGTGCAGGTGTAGCCGAAGTGTTGCTCAATGGCAATCTGCGTGGCAAGCCCACACTTATGCTGGCGGGGCGTAGCGATGCATTGCTGCCTATCAACCATTCTGAGCGCGCCTACGCGGCCTACAACCGATTGGTGGAAGGCACGGCCAGCAAGCTGAGCTACATCGAAGTGACTAACGCGCAGCACTTTGACAGCTTCAATGCGTTCTCGGGCTTTGACACACGCTTCGTGCCGTTGCACGGCTACTTTGTGCAGGCCATGAATGCGATGTATGCCAACCTGAAAAGTGGCACTGCGCTGCCACCCAGCCAGGTGGTGCGCACCACAGTCCGGGGCGGTACACCCGGTGCAGCACCGGCCATTGCTGCCGCCAATGTGCCGGCCATGAGCGCAGCCCCCGTTGCGGGCGACTTGATCGGTTTCAGCGGTACGTCTATTAACCTGCCCAACTAAACCACAAGAAGAAAGAAAGCCCAACCATGTACACCCCCATTGCATTCATCCGACAGGTTCAGCACGCGATGGCGGTGCTGGCGCTAGCCGCCAGCAGCATGGCGTGTGCGGCCCCGCCGCCTACCGACATCACCGTGGTGCAAGTTGCGCCCCTGACGGGCGTATTGGCCAGCACCGGCCAGCAAATGGTGTTGGGCGGGAAAATCTACTTTGATTGGGTCAATGCCCAGGGCGGAGTAAACGGCGCCATGATCAAGCACACTGTCTTGGACGACGGCTACAAGGTGGACGAGACGGTGCGGCTGACCCGAGAGGCGCTGGTCAACCCTGAAGTCATCGCGCTGTTTGGCTTTGCTGGCACGGCCAACGTCAGCAAATTGCTGACCGATGGCGTGCTGGATGTGGGAGGGGCGCCGCTGGTGGCCCCCTACACCGGGGGCGAAGCCTTGCGCAGCCCGTTCAACCCATACATCTTCCACGTCCGTGCGGGCTATGTCGACGAGACCGAGCACATGGTGCACCAGGCCGCCACGCTGGGCATGACACGGATAGCCGTCATGTACCAGAACGACGCTTTTGGAAAGGCGGGGCTGGCCGGAGTTGAAGCCGCCCTTGCCAAACGCAATATGAAGTTGCTGGTGGCAGCAACTTATGAACGCAATACCGATGACGTGCAGGACGCGGTGCAGAAGATCAAGGCGGCAGAGCCACAGGCCACCATCATGATCTCGGTCAATCGGTCCACCGCGGCGTTTGCCAAACAATACCGTGCAATAGGCGGTGGTGGGCAGTTGTACAACATCTCCGTCGTAGACCCGGCAGAGCTGGTCAAACTGGCCGGGGCGAAGGCCGTACACGGTTTGGGCATTTCGCAGGTCGTACCTTTTCCCTTTGGTGCCAACAAGCCCGCCGTGCGTGAATACCAGACGCTGATGAAGAAGTATGGCGGCGGTCAGGCCCTCAGCTACACCAGCTTTGAAGAGTTTTTGGGTGCCAAGGTTCTGGTAGAGGGCCTGCGCCGTGCCGGTCCCGCGCCAACCCGTGCCAAGTTGGTCAAAGCGCTGGAAACCATTGACAACTTTGACCTGGGCGGAACCCGTGTGGGCTATTCGCCCACCAACCGCATCGGTTCACGCTTCGTCGAAGTGACCGTAATCGGGGCATCTGGCAAATTGTTGCGATGAGCACGCTACAGCCCATGGCCAGAAAGACTCCTTCCCATGACCTACAGATCCCATTTCATCACCTGCGCTGGCCGGGAGATTCACTACACGGAATGGGGGGCAGCGCAGGCACCGGTAGTAGTGGCCTGGCATGGCCTGGCGCGAACGAGTCGCGATATGGACGAACTGGCCGCGCACCTCAGCCCGCGCTACCGCGTGATCTGCCCGGACACGATAGGGCGTGGCCTCAGCCAATGGAGCCCGCAGCCTGAGCGGGAGTACTGCCTGGCGTTCTATGCGCGCCTCGCTACCGATTTGTTTGACCAGTTGGGCATCGTGCGCGCGCATTGGGTGGGCACGTCGATGGGCGGCGCCATCGGCACGGTGTGCGCAGCGGGATTGCTATATCCTTCGATGGCCCAGCGCATCGTAAGCCTGACTCTGAATGACAACGCCCCTGAACTGGCGGCACCGGCTATAGAGCGCATACGTGCCTATGCCGGCGATCCTCCGGCGTTTGACACGGTGCTCGAGTTGGAGGCGTTTTTCCGCCAGGTCTACCAACCTTATGGCTGCTTAAGCGACGTGCAGTGGCGTCGCCTGACCGAGACATCAACTCGCCGCCTGCCCGATGGCCGCGTGACCCCGCACTATGACCCGGCCATGGTGCAGCAATTCATCAGCCACCCGGACGACTACCGCATCTGGGAGCACTACGATGCGCTGACCATTCCAGTGTTGAGTCTGCGGGGTGCTGAATCGGATCTGGTATTGCGTGAAACCATCGAAGCCATGCGCCATCGCGGCCCCGGAGCTGCCGGGCGCTTGCAGGTGGTAGAGGTGCCAGGCTGCGGCCACGCGCCCGCATTGAATGTGCCAAAGCAACTCGATTGCGTGACAGCGTTTATTGATAGCTTGGAGACTTTATAGATTTCAATATACTTCGCACGGAAAGAGGCTGTTTATGAAATTGGCCTTTAGCCCTCGTAAATGCTTGTTCTTTCGCTATAAAAATTATAGTAAGATATGTTTTAGATTAGCCTGCTTTGTTTGACGTCTCGCGTGGTCATTAGGCGTATTGGGCGCATCCTTCTTGTCAAACAATAGCGCAGGGCGCGCCCTTCGGTGATACGGCTTTTGCCGTATCACCGAAGGGTTCCGGCCAGAGCGCATATACCAATCGTCTAGACTCGCTCAGCGATAACCCCATGATTCGTCAAGGGGTTTTTCGTTTTT
>JBBQBG010000118.1:0-11289 GCA_038317285.1 Burkholderiales bacterium | reverse complement strand
AGCGCTAGCCCTTGGTCCAGCGGCACCCCTTGGCGGTCGTTGAACGGCAGATAGGTCGCCTCGCGCGGCCGCAAAGTGCGCCCTAACAGGTGCGCCACCCACGGCCCCAGGTTCTTGCCACTGACCCGCACAATGCCCACTGCACCGCGTCCCGGTGCGGTGGCAATAGCGGCAATCGGTTCCTGGTGGCGTGCGAGCATAGAAGGCGCCGCAGGCGCTTGGGGGTTATTTAAACTTCGGCAGGTTGAACTGCGGCGGCACGCCCATACGGGTGTTGATGATCCACTGCTGTGCGATAGACAAAACGTTGTTGGTAATCCAGTACAACACCAGGCCCGCCGGGAAGAAGAAGAACATCACACTGAAGATCAGCGGCATGAACCACATCATCTTGGCCTGCAAGGGATCGGGCGGAGTCGGATTCAGCGCCGTTTGCAGCAAAGTCGTCAGTGTCATGAACACCGGCAAAATGAAGTAAGGGTCAGGCGAGGACAAGTCCTTGATCCAGAGAATCCACGGCACGTTGCACATTTCCACGCTAGACAACAGCACCCAGTACAGGGCGATGAAAACCGGAATCTGAATCATGATGGGGAAGCAGCCACCCATGGGGTTAACCTTTTCCTCGCGGTAGATGCGCATCATCTCTTGCTGCATTTGCTGCGGGTTGTCTTTCAGGCGTTCACGCATTTCGGTGATCTTGGGACTGACCGCTTTCATCTTCGCCATGCTCGCATAGGCCTTGGCGTTCAACCAGTAGAAAGCAATCTTGATCAAGAGCACCAAGGCAATGATGGACCATCCCCAATTGCCAATCAGGCTATGCAGCGCATCGAGCAACCAATACAGCGGTTTTGCCAGGGTTCTGAGCCAGCCGTAGTCCTTCACCAGTTCCAGACCCGGAGACAGCGCCTCCAACACCTTTTCTTCCTGGGGACCGGCAAACAGCGTGGCATCCACGGTCTTGGTGGCGCCTGGTGCAATCGGGTCCATCGAAACCCGCATGCTTACCCGATAGCAGCAATCAGGCACCGTTGAGCCTGCTATGTCAAAGGCCTCCAAGGTGTTCTTGCGCGCAACTCCGTCCGGCAAAATCCACGCGCTGGCAAAATAATGCTGCACCATAGCAACAAAACCGCTGGTGGAATTCTGCTCGTAATCACCGGTCTTGGCAGGATCTGTCCCCTTCATCTTTTTGATCTTGGCGAACTCGAAATTCTGGTATTTCTTCGTATCTGTATAGACCGCTGCGCCCGTAAAGGTCGAACTGAAGGACGGCGTATTTTTTACACCAAACCATTGCAACAACTTTGGAGGAGGTGTGTTGGAGATCGGAATATTTCCATCACGGACCAATTGCAAATAGAGGTCCGGTGACACGGCTGTAGCACCCGTGTTGGTTACGGCGTGCTTGACAGCAATGTCATAGGCACCGCGCCGTACCGTGTAAGTCTTGACCAGCTTTACGCCACCCATATCTTGGGATGTGAAGCTAATAACCAGTTCCTTCTCGCCATCTTTGAGCACACGCTCGCCTGACATCGTCATGGGCGTGGTGTGGCTTGGAAACGCAAGGTCTTTGGCCGACGACAACAGCCCTGACTGGGCTTTGTAGAAGTGGTCTTTACTGTCTTCCAACAAAACCACATTCTTCGAATGGTCTGCCAGGTCGATTTGCTTCAGAAACTCGGTGCCAACCAAGGATCCGCCGTCAGTGTCAAAAGTCAGCTTCAGCACATCTGTCGTCACGACGATGCGTTCGCTGGGCGCTACCGGTGTTTCGGCAAACGCAGCGACTTGTTTCGTCGTGCCTGCGGCTGGCGACTGTACGCCATTGGGCGCACTGACGGGGTTAACCGGTGCAATCCCAGGGGTACTCACCGACTGTTGGGCAGGGCTGGGGAAAAATGTCGCCTTCTTGCCGTTGTACACCTGCCATTGGTCCCATAGCATGACCATGGAAAAGCCAAAGATCACCCACAAAATGGTGCGGCGAATATCGTTCATGAAGGTTTCTTTTCGGAAGGACAAGAGATCAGCCGGGTAAACAGCCGGGGTGGTTCCACAGGCACGGGGTCGGTGCCGCCCGCACACCAAGGGTGGCAGCGTCCGAGGCGTGACAGGGTAAGGTAGCTTCCGACGGCAGCGCCGTGGGTTTCTAGGGACTGCAGCGCATAGACTGAACAGGTGGGCTCAAAGCGGCAAGCAGAACCGAGCCAGGGGCTCAGGAACATGCGGTAGGCCTTCACAATTGCGATCAGCAGCGATTGCATCATGGCAAAGCGGGCACCGCCGAAACGGGAATGCGCGAAAAAAGTTGCTGTAACTCAGTCCGAACGGCAGCCTTCAACACGTCAGAACTCGCGCTAACAAATTGACTGCGGTCAAACGTTGCGCGCAGCCTCACAAGGTGGGCACGTTCGATTAAGAGTGGTTCGAAATCAGCACTCACGTTGTAGATCTGGCGTTTGATAGTGTTGCGCGTGACGGCGCGCTTGGCCCACCTCTTGGGGACCATGGCACCCAACCACACTGCAGATTTCGGAAACAAAACAGGCTGTGCGGCACCATGCACCGCTTCCGCAGACGCCTCCAAAGCACAGCAATGCAATGCAAAATGTGCCGTTTTGGCAAGTGTTTGACCCGCCAAAACCGCCTGGAACTGGGGCCGGCTCTTCAATCGTTGCACGGCGGTGTCACACCAAAACCGCGCACCAGCAATGCCTGTAAATGCATGTGCTGGATCGAATAGGCCTGCAGCCAGGTTTCTTAGACAGCCAGGCGCTTGCGGCCCTTGGCGCGGCGTGCATTGATGACAGCACGGCCGCCGCGGGTCTTCATGCGAACCAGGAAGCCGTGGGTACGGGCGCGACGGATTTTGGAAGGTTGGTAAGTACGTTTCATTGGAATTCCTAACAGGCTCAGTTCTGATCCAGCTCTCATTTAAAAAAGCAGATCTCGGTCAAATCGCCCCGAACACAATCAGGGGAACCGCCGATTATCGCAAATTTTCTGAACCACGGCAACACCTTACATCCGAAACGCGGCGTATCGCTGTAAGTTCAAAGCTCCTGCAAAAATTGTGGATAAGGTTTTGATAAATTACAATCCGCGGCGCAGCAAGCAATAACTATCCACAGAAGCTGAAAAGAATAATGTCAGAGGGACCCCCTACAAATCACGCCCATTCACCGGGGCTCGACATCGGCCAAAGTCTTTGGCAAAGCTGTGTCGACCAGTTGGCTCAAGAGCTTCCTGAGCAGCAGTTCAACACCTGGATCAAGCCACTCAGCGCACAGGTTTTGGAAGACTTTTCCAAAGTCACCATATTCGTTGCCAACCGATTCAAGCTCGATTGGGTGCGAGCCCAATATAGCGCCCGCATTTCCGCACTTCTGGAAAAGATGTATGGGCAGCCCGTACTGGTTGAGTTAGCAATTACTCCGCGGGAAACCATTGTCAGGTCTACTTTTATACCGCAAACAACCGAAATGGTGGCAGCGGAAGAAAGTATTCCAACGGGCGAGCCTACTCCGTCAGGTTTGCCCAAAAACCGCCTCAATGGATCGCTCACATTCGAGAATCTGGTCGAAGGTACCGCCAACCGTATGGCTCGCGCTGCGGCCATGCATGTCGCTACCATTCCTGGGCATTTGTACAACCCATTATTCATCTATGGCGGCGTCGGTTTAGGCAAGACCCATTTGATGCATGCAGTCGGCAACCGACTGCTGGCGGACAAGCCTGGAAGCAAAGTTCTCTACATACATGCAGAACAGTTTGTGTCGGATGTGGTTAAAGCCTATCAACGCAAGACTTTTGATGAATTCAAGGAGCGTTACCACTCCCTGGATTTGCTGCTGATCGACGATGTGCAGTTTTTTGCCAACAAAGACCGTACACAAGAGGAGTTTTTCAACGCCTTTGAAGCCTTGCTGGCCAAAAAATCGCACATTGTGATGACCAGCGACACCTATCCCAAAGGGTTGACCGACATCCATGAACGCCTGGTTTCGCGCTTTGACTCGGGACTGACCGTTGCGATTGAACCGCCAGAGCTCGAAATGCGGGTGGCGATTCTCATCAACAAAGCCCGCGTCGAAGGGTCGGAAATGCCCGAAGAGGTGGCTTTTTTCGTCGCCAAAAACGTGCGGTCCAACGTGCGTGAACTCGAAGGTGCGTTGCGCAAAATTCTGGCCTATTCCCGCTTCAACCAAAAGGAAATCTCCATACAGCTGGCCCGTGAAGCCCTGCGCGACCTGCTATCTATACAGAACCGGCAGATTTCGGTGGAAAACATTCAGAAAACGGTGGCCGACTACTACAAGATCAAGGTCGCCGACATGTATTCCAAGAAGCGCCCCGCCAGCATTGCCCGGCCGCGCCAGATTGCGATGTACCTGGCCAAGGAATTGACACAAAAAAGTCTTCCGGAGATTGGAGAATTGTTTGGCGGCCGTGACCACACGACGGTACTGCACGCCGTGCGCAAAATCGGCGGTGAACGCCAGCAAATGACCGAACTGAACCAGCAACTGCATGTGCTGGAGCAAACTCTCAAGGGCTGATCAGGAATAAAACGCCATAGAGCCCAAAGTTGGGACCTAAAACTGAGAAAATGGCGGGATTTTAGAAAAAATAGGTACCGAGGGCAAAAGGTGCCACAACAGACATTAAAGAAGAGGTAGACATGATCGTATTGAAGGCAACGCAGGACAAGGTCCTTTCGGTACTGCAGTCCGTGGCCGGTATTGTGGAGCGTCGCCACACCTTGCCTATTCTTGCAAATGTACTG
Source organism: Burkholderiales bacterium (assembly GCA_038317285.1). Lineage (GTDB taxonomy): Bacteria > Pseudomonadota > Gammaproteobacteria > Burkholderiales > Burkholderiaceae_C > Allorhodoferax. Next base: position 6,494 of record JBBQBG010000118.1, on the reverse strand, counting down.
GTGCGCAAGACTGGCACATCGCTACAGGTCACCACCAGCGACCTGGAGATCCAGATCCGCACCACGGCCGAACTGGGTGGCGACACGGGTGACTTCACTACCACCATTGGCGCGCGCAAACTGATCGACATTCTTCGCACCATGCCATCGGACCAGACCGTGTCCTTGGAATCCAGCCAAAGCAAAATCATTCTCAAAGGCGGCAAGAGCAAATTCACCCTGCAAACGATGGCAGCAGAAGACTTCCCGTTGGTCCAAGAGTCTGCCAGCTTCGGTCCTATTTTCAGCGTACCGCAAAAAACTTTGAAGAGCCTGCTGAGCCAGGTGTCGTTTGCAATGGCTGTGCACGACATCCGCTACTACCTCAACGGCATTCTGTTTGTTGCCGAAGGCAAGCAGCTGAGCCTGGTGGCTACTGACGGCCACCGCCTGGCATTTGCGTCGGCCATGCTGGATGTCGAAGTGCCCAAGCAAGAAGTGATTCTGCCGCGCAAGACCGTCGTTGAATTACAGCGATTGTTGTCAGACGCCGAAGGCGCGATTGAGATGCAGTTCGCCAACAATCAGGCCAAGTTTGTGTTTGACGGCATGGAGTTCGTCACCAAGCTGGTCGAAGGCAAATTCCCCGACTACAACCGAGTCATCCCCAAGAACCACAAAAACAGCATCACGCTTGGACGCGACGCCCTGCTAAAGACTCTGCAACGCACCGCTATCCTGACCAGCGACAAGTTCAAAGGCGTGCGCCTGAACATAGACCCCGGCAGCTTGCGTGTGGCGTCCAATAACGCCGAGCAGGAAGAAGCTGTGGACGAGCTCGATATCGACTATGGCGGAGACAGCATTGAAATCGGCTTCAACGTAACCTACCTCATAGACGCCTTGGCCAACATGAGCCAGGACATGGTGAAACTGGAATTGTCGGACGGCAATAGCTCAGCGCTCTTCACCATTCCAGAGAACGCCACATTCAAGTATGTTGTGATGCCGATGAGAATTTGATGCTACAAAAATAGTAGCTGCCTACGCAAGCAAACCCCCGACTTTCGGGGGTTTGCGCATTCAAGCGTAGTTGAAAATTGCGGGGCAGACCAGAGCGCAGCGATGCTCTGCCCTCAACTGATTAGTTTTACCTGAGTGAGAGAAGCAAGCCATGACCGAAGAAAACAAAGCCCCTGTCCCCGCTGAAAATCCAGACGATTCAGTGAACACTGGCGAGAGTGGCGCAGACAGCTCCAACTTCCAACCCACGATCGACACCAACCAGGCCGGTGCCACTGAAGCGTATGGCGAAGGCTCGATCCAGATCCTCGAAGGCCTGGAGGCGGTGCGCAAACGCCCCGGCATGTACATCGGCGACACGTCCGACGGCACGGGCCTGCACCACTTGGTGTTTGAAGTCGTCGACAACTCCATCGATGAATCATTGGCGGGACATTGCGATGACATTCTGGTCACCATCCACTCCGACAACTCCATCAGCGTAGTCGACAATGGCCGTGGCATTCCCACTGGCGTCAAGATGGACGACAAGCATGAGCCCAAACGCTCGGCCGCTGAAATCGCGCTGACCGAACTGCACGCTGGTGGCAAGTTCAACCAGAACAGCTACAAAGTCTCCGGCGGTCTGCACGGCGTGGGCGTGTCTTGTGTCAACGCGCTGTCCAAAATGCTGCGCCTCACGATTCGCCGTGACGGCAAAGTACACGTGATGGAATTTAGCCGTGGCTTTGTGCAGAACCGCATTGTCGAGACCGTGAACGGCGTTGAAGTCTCGCCGATGAAGGTGATTGGCGAGACCGAAAAGCGCGGCACCGAAGTGCACTTCTTGCCCGACCTGGACATCTTCCAGACCAACAACGACTTCCACTACGAGATTTTGAGCAAACGCCTGCGCGAGCTTAGCTTCCTGAACAACGGCGTCAAAATCCGCTTGAAGGACGAGCGCACTGGCAAAGAAGACGACTTCTCGGGTGCCGGTGGCGTCAAAGGTTTTGTGAACTTCATCAACAAAGGCAAGACGGTGTTGAACCCCAACATCTTCCACGCCATGGGCGACCGCCAGAGCGACCAGCAAACCAACATCGGCGTGGAAGTGGCGATGCAGTGGAACAGCGGCTACAACGAGCAGGTGCTGTGCTTCACCAACAACATCCCACAGCGGGATGGTGGCACCCACTTGACCGGCCTGCGTGCGGCGATGACGCGCGTCATCAACAAGTACATCGATGACTCCGAGATCGCCAAAAAAGCCAAGGTAGAAGTCACCGGCGACGACATGCGCGAAGGCCTGACCTGCGTGTTGAGCGTCAAAGTGCCCGAACCCAAATTCAGCAGCCAGACCAAGGACAAACTCGTCAGCTCCGAAGTGCGCGGCCCAGTAGAAGACATCGTTAGCAAGCTGCTGTTCGACTACCTGCAGGAGCGCCCCGCTGATGCCAAAATCATCGTCGGCAAGATCATTGAAGCCGCCCGCGCGCGCGAAGCCGCGCGCAAGGCCCGTGATATGACGCGCCGCAAAGGCGTGCTGGACGGCATGGGTCTTCCCGGCAAGCTGGCCGACTGCCAGGAAAAAGATCCCGCCATGTGCGAAATCTACATCGTCGAGGGTGACTCCGCCGGTGGCTCTGCCAAGCAAGGTCGCGACCGCAAATTCCAGGCGATCCTGCCGCTGCGCGGCAAGATCTTGAACGTGGAAAAAGCCCGATACGAAAAGCTGCTGACCAGCAACGAAATCTTGACGCTGATCACCGCACTGGGCACCGGCATCGGCAAGGCCGGTGGTACCACGGGTAATGACGACTTCAACGTCGCCAAGCTGCGCTACCACCGCATCATCATCATGACCGACGCGGACGTTGACGGCGCGCACATCCGCACGTTGCTGCTGACCTTTTTCTACCGCCAGATGCCTGAGCTGGTTGAACGCGGCCACATCTACATTGCGCAGCCACCGCTTTACAAAGTCAAGGCCGGCAAGGAAGAGTTGTACTTGCAGGGTGCGGGCGATCTGGATAATTTTCTGCTGCGCATCGCACTGGTGAACGCGTCCGTATTCACTGGCGGCCCCAATGGCACCACGCTGTCGGGTGACACATTGACCACTCTTGCCCGAAAACACCAGGTGGCACAGGCAGTCATCGCGCGCCTGAAGAACTTCATGGATGCTGAAGCCCTGCGCTCCGTGGCCGATGGTGTGGCGCTGAATCTCGACACAGTGGCAGATGCCGAAGTGTCCGCCGCCGCGTTGCAAGCCCGCCTGCCGGACGCCGAAGTGGCAGGTGAATTTGATGAGCGCAACGACAAACCCATTCTGCGCATCAGCCGCCGCCACCACGGCAACGTCAAGAGCAGTGTGTTGACGCAAGACTTTGTGCACGGCGCCGACTACGCCGCATTGGCCGAGGCTGCCAGCACCTTTAAAGGTTTGTTATCCGAGGGTGCCCGCGTCATGCGCGGCGAGGGCGAACGGCAGAAGGAAGAGAAAGTGTTCGACTTCCGCGAAGCCATGGCCTGGTTGATTGGCCAAGCCGAAAACGCGACCAGCCGCCAGCGCTACAAGGGTCTGGGAGAAATGAACCCCGCCCAGCTGTGGGAAACCACAATGGACCCCACCGTTCGCCGCCTGCTGCGCGTGCAAATCGACGACGCCATTGAAGCCGACCGTGTATTCACGATGCTGATGGGCGACGAGGTTGAGCCTCGCCGTGAATTCATCGAGACCAATGCGCTGCGGGCTGGCAATATCGACATTTGATACTGCACGCCGCAAGAAAAAAGGGCTGCAACTGCAGCCCTTTTGCATACCAGCCTTAACGGCGCGGCGTCATCGGCCCACGACCTTCAATGTGGCGAAAATTAATGCGCCCCTTGCTCAGGTCGTAAGGCGACAATTCCAGCGACACCTTGTCGCCCGCCAGAATGCGGATGTGGTTCTTGCGCATCTTGCCGGCGGAATAGGCAATCAGTTGGTGACCGTTATCCAGCGTCACGCGAAAACGCGTATCGGGCAGCACTTCGTTCACGACACCCATCATCTCGATCAAGTCTTCTTTAGCCATGGTAGAACTCCTTAAAAACTAAATTCAGTGTGGGCGTGTGATGTCACGCACCCAGTCGATCCCTTGTGCAATGGCGAAGCGCGATGCCGCGTCGTGCGAGGGAAACTCATCGTGGAATCGCATCACACGATCGGTGGAAGCGCTACCGCGGCCGCTGGCAATGGAAACCTGTGCGGCGTACTGCCCACATGGTAATTGACGGGGGCAGGCTGCGATGCGGTATTTGCCCATGGTTATGGGCGTTTCTTTTATTGTTGTAGTAAAAATCATCAAAAATCAAACATGCGCGGAGCGAAATGGCCCGTAGCGCGGGGAAGCAAAATTGGCATGCCCTCATGCCGAGGTGTCCATCTGTTCCATCCAACATACGATTCACGACGAACCGAAGGCTGGTTTACTCGCCATAGCAGGGGCGAAGTCGACAGAGGGGGAAAAGGCCACCAAGCCGTGAGATGACTGGTGAGAACGCAGTTGAGGGGCTGGACTGGCAACCCCTCTGCCGGGGGTGTTTCGCGCCATCCACACCGTGGAATAACGAGGCCAATCGCCAAAAGCGAACCCTTGAATATACCATATTCTGGGGCATAGGGTGCGTTGGCAAACGTAATGGCTGTGCCAAACAGCCCATGTCGACTTGTCAGCGCGGCACAATCACCGCCTTTACTGGCACCAAAAACCAAGCGAACGCCAAGACTTGCACCACCAGTAAACCACCCAGAGTAGACCTGAACGCATCCGCCCGACCCATGCCGCTGGCCGCAAAAGCGTCTACCGCCGCCCCAATGCCCGATTGCAGACCAAAAGCGCCGACAAAAACCATTAGGTTGAGCGCCGTGTTGACGCGCCCCGACAGAGCCACCGGAAACGCGGCCGCCAACTGCGAATAAGCGATATTGCCCAAGCTGAACGACAAACCAAGGAACGGCCACAGCCAGACTGCCGGTGCCAGGCCCAGAAGTATGGCCAGCTCCACCACCAACGCCAAGCCCATGCCCGCGCGCAACAGCGCCATGGGAGCGATGCCGCGCCGCGCCAACCAGCGCGAACAGGTCGCTACAAACAAAAACCCGGCCAGCATGGCCAAGGACATCAGAAACAGCACACCGGCAGCATCCGCGCGGGTGACGCCATTTACCTCCATCAACCATGGCACCGCCCACAGGCCCTGAATAGCCATGAAACCACCCACAATCACGCAACCCTGGGGTGCAAAACGCCAAAACACCCGGTTGCCGTATACGCCGCCCAGACTGCGGATCTGTTGGCCCAGCGTCTCGCGCCCGGCACGGGCGCCGTGATCCGGCACCGTCAGCAGAAAGCCTGAGGCCAGCACCAACAAAGCCGCCACCAGCCAGAACACGCCTCGCCAACCCATCAGGGGCAACGCCGCCGCCACCGGCACGCTGGCCGACAGGGCACCCAACCCACCCGCCACCATGATGGTTGCCGTTAGCGAAGGCAGTCTGTCGTTGGGAAACCACTGGCTAAACGCCTTGAAACTGGCCATCAGGCAGGCGGACACGCCCAAGCCAATCAACGCACGCCCCAGCGCCAAAGCCGGCAAGGTGGTTCCCAAGGCAAACAGCGCCGCCCCTGCAGCGGCCACCAAGAGCAAGGCTGCCTCAACCCGGCGCGGCCCAAAACGGTCCAGCAAGAGACCCAGCGGCAACTGGAAAAGGCCAAACGCGAGAAAATAGGCCGAGGTCAGCAAACCCAGCCCCGTGGCCGTGATGTCCAGCTCATGCATCAGTTCGGGCGCAATCACGGCATTGACGCTGCGCAAACCATAGGACAAAAAATATCCAGCGGCATAGGCCGGGACTAATCGAAACCACAGGCGTACGTGCGCGTTACTCATGGCGCTATTGTCGGAGACACTGGCAGCGCCAAGCGTCTGACACTGGAGTCATAAGCGAAATACCGCGCTAGCCCTCGTGCAATATGCGTAAGCAGCTATAAAATTCATAGTAATGAAAACTGAACTCAGCACCCACGACACGACCCGCATCGACGACACCCGCATTGGCGCGGTGCGGCCCCTCATCACTCCCGCGCTACTGGACGAAAAGTTACCCGTGCCCGACGCTGCACAGGCCCTTGTCGAAAGCAGCCGCACCGCCATCTCCAACATCCTGCATGGCAAGGACGACCGCCTGATCGTCGTGGTAGGCCCTTGCTCCATCCACGACCACGAGCAGGCCATGGATTACGCCTGGCAACTGAAGGAGCAGGCCGACGCACTGAAGAATGACCTGCTGGTGGTCATGCGTGTCTACTTCGAAAAACCCCGCACCACGGTGGGCTGGAAGGGCTACATCAACGACCCGCACCTGGACGGCAGCTTCGCCATCAACGAGGGGCTGGAGATGGCGCGCAAGCTGTTGCTGGACATCTTGGCGATCGATATGCCGGTGGGTACCGAGTTTCTCGATC
>JBBQBG010000117.1:0-11396 GCA_038317285.1 Burkholderiales bacterium | reverse complement strand
GTGTCAGCCTGGGCCGGCATCCACTACTTCGCCAGCCGCCATGGCTTCCACGCACCGGGCACGGAGGGTGCTGAGCGTGAAGGCCTGCTGACCTGGCCCGAGGGCAATGCCTGGCTGACCCGCCGCATGGCCGCGCCACTGGGCGAGCGCCTACGCACGGGGCGGGTGGTGCTGCGCATTGCCAACGCCAAGCACGGCGTGGAAGTGGACGCGTTCAACACCGCCACCCAATCCATGGAACGCTGGCAAGCCGAGCAGGTGGTAGTGGCGCTGCCGGTATTCGTCGCCGCCCGCGTGGTGCAAGACGCGCCCGACTTCTTGCGCCAGGCTGCCCGCCAGGTGGTTTACGCGCCGTGGTTGGTGGCCAATATCCACATCGCCCAGCCGCTGCACGACCGCCCTGGCCCTGCGCCGAGCTGGGACAACGTGCTGTATGACACCGGCCTGGGCACCGGCGGCCTGGGTTATGTGGATGCCACGCACCAAAGCCTGCAAGCGCTGGCGGGCGCCACGGTGCTGACCCATTACCGGGCCTTGGGCGATGCGCACGGCCTGGGCGTCGGCGTAGATGGCCGCAAGCTGCTACTGGACAAGCCCTGGGCGGCGTGGCGCGACGACATCGTGTCCGAACTGACACTGGCCCACCCGGACCTCGCAGGCAAAGCCACCCGTATGGACATCATGCGGTACGGGCACGCCATGGCCATCCCCACGCCACAGGCCAATGGTCAAATCGGCCTGTGGCCCTCGTCGAATGTGCGTGAGCAGCTATCAAAAAGTGAGCGAGTTGAAGGACAGCGGGTCACGCTCTACCCACCGCGCCCGGTGCTCGCCTGGGAGCGCCTGCGCTTTGCGCACAGCGACTGGGCCGGCTACTCGGTGTTTGAAGAGGCCTTCACGGCGGGGCATTGGAGCGTGTAGCCCCGCGTCGAGTGCCTATGCAGATTGAAGCATTGCCAGCAGCGCCTTAGCGGCCGGCTCGGAAGACGCCGGGTTTTGCCCAGTAATCAACAAGCCATCGGTAACCACATGGGGCTGCCAGTCTGCAGCCTTGGAATAATTGCCTCCTTGCTCCTTGAGCATGTCTTCCACCAGGAACGGCACCACATCTGTGAGCCCGGCCGCCTGTTCTTCCGTGTTCGTGAAGCCGGTGACAGATTTGCCTTTTACCAAGGCTTGGCCGTCGGCCAATTTGGCGTCGCGCAGAACACCCGGTGCGTGGCAGACAGCGGTAACAGGCTTGCCAGCCGCGATCATTGCGGCAATCAACGCGCTGGATGCAGCGTCTTCTGCCAAGTCCCACAACGGGCCGTGTCCACCAGGGTAGAAGACGGCATCAAAGTCGGTGGCTCGTACCGTTGACAACTTGACCGTGCTTGCCAGCGCGGCTTGAGACGCGGTGTCGGCTTTGAAGCGGCGCGTAGCATCGGTCTGCGCAGTAGGTTCGTCGCTCTTGGGGTCAAGCGGCGGTCGGCCGCCCAGCGGTGATGCCAAGGTGACGGAGGCGCCTGCGTCCTTGAACACGTAGTAGGGCGCTGCGAACTCTTCGAGCCAGAAGCCCGTCTTGCGGCCCGTGCTGCCGAGTTTGTCATGGGATGTGAGAACCATCAGGATATTCATAGTCATTGCGGTATTCTTTCAATTCAAAGTTGAGTGATGGGGTATGGGTGAGCCAGTGGGATAACCAGCTTCCCGACCTGCTTGCCATGAAGCAGTTGATGAAAGATATGCGAAGCCAGCGCTGCTTTCGGTGCGGTAAGCAACACTCCTGCTATCCGGCATCGTCGAGGCAGCGAGCTTCAAGCCCGCTGCGTGTGTCCGCGCACCGACCACCATCCTGTTATCGGAAATCATTAACTTTTTTAGCGCGCCATTAATTGGGGATGAAACATGAAAGATCGACGACTTCTTTACTCTGCCCTGATTGGTGCGGTGGCCAGTGCGCGATCCATGACGCCAATGGCGACCATTGCGGTGGCTCGGCTTCTGGGCCGCCGCACGCCGGGGCGACTTATTCTGCTGGATCGCCCTATATTCAAATTTGGCGCATTGGCCATGGGGGTCGGAGAATTGTTCGGCGATAAGATGAAAACAGCGCCGGACCGGACTGCGCCTTTAGGACTTTTGGCGCGTGTCATGAGTGCAGGCATCGCAGGTGCTGCGTTGGCGCCACTGGGTCGAGAGCAGGCCGGCGCGGTAACCGCAGTTGCTACCGCCGTTCCTCTAGCCTACCTGACGCTGGCCGGACGTGAACGTGCAATGGCACGCATCGGTCAAACGCGCAGCGGTCTGATCGAGGACGCTTTTATTGTGGCAGCCGGTTTAACGATTGTGGCGCTGGCGGTGAAACAGAAAAACGGTTTGTGATTCCATCGTATCGGGATTGAAGTTCGATCGGTAGCAATTCAATGGGTGTATTGAAGCGTGTTGATCTGTGAGGCTGGCGACTGTGACAGGCGCTGTCCGTCGCGAAGTTGTACTATTGCGGTCATTGGCATTAGGTGGCCGGGATATCCGAGTGTTTGTAGAGTCATCGATGTGCACCAAGACCCTGCTCCGCGGACAATAAAGCGAATATCTAAGCGAATATCTAAGCGAAGTCGCTGCTTTTCGCGCGCCAACGCCCAAGACGGTTTCCCTGTCTATCCTGCCGGATAAACTGGTCGCTCAGAATATCCGATGATCGTCATTACGGTGAAGGTAGCCAACTGATTGATCCAGCCTTTGCTGGAATTTTCCACGCGCTTGTAAATGCTGGCTTTGCAATTGCCAATGCTTCTCACGCTGCCAAGCGACGGGCCAACTCGTAAAGTTTCAGCAGGTCGCCATTTATGCAGCACCATTGCTGAACTCCAAAATAGCTAGTCGGCTTTGCTGGTGGACAAAGAAGAACTCAAAAAAGCATGCGCGCGTCTTAAAGACTGGCGTGCTGAAAAGCAGAACTACACCAGGGGGAAAATTGGGTAGGGCGTTTTCGCATATGTCGAGAATTCACCGGTGCGTAGTTTCAAGGCTGCTCACAGCTTTGTTCCAACTGTTTCAGCAAGACATTGCAGGCAGGCCACTTTGCAGCAAGCAATGGAGCCAATGTGAATGGTTGGTCTCGAATGCCCAACTGGCTGTCGAAAGTTCGTATTTACGCACTACCTTTAACATGTTGGTCAACACGGACGCACCTTCATCGCGCCGGGCACCTCTAAGCTATCAGCCACTGAACCGATGCACAAATTCCTACCGCTGATTTTTTTAGCCCTCGCCCTATGCACTTCGTGTAGTGGAATGCAAAGAGAGCCGCATCCTACTCGCACACTGTTTGTGGGTAATAGCCTCACGTACGTTGGAAATCTTCCTGCCGTCTTTTCCGCACTGTCGTCAGCTAACGGCCGCACGGTCACTGGCGATATGATCGTGAGGGGTGGTGCAACGCTTAGCCAACGTGTGGCTAATGGGTCCGCAACAGACGCCCCCGGTAGTTTCCTACCTGAGCAATACCTTCTTGGAGATGATCGCCAGCCTTAGAAATCGCGTTGGCAACTAACTAGCACTCGACACGGAAATTCCCCTGCAATTTGCGGCTTGGCCGCGGCAGATGTACTCACTGTGCGACTTGAAATACGCGCAACAGCTACCTTGCTACAGCCCCTTGCCCGGTAACCAATCGCTGATAAACGATAGAAAAGCACGGGTCCGCGCGGGTATCAGCTTGCGCGATGGCACGGCGGCATAAATCGTCAGGCGGCCGGCCATCCAATCTGGCAATACGTGGACCAATCCGCCAGTATGCAGGTGGTTGGTCACCAGCAGGCGCGACAACACGGCGATGCCGGCGCCGTCCAGCGCAGCGCGGTAGAGCACATCCAGGCTGATGGACTGCAGGGCGATTGGCATATCCACCTCAACCGCTTCCCCATCGCCGTGCACCGGACGCAGCCGCAGGCGCCGACTGCTGGCGGCACCGCCCTGCTGGCGGGGAAACTTCAGGTAGTCGTGCCGCGCCAAGTCGCCGGGCTGCTGCGGTATGCCGGCCCGCGCCAGGTAGGCCGGTGCGGCGCACAGAATCCACTCCGACGTGGACAGCGGTCGCGCCACTACGTTTGCATCGTAGCCTTCGTCCACGCCCATGAACGTCACGTCAAATTCGTCCACGCGCGTCTGTGGAAAGGGGTCTACGGATATGTCCAACGCCACCTTGGGGTAGCGCGCGCGCCAATGCGCAATGTGTGGTGCCAGCACATAGGATGCCAGCACCGGCGTGGCCAGCACATGCACCGTGCCGTGCAGCTCTTGCATGCTGGAGCCAACCGCAGCTTCGGCGTCGTCGATTTCGCTCAGGATGCTGCGCACCCGCAGCAGGTACAACTCGCCAGCCTCGGTCAGCGCGAGTTTCCGCGTGGTGCGCTGCATCAGCCGGGCCCCCAGGTGCTGCTCCAGGTCGCCAAAGAGCCGGGTTACGGTGGCTGGTGACAGGTTCAGCGTGCGGGCCGCCGAGGCGAAACCGCCGTCATCGACGACCCTTTGGAACACCCGCATCGACAAAAGACGGTCCATATGTGCAACAAGTGAGTTTTCAAGGGTTTGATTATTTCATTTTTAGCAATGATGAATTACTGACCCGATGGTTTTTAATTCTTGGAATCGGCGTACAGTTCAACCCATCGATGAGCCGAAACACAAATAGGCGACTCACCGAGGCTGGACAAGCAGGGGCCGTATAGCCCCCGACCTGCCCGGAAATGTCTAACAACTTTTGAAGGAAACCATCACCATGAAAAACGCATTCACCACCACCGCCCTGATCCTCGTTGCAGCCTTTAGCGCCAGCGCCAGCTTCGCCGCTGACAACAGCCGCTTGAATAACGTGCAGACCAGCTCGTTCTTCGCCAAGTCGGCTCCCAGCGTGCTGAGCCGCAGCTTCGTCAAGTCCGAATACACCGCCGCCATGCAAGCCGGCAACGGACCTGCCCATGGCGAAAGCTCTGGTGTGCGCGAGCCAGTGGCCAGCACCACGGCACGTTCTGCCGTCAAGGCCGACGTCTTGCAAGCCCGAAAGGCCGGCACAATGCCCGCCATGGGTGACCGCGGTTAATTCACTTCACTGATTTCAGACAGCCCGGTTGGTCCCGGGGCAGGCACCCGGTTGGTCCCGGCGCCTGCAGATGAAATCCCGCCCGCAAGGCGGGATTTTTCGTTGGTGCCGTTAGCACTGGCCGTGCCCTCTAAAATCCGTGGCAGTCTGCGGTTCAATGGTTTGACCTGCGACATCCCTACCGGCGCAGGAACCCAGTCCATGACATCTAAAAACGCACTCCACCCAGCATTGCCCCAACTGCAGCTGCGCCACTAGGTCTCATGCACCATGGATGTACTCTTACTGGCACTGCTGTTGGGCGGCGTGGCGCATTTCTTTCAACGGCGGGACGAGCACCGCCGCATTGCTCTGCTGGGCAGCCATCTGGGCCAGTACCAAGTCGAAAAGCTGATGGAAACGCTGACCGAGGGCTATATGCGCGCTTTGGGCGAGGCAGACCCGGCGCGCCAGCAGCAGATCTGGAGCATGTTGACCAGCACCGAGGCGGCGCTTTGCGAGCAGTTCAAGCGTGTAGCTAGCGAGTTCGCGCGGCTGGATGCGGGTTTGACCCGGTCCAGCAAGCTGTCGTGGTCCATCTTCTACAGCGGGCGCCTTTTCCCGAACAGCACATTTGACTTTCGCGAGGCGCTCAGCATCCATGCCCGTGGCATCTGTCAGGCCGTGCATCGCGGTGGTGACGTGGGCGCCAAGGACAGAGCCTTCACCGTGCTCGCCGAGCTGTATTTGATGCAGCACAGTTGCCATTGGTTTTGCAAGACCCGGGGTGTAGCCTCCACACGTCTGGTCTTGCGCCACCAAACGGCCTATGCCACGGTGCTGGAATCGGTGATGCCCTCCACACGCCAGACCTATACGGCGCTGCTGGCCCGCTAAACTGCGCGCAAACATGCAGGCATTGCTCTTGCTTGCATTTGCACACCCAGCCATTCCTATCTTTACCCAAGGCACAACCCCATGCAGCACGTCGTTTTTAACCAAAAAGGTGGCGTTGGCAAGTCCACCATCACCTGCAATCTGGCGGCCATCAGCGCGTGGCAGGGCCAGCGCACCCTTGTGATTGACTTGGATTCACAGGGCAATTCCACCCGCTACTTGTTGGGTGCCGACATGCCCGAAGACCTGCCCAACGTGGCCGAATTCTTCGAGCAAAGCCTCAAATTCACGATCCGCGACAAGGGCGCCAGCGAATACATCGTCAACACTCAGTGGGAGGGGCTGGATTTGATGCCATCGAGCCCGCTGCTGGACGAGCTGCACAGCAAGCTCGAATCCCGCCACAAGATCTACAAGCTGCGCGACGCGTTGGAGCTGCTGGCCGAAGACTACGACCAGATCTACATCGACACGCCGCCGGCGTTGAACTTCTACACCCGCTGCGCGCTGATTGCGGCACAGGGATGTTTGATACCCTTTGATTGCGACGATTTCTCCCGCCGCGCGCTGTACACGTTGCTTGAAAACGTGGCCGAGATCAAGGCGGACCACAATGCCGACCTGGAGGTCGAAGGCATCATCGTCAACCAGTTTCAGGCACGGGCAAATTTGCCCCAGCGCATGGTGCAGGAGCTGATCGACGAAGGCTTGCCGGTGTTGCAACCCTACTTGCGCTCGTCCGTGCGCATCCGCGAATCGCATGAGCTGTCCATGCCCATGATTTTTCTGGACCCCAGCCACACGCTGACGCAGGAGTTTGTCGCGCTGCACGACGCGCTGGCGGAAAAGACTTAAATGAAACAGGGCGCTAGCCCTCGTAGAATATGCTCGTATAGCTACGAATTTTGTAGCATCTTGACTTGCACTGGCGTAGGGGCTACGCCACAATGCAACCACCACCATGCGTGACCAGACCCTCAAATGGCTACTTCTCGCCAACCTGCTGCTGCTGGGCGTGGCGCTGTGGCAAAGCGACGCCTTGCCACCACCATCAGAACTTGTGCCCGCCCTGCAGGATGAGCCGGTCCAAAACCCGGTCCGCCAAGCGGCGTACACGACAACCACCCATGGCGTCACCTACACCATCCAGCCGCTCTACACCTACGATCTGGTGGGCCTGGTCGTCAGCAAGCACGACGCCAAAACCTGGTGGGACTATCTCCACCGGGAGTGGAGTGACAACCTCAACATCGTCGACCTGTGCGTCATCTGGGGCAACAATGCGCGCAATGGGTCGTATGCGGATATCCACTTTGCTAGCGGGCAATTCACCTGCAATTTCAGCACCCGCTCGGACAAGGCCTTTGCAGCCTTTGACCAAGCCGCTATCTCCAACAACCACCTGCTGACGGACCAAGCCGACATCGCCAAGACGATGCGCGCGGTGCGGGTGGGCGACCAAATTCGCTTCCGCGGCCATCTGGCGGAATATTCGCACCAGCACGGCATGGATTTCCGACGCGGCACCAGCACCGTGCGCACGGATACCGGCAACGGTGCCTGCGAGACGGTTTTTGTCGACAGTATCGAGATCATCAAGGCAGGCGGCAAGCGCTGGCGCATGCTGGTGTGGGTGTCGAGCCTGTTGCTGGCAGTGGGCGTGTTTGCGTGGTTTGCGCGGCCGGTGCGGTTGAACAACTAAATGGCCAGTGCAGATACGGACAGCTAAAACTGGGCCATCAGCACGACTCTGCCGACGCTGCCACCGGATTCGTAGCGATTGGGGGTCGCCTTTTCCAACGCATTGACGGGCAACCCAGTTTGCACCGGGTTTGGCTGCGTGTCACCCCAGGCAAAGCCCTGGGTTACAGGCCGCGAACGGCGCTATACGCTTGCTGAACACAGGAGTTAGCAATGAAAGACCTCAGCGTATTTGAATATCTGTACCGCGACGCCTCAAACTTCAAAGTTTGGGGGAGCGTCTTGTTGCGAGGCAGCGCTACTGCGGCCCACTTGGCGCGACTGCGGCATTGCCTTGCCGGTGCCAGAAGCCTGCATCCGCACCACGTTTGGACCGTGCTGGAGGGCGGCGAGGGCTCTGACCAGTGGATCACGCCGGGCTTGCACTACGTAAACCGTATTTGCTATCTGGTAACCCGCGTGCCCCACGTTGACGCACCCATCGCCTTTCGTATCGAAAGCAAACCGCGTCCAATAACCACCATTGGCCTTGCCCGTCGAATAACGACGTTGCGTAGGTTGCTGGTTGCGCATCAGGCATCCGCATAGATTGCACCTGGCATACTGATCTCCACCAACGGAGGGACGAGTCATGGCCACAAACGCCGCCGCGCGTAATAACTGGACGCGCGCAGAAACATTGGCGGCTTTGCACGTCTACTTGCAGTTACCTTTTGGCCAATTGCATCAGCGCAATCCCAAACTGATTGAGCTCGCACAATGGCTTGGTCGTACGCCCGGTGCCATCGCGTTGAAGCTGGTTAACCTCGCCAGTCTTGACCCGGTGATTGTTGCAAGTGGGCGCAGTGGCATGGGCAATGCGTCTGCGTTGGATAGACAAATCTGGCAAGAGCTTCAGGCCAGCTGGGATGCTGTGGCGCTCGAAGCCGCTGCAGAGTATGACGGCCTTGCAAGGCGCCATGCGGCCCCAACCGATGAAGAACTGTTGGATGCGATGCCCCCGTCAGAAGAACTGCCGATCTTGGAAGAAGGTAAATCGCGCAGCGCCATTGTGCAAATTCGGGTCAACCAAGCACGTTTCCGAAGGGCAGTGCTGAGTAGCTACGACGCGACTTGCTGTATCAGCGGCCTGCAGCACGAAAAGTTGGTCATCGCCAGCCATATTGTTCCTTGGAGTGAAGACACCCAGAACCGCCTCAACCCGCAAAATGGCCTCTGCCTATCTGCCCTGCACGACCGAGCATACGACCAGGGCTTAATCACTGTAATGCCCGACTTCACAGTGCGGGTCTCACCTCAAATAAAGGCCAGCAAAAGCGACAGCTTCATCACGGACAGCCTGCTGCGTTTTGATCGAAAACGTATTCGTTTTCCCGAGCGTTTTGGTCCCCTGCCTCGGTTTTTGACATGGCACGCAAGACAATTTGGCTTTCTTTGATCTGGCGAGCGTGTGCCTCGTTTCGAAATCAATACTCACACGGAAAAAGCTAGCTGCCATAGTGCCAGCTGCTTCAGCCAGCGCAGGCACCCCGTTGCAGCGCCTGCCGCAACACCTGCGTTGGGGCAAACAGCATCACCAGCGCGTCCATCAGCTTTTGCGCTTTGGCCGAATGATCCCCGCCAAAATTGCACACATACACATCCACCGTCACGCCCATTTGCTCGGGCCATGTGTGCACGCACAAGTGCGATTCGGCCAACAGAACGGTAGCGGTCACGCCGCCCGGACCTTGTTCGGTGCCGGGAAAACTGTGCGCCAGTTGGTTTACCGGTTGCAGGCCTGCATTCAACACTTCTTGCACGCAGCGATCCAAGAGGTGCTTGGCGTCGGTCAGCCAGACACTTTCGCACTGGCATTGGGTGAGATCGGCGGTGAGGTGAAGGCCTTGCATGGATAGAAGCGACTGTAGATTATTTTGGAGCGTTTTCGGTGCCCGGTAAAATACCGGGTTTTCCCCAGTCACCATCCTAATCCGGAGTCGCCCAGCCCATGGCCACCAACCCCAATACAGAACAAATGGCAAACGCCATCCGTGCCCTCGCTATGGACGCCGTACAGGCCGCCAACTCGGGCCACCCTGGCGCACCCATGGGCATGGCCGATATGGCAGTAGCCCTGTGGGGCCAGCACCTGAGCCACAACCCGAGCAATCCCCACTGGTTGAACCGCGACCGCTTTGTACTGTCCAACGGCCACGGTTCCATGCTGATCTATGCCTTGCTGCACCTCACTGGCTATAAGCTGCCGATGGGCGAATTGAAGAACTTCCGCCAACTGCACAGCAAGACTGCTGGCCACCCCGAAGTGGGCGTCACCCCCGGCGTGGAAACCACCACCGGCCCGCTGGGCCAGGGCTTGACCAACGCGGTCGGCATGGCATTGGCCGAGAAGCTGTTGGCCAGCGAATTCAACCGCAAAGACGGTGGTGTGGACCACACCGTGGTCGACCACCACACCTATGTCTTTATGGGCGACGGCTGCCTGATGGAAGGCATTAGCCACGAAGCCGCTGCGCTGGCCGGTGCCTGGCGACTGGGCAAGCTGATTGCGCTGTATGACGACAACGGCATCTCGATCGACGGCCAGGTTGCACCCTGGTTTATCGACAACACGGCCCAGCGCTTTGTGGCCTACGGGTGGAATGTGATTGGCCCCATCGACGGCCACGACGTCTCGGCTGTCTCCGCTGCAATTGCAGAAGCCAAGAAGACCGATGACCGCCCTACGCTGGTCATCTGCAAGACCCACATCGGCCAAGGCAGCCCCAACCGTGCCAACACCGCCAAGGCCCACGGCGAGCCGCTGGGTGCCGAAGAAATCAAACTGACCCGCGAGGCCATTGGCTGGAACTACCCGCCATTTGTTGTGCCCAAAGAGGTCTATGCGGATTGGGATGCCAAAGAAGCCGGCAAGGCCGCCGAGCAAGCCTGGAAAGACAAGTTCGCCGCCTACCAATCCGCCTACCCCGCGCTGGCCAAAGAGCTGCTGCGCCGCATGAAGGGTGACCTGCCCAAGAATTTCGTACAAACGGCAGTGGACACCGTCATTGCGGCCCACACCAAGGCAGAGACCGTTGCCAGCCGCAAGGCCAGCCAACTGGCGTTGGAATCCTTCACCGCCGCTCTGCCCGAGCTGCTGGGCGGCTCGGCCGATCTGACCGGCTCCAACCTGACCAACACAAAGTCCACTCCCAGCCTGCGCTTTGACGCGCTGACCGGTGCAGTCGTCAAGAACGAAGCCGGCCAGGGGGGCCGCCACATCAACTACGGCGTGCGCGAATTCGGCATGGCCGCCATCATGAATGGCGTGGCCCTGCACGGCGGCTTCATCCCCTACGGCGGCACGTTTTTGACCTTCAGCGACTACAGCCGCAATGCCATCCGCATGGCCGCGCTGATGAAGCTGCGTGTTGTCCATGTGTTCACCCACGACTCCATCGGTTTGGGCGAAGACGGCCCGACGCACCAGTCCATCGAACATGCTGCATCCCTGCGCCTGATCCCCAATCTGGATGTTTGGCGTCCGGGCGATACGGCCGAGACCGCTGTCGCCTGGACGGTGGCTTTGCAAAACAAGGCCAAGCCAACCGCCCTGTTGTTAAGCCGTCAAAACATTACATATGCACCCAAAGGCGACTCTGCCTTGGCACCGGATGCCAGCGGGTTGGATGCCATCAGCAAGGGCGCCTATGTGCTGGCCGAGCCGTCTGAAGTGGGTCTGAAGAAAAAGGCG
>JBBQBG010000116.1:0-11402 GCA_038317285.1 Burkholderiales bacterium | reverse complement strand
GGTGGCAATCACCAGCAGCAACACCGTGGTGAACGTAGCCAGACGCAAAGTGAGCGAAATGGCTTGTAGTGCGCCAGCGTCCAGCATAGGCTTGTCTGGCCCTGGCTTAGACGCCGTAGCCGAATGACCGCATGACGGTCTTGGCCTTGTCGCCACGCAGGTAGGCCATCAGGGCTATTGCCGCAGGATTGTCTTTGCCAGTCGTCAACAAAACAGCGTCTTGCTGTAGCGGCTTGTGCAAAGTGGCGGGCACGATCCATGCCGAGCCGCCGATGATACGGCCATCTGCAAAAACCTGCGAAAGTGCCACGAAGCCAAGCGCGGCGTTCTCGGTTGCTGTGAACTGGTGGGCTTGTGCAATGTTTTCACCCTGAACAAACTTCGCTTGAACAGACTCCAGCAGACCCAACGCGGTCAATGTTTCGATGGCAGCAGCACCATAGGGCGCAGTCTTGGGGTTGGCGATTGCAAGGCGGGCAAACTTGCCCCCACGCAGCACATCGCCCTTGTTGTCCACCAGATCGGCCTGCTTGCTCCACAGCACCAGTTTGCCGGTGGCATAGGTAAAGCGCGAGTTGGCTACGCCCAATCCTTCTTTTTCGAGGCGCTCTGGTGTCGCAGCATCTGCCGCTAGCAGTATTTGAAAGGGCGCGCCATTTTTGATCTGCGCATAAAACTTGCCAGTGGACCCAAAGGCCAGTAGGGCCTTGTGGCCCGTGTCCTGCTCGAACAGCTGCGCAATTCTTTGCATGGGCGCAGAGAAGTTGGCCGCCACGGCCACGCTGACATCACCAGCGAAAACCGTTGCACCGCTGGCCAGCCCTACGACGAGGAGCATGCTCCGCAAAAGGGTGCGCATGCCGGGAGCTCTTACCCAGCCAAACTGACGTAGACGTTTTGCACGTCGTCGTTTCCGTCGATGGCATGCAAGAAAGCTTCCACTTCTTCTAAGTCCGCAGCGCTCAGGCTTGCCGGGTCAATCGGGTTTTTGGGTTTGTAGCCCAGCTTGGCAGACAGCACAGTAAAACCGTGGGCGGGCAGGGCACGACTGACGATGTCTAGGTCGGCAGCGTCTGTGACGAAGATGCTGGTGCCTTCTTCACCCGCCTCGAAATCCTGCGCACCCGATTCGATAGCGGCCGTTTCGGGGTCGGCATCCTTGTTTGCAGGCTCGGCTTCGATCATGCCCACGTGGTCAAAATCCCACGACACGGAGCCCGATGTACCCAACTGGGCCTTGCGGAACAGCACGCGCATTTCAGGCGCGGTGCGCTTCACGTTGTCGGTTAGGCATTCCACCATGACCGCTACCTGGTGCGGTGCAAAACCTTCGTAAATGACGTGTTCGAAGTGCACCGTCTCACCGGTCAGGCCAGCGCCCTTTTTGATGGCGCGGTCCAGCGTTTCCTTGGGCATGGACACCTTGCGGGCCTGCTCCAGCACCAGGCGCAGGCGCGAGTTGCCGGCCGGGTCGGCACCAGCGCGGGCCGCAATCATGATGTCTTTGGCCAGGCGGCCAAACAGTTTGCCCTTGGCATTGGCTGCCAGTTCTTTGCCTTTTGCTTTCCACTGTGCGCCCATGTCGATTCTTTCTTGGTGATGTATAGCGGGGGCCTAGGTTATACACCCAATGCCAACTGGAGCGCCAAGGCGTTATGCCGTTCGATCACCGGCCCCAGATCAAGGGTGGCAAGCTGTCCTTCACGTACCACCACACGCCCATTGATGATGGTGTAGGCGGCTGGCGGGCTGGTACACAGCATCAGCGCACCGATAGGGTCGTGCACAGCGCCGCCAGCAAAGCCCAGCGTATTGAGGTCAAACAGGGCCAAATCAGCGCACATGCCCACGGCGATGTGCCCTATGTCGTGGCTGCGGCCCAGCACCTGGGCGCCGCCGCGGGTGGCCAGACTCAGCACATCGCGGGCGGTCATCTCGGCCGGGCCCAGGTCGCAGCCAAAGAAGGTTTTGCCATCGCGCAGCTCGGGCGGCTGCATGGCCCGGCCTACGCGGGCCAGCAACAGGGCCTGGCGGGCCTCGTTCACCATGTGGGCGGCGTCGTTGCTGGCGCAGCCGTCTACACCCAGGCCCACCGGCACACCGGCGTTGAGCATGCGGCGCACTGGCGCAATGCCGCTGGCCAGGCGCATGTTGCTGCACGGGCAGTGGGCCACACCGGTGCGGGTGGCGGCAAACAGGCTGATGCCCGCGTCGTCCAGCTTCACGCAGTGGGCGTGCCACACATCGGGCCCCAGCCAGCCGAGGTCTTGGGCGTATTCGGTGGGGGTGCAGTTGAACTTTTCGCGGGAATAGGCCAGGTCATGGTCGTTCTCGGCCAGGTGGGTGTGCAGGCGCACGCCGCTGCCGGTGAAGCTGCGCGCTAGCAGGGCCGATTCGCGCATCAGGTCGCGGCTCACGCTGAACGGCGAGCAGGGCGCCACTGCCACGTTGACCATGGAGCCATGTGCGTTGTCATGGTACTGCTCGATCAGCCGCTGCGTGTCTTTCAAAATGAAGTCTTCGCGCTCCACCACGCTGTCGGGCGGCAGGCCGCCCTGGCTCTGGCCCACGCTCATGCTGCCGCGCGTGGCTACAAAGCGCATGCCGATCTGCTGCGCAGCTGCAATGCTGTCGTCCAACCGCACGCCGCTGGGGTAGATATAGAGGTGGTCGCTGCTGGTGGTGCAGCCGCTCTGCAGCAGCTCGGCCATGGCCACCTGGGTGCTGACCTGCACCATCTCGGGCGTCAGGCCCGCCCAGATGGGGTACAGGCCCTTGAGCCAACCAAACAACTCGGCGTTTTGCACTGCGGGTATCGCCTTGGTCAGGCTCTGGTACATGTGGTGGTGCGTGTTGACCAGGCCGGGTGTCACCAGGTGCTGGCGGGCGTCTATCACCTCGTCGGCATACAGTGCCTCGGGCGGTAGATCGGCCGTGGGGCCTACGAAGGCAATGCGATGGCCGACGATGTAGATGGATGCATCGCGCAGCTCGCGCGCAAGCGTGGGGTCGGCATGGTCTAGCGTCGCCACGCAACGGGCGTTGTGAATCAGCAGTGTGGATGTAGTCATCAGTTGTTTACGCCGTTTTGTAACCCATGGTCTGCGGCAGCCACAGCACGATCTGGGGAAAAAAGGTCATGGCCAGCAACAGCAAGAGCAGCATGGCCAAGAAGGGCCAGCCCTCCTTCATCATCTCGCCAATGGGGATGCCGGTCAGCGCCTTCGTCACAAACAGCAGCATGCCAAAGGGCGGGTGTATCAAGCCAATCATCATGTTCAGCACCACCAGCACGCCAAAGTGCACCAGGTCCACACCCAGCAACTTGGCCGCGGGCAACAACATGGGCACAAACACCAGTAGCAACACCGACACATCCAAAAAGCAACCCAGCACCAGAAACATCACATTCACCAGCAGCAGAAACTTGATTTGCGAGAGGTGCATGTTGTCCACCCACTGCGCCATGGCCTGCGGCACACCCTCGGCGGTGAAAGCGTAGTTCAGCATGAACGAGCCCGCCAGAATCAGCGTGATGACCGCGCTGCCGCGTGCGGACTCCATGACCACACTCCAGAACGTGCGCCAGCTCAAAGCGCGGTAGACCACCCCGGCTAGGATCAGCGCATGTAGCGCCGCAACGGCGGCGGCCTCGGTGGGCGTAAAGGCACCTGAATAAATGCCGCCCAGCAGCACGATGGGCATGGACAGCGGAAGTGCACCGCGGAACAAAATGGTCGGCCACTCGCGCAGCGGCACCGGCGCCTCGCGCGGCATGTTGCGCCGCGTGGCAATCACATGCACCACGGCCATCATCAGCACCGCCATCAAGAACCCGGGTACCACGCCACCCAGAAACAGCGCACCCACCGATGCGCCAGAGACCAGCGCATAAATCACCATCGGAATGGATGGCGGAATAATCGGCCCCAACGTGGCGCTGGCCACCACCACCGCACCGGCAAAGCCGCGCGAATACTCAGGCTTCTTGAGCATCTGACGAATGGTGACCAGGCCAGGCCCGGCCGCATCGGCAATGGCGCTGCCACTCATGCCCGAAAAAATGACGCTGACCAAAATATCCACCTGCGCCAAGCCACCGCGCATGCGCCCCACCAGAATACGGCAGAAGTCAAAAATGCGCTCGCTGACCGTGCCTGCATTCATGATGTTGGCCGCGAACACAAACAGCGGCACCGCCAGCAGCACATAGCTGTTGTACAGGCCATTGCCCACCTGCTCGGCCACCAGGCCCAGGTCTTGCCCCTTGACCAGCAGGTAGGCGAAGCCGGATGCCAGCATGGAGAAGCCGATGGGCATGCGTAGGAGCATGCTGGCTATGAGGACTGCGGCTAGGGTGGTGATGGCGAAATTCATTTCACGGGGGAGAGTGGGTTAACCATGCAGATTGCCAATTTGGGGTGTGGAATAGTTCCAAGGTGTTGTTCGATTGGGTCAACGGCTGTTCGCGCCTTGATCCAGCGCCATAGCAAGCCTCTTCATAATTCGAGTTTTGTTGCAACCCGAATGATTGCGCGGATTGAGAGCCCATTCGGTCGCAAGGATCCAAAGGCCATCGGTTTCTGACTGAATGAAGCAGGACACACGAAATATAGTGCCAAGGATTCTGCTGTCCTTTTCTCTGTAGACTTTTTGCCAAGTGTTTGAATGTGTGGCAATGAATTCATCCAACGCAGCAGCTGAATGCTTGGCAACTGACTCTTCGCTGCGAAGTGACTGATTCATGGCAAGGATTCGCGATAGTTCCACTGCAACCATCCCGTAGTCAAAGTGCGGTGGCCCTCCATTTATTGCTTTTGAGAGTTGATTGCAGGCGTCTCTGACCCGCGTGTCGAGCTTATTCAATGACCTTAGGCGCTTGCACTCAATAGCGATTCGTCGTGAATGAAATACCAATCCAGAATCACCAGGCGAGTCAAAAGTGACATGTACTCCCTGATTCGGACAGTGAGTCTTTGCCGCCAGGACGGCTTCGAAAAGAAAATTGCGAGCAGTGCTCGAATTTTCGCTTTCGTCCTGTGCGTCCGGCGGGCCGCTGACAGCTTTTTTCAATTTTCCGATAATGGCTTTAAGGTCTTGCGCAGGAGTGCTTTTGAAAGCGAGATAAACATCTGTAAATTGAGCGGCTTCAAGTATGGCGCTCCTGTCACCAGTTGACAACGTATGTCTAACGAAGTCGTCATCGTTGGCTTGCATGCTTGACCAGCGTGCTATCGATTCTGAGTATTTGCTTAGACGCCCGGTCTCACAATTTATCCCCAGACCGGCCATCCAATATAGCGCGGCAGAAAAGTCGGCTGCGATGGTAGAGGCACTGATTCGGCGAACCGTCATACATTCTACGTTCTTGGGTAAAAGGGTGTGACCCAAATCGCGTGAATCAAGCTTTGCTTCCCACGAGCACCTTGACATCCTTCATCAACAAAAACAGATGAAACGGGTCCGTAGCGCTTGGCTCAAACTCCCAGTTGAGATACCAGTCTTTTGCCGCTTCGTCTTTGGCGTGAACCAATAAAGCACGGATGCCCGCAATGTCGGCGGCTTGCGCCGTTCGCTTCAATGCATCCTTGAGTAACGCTTGCCCCATGCCGATTCGCTGGTGTTGAAGGTCTACCGCCAACCTTGCCAGAATCATCACGGGAACCGGATGCCGTGGCATGCCCTTGACAACTCTGGGAGCGGCCGCGATAGGCTCCACGCTGCCAACGGCCAAGCTATAGAACCCGACCACTGCCCCAGCTTGGCAGCACACATACGTTTGCGCGCTGTTGGACTTCTGATTGGTCAGCGCAAACCGTTGCAAAAACTGGTTGAGTGCTGTTTGCCCGCAATCAAAACTATCCAGCGAGTCCGTGCTCGCAAGTCTGCGAACGGCCTCAAAGGGCTGCGTACTCAACCCAGCAACCCTGGTTCTTTGAGAAGTTTACGAAGCTTGGGTTTTGCGCTGACCGGTTGGTCCAGCGCGTGTTGAAACGCATCCCATTTTTCAGGGGTCAATTCAAAACGCAGGCGGTCTGCAAGTGTCTGATTGGCTGCAACGATCCCTGCATCCAACAAAAATTCGCTCACATTCTTATGCGCAGCGCGGGCAGCTTCTTGTAGCAGCAGCTTTACCGGCGTGCTGGCGCGAACATCGATTCGTTCTGATTTGGATGGGGCAGTCGCGGTCATTCTTTTGGACCTTTCTTGGATAAGGACTTAATGATATCGTCCGGACAATGTACTGACAAGCGTTATTTTCTTCAGACTCGCACTTCCTCCTTCAACCCCACACCCTTAACCGCCCGCCAAACCCCCAACCCACTGCGCACCACCAACGCCCCCATCAACAACACAAACGGCAGATACACCCACATCAGCGGCACATCCAGCACGGGAGTGCCCTCGCGCGCCATGAAGTGCACGTAGTCCCAGCTTGCGGGCAGGCCCACCAGTGCCAAGCCACCAATCAGGAGATTGCCCACAATCTGCATCACCTGGCGGGTGCGGCGGCCCACGCTGTTCCACACCAGGTCAAACACCACATGCTCGCGCTCGGGCACCACCACAGCGGCGGCCCACAGGATGACCCAGATGTACAGGATGACGGCCAGTTCGTCGGTCCACGGCAATGGTTTGTTGAAACCAAAGCGTGCGCCAATCTGGACGATGAACACGCCAAACAGCGCCAGAAACAATCCACCGCCAATGGCGTTGGCGCCGCGTTGCAGCCAAAGCGCAATCTTCATGTTGGCAACAACCGCAGTTAGTGCGTAGCCTTGATGCGGTCAACCAGACCCGCAGGCCAGGCCTTGGCGTAGTCCGACGTTTGATACGCGGCTTGCACCGCCTTTCGGAAGGCCGCCACATCGGGTGTGCCGACCTGCAAGCCTTCTTTCTTGAAGAACTCCACCAACTGGGTTTCTTCTTGCGTGGTGTTGTCGTTGTTATACGTGGCTGCGGCCTGCGCAGCAGCCAGCACCTTTTGCTTTTGCGCGGCGTTCAGCGCGTTGAAGCTCTTGTTAGATATGGCGATGAACAGGCTGTCGACCAAATGGCTGGTCAGCACAATCTGTTTGGTCACTTCATAAAACTTGGCGGCACGCACGCTAGGTAGGGGGTTGTCTTGGCCGTCAATGGTGCCGGTCTTCAAGCCCAGATACACCTCACCAAAGGCCAGCGGCGTGGCGGTGGCACCCAGTGCGTTGCCCAAAAACAGCCAGTCCTTGGAGCCGGGCATGCGCAGCTTGATGCCTTTCAGGTCGGCAGGTGTCTTCACGGTGCGGGCTTCGCGCAGGTTGACCTGGCGCGTGCCCAGGTAGCAGGTGGACAGCACGGTGATGTCCATCTTCTCCGACACGCGCTTGAACAACTCGGCACCAATGGGGCCGTTGAAAACCTTTTGCTGGTGGGCCGGGTCGCGCAGCATGTAGCCGGCGGTAAAGACCGAGAACTCGGGCACCAGCTTGGCGATGTCGGCCGCCGACATGGATGTCAGCTCCAGATTGCCGCGTGCCATGGCGGTGGGCTCTGCGCCTTGCTTGAACAGCGATGCGTTCAGGTTGATCTGCACATCAAATTCGCCGGGCGCAGATTTCTCTAGCGCGTCTTTGAAGATGGTCCACATCTTGGCGTGCCAGGCATCGGGCACGGCGGGGGTGGAGATGCGCAGCACGGTCTTGGTTTGCGCGATGCCTGGCATGCTGGCGGCGGCGGTCAGTGCGACGGCGTTGCCGAGCAAGCTGCGGCGAGAGAGTGAACGGGTAACGGTCATAAGCGTGAACAGAAAGGCTGCCCAGAAATGGAAACAGCCAGTGTTTTACCACTGGCCGTCGTCTTCCCGAAAAAAACGCTGTTAACCTTTCATTGCAAACCGCTTAGAGCTTGTACTCAACCAGCAGCAGCGGTGTGGTGGCGGTGCAAGAGTTGCGCACGAAAGACTTGCCGTTGTCGCAGCCAAACTTGTTGTCCCAGTATTCCACGCCAACCCCAGCGGTCAGGCCGCTCTTGGCGCCGCCAATGTCAAACATGAAGCTGGCGCGGATGAGGGTTTCGGTCTTGGTCTCTTCGCCGAAGCCGTCTTTGCCCTTGGGGCCGACGATGCTGGCAAAGCCAGTGAATGCACCCACGCCGCCCATGGGAATGGCCCAGGCGGTGTTCAACGCAGGCGCAGCAGTAAACGAAACCGTCTTGCCCACGATGCCGTTGTTATTGCTTTCTTTGTAGACCGCCAGGCCAATGTCCCAGAAGCCAGCGCTGACAGGCATGGCGGCGGACACGCCCAACTGCACTTTGAAGGGCGAAGGTGCAAACGTCGTGTTCTTGCTGCCTGCATCAAAGCGTGCGGTCAGGCTCAGGTCCTTGGCAAAGCCGTAGCCGGTTTTGTTACCGGTCATGGCGCTGATGGAGAAATTGCGTTGGTAGAAGCCGTACCACTCTTGCGCTCCGGCACCGCCGCCGTTATTGGGGTCTTTGTTGTCGGACTTGAGCAGGTCGATGGTGAAGAAGTTGCTGCCTGCCGAGTCACCGCTCACGTGGGTGAACGACAAGATGTTTTTGGAGACTTTGTCCGACACGCCGGGTTCGGACTGGCTGGGCGCGTAGCGGTAGCCCAGCGAGTTGCTGGACCAGTCCGATGCCATGGCGGTGGTAGTGGCAAACAGGGCGCACACGAGAAGGCTGAGTTTTGAGGTCTGGGACATGTAGTGGGATCTTTCAAAAAAATTCGTTATGTCGTAGTAATGCATAAACCGTACCATCCGTTGGAGTCAGCGCTTATGCGGAGCGTCGGCTCAGTTCCCATGCAGCGAGCACGTTTTCAGCGGTAGCTGGCGCACGCAGTTGCACAGGCCCACGGGGTCCAGCCGTGGAAATGGCATCACGCAGCGCCTCGTAGACGCTGATGGCCAACATGAAGGGCGGTTCGCCCACGGCTTTGGAGCCAAATACGTTGTCTTCACGGTTGGGCTCGGGCCACAAGTCCACTTTGAAGTGGCTGGGCACATCACCCGCCGTGGGTATCTTGTAGGTGCTGGGCGCGTGGGTGCTCAGATAACCTTTGTCGTTCCACACTAGTTGCTCGGTGGTGAGCCAGCCCATGCCCTGGACAAAGCCGCCTTCTATCTGACCGATGTCAAGTGCCGGGTTGATGCTGCGGCCCACGTCGTGCAGTATGTCGACCTTGAGCACGCGACTCTCTCCAGTCAGTGTGTCAATGGCCACCTCGGTGCAGGCCGCTCCGTAGGCAAAGTAGTAGAAGGGCCGACCGGTCAGCGTAGTCTTGTCATAGTGGATTTTGGGCGTGCGGTAGAAGCCGTCGCTCCATAGCTGGATGCGGTTGGCGTAGGCCATCTTCACTACATCGTCGAAGCTGCGGGCCGTAGTGGGTGACACCACCTGCCCATGCGCGAAGCGCACGGCTCCGGCGCCACAGCCGTCGAGCCCGCTGACAAAGGCGGCCAGGTTGTCACGCACATGGCGCGCTGCAAACTGTGCAGCACGGCCGTTCAGGTCAGTGCCGGCAGATGCCGCCGTGGCAGACGCGTTGGGAATCTTGCTGGTGTCGCTGGCCGTGCACAAGATGCGCGCGTAGGGCACGCCCAGTTCATCGGCCACGATCTGCGCCACTTTGGTGTTCAGGCCCTGACCCATTTCGGTGCCGCCATGGTTGACCTGCACGCTGCCATCGGTGTAGACATGCACCAACGCGCCGGCCTGGTTGAACAGCGTGGCGGTAAAGCTGATGCCGAACTTGACTGGTGTGATGGCAATGCCGCGCTTCAGGATAGGACTGCTCTTGTTCCACTCGGCAATGGCCTTGCGGCGCTTGCGGTAGTTGGACGTGCTTTCCAGTTGCGAAAGCAGCGGCTGCAAGATGTTGTCTTCTACCCGCATGCCGTAGTGGGTGGTGTCGCGGCGCGGGGCTTCGACCCCTTCGACAGGCTCAGGGTGAACGGCCAAATCTCCCGTTCGCCCTGAGCCAGTCGAAGGGCTGACGAACTCGTCACTGTAGAGGTTGCGCATGCGCACGTCCAGCGGGTCCAGGCCCAGGTGGCGGGCGATGTCGCCCATGATGGCCTCGATCAGGATCACGCCCTGCGGCCCGCCAAAACCGCGGAAGGCGGTGTGGCTTTGCGTGTTGAGCTTGCAGCGGTAGGACGCAATGTCCACGTCCTGCAGGTAGTAGGCGTTGTCGCTGTGGAAGATGGCGCGGTCGGCCACTGGCCCCGACAGGTCGGCACTGAAGCCGCAGTTGGCGGCCATCATCAGCTTCAGTGCGGTCAGGCGGCCGCTGTCGTCAAAACCCGCGCTGTATTCGTAGGCAAACGGGTGGCGCTTGCCGGTGACCATGAAGTCGTCGTCACGGTCCAGGCGCAGCTTGATGGGGCGCTGCAGCTTGTGCGCAGCAATGGCGGCCCACACCGCAAGATGCCCAGCTTGGGTTTCTTTGCCGCCAAATCCTCCGCCCATGCGTCGGCATTCCACCGTGACCGCGTGGTTGTCTATGCCCAGCGCATGCGCTACCCAGTGTTGCACCTCGCCGGGGTGTTGCGTGCTGGAGTAGACCCACCACTGGTTTTGCTCGATCGGCAGCACATAGGCCACTTGGCCTTCCAGGTAGAAGTGTTCTTGGCCGCCAACTTCCAGCGTGCCGCTGAGGGTGTGCTGCGCGCGGGCCAGGGCAGTGGTGGCATCGCCACGCTTTACATACACGGGTGGCAGCACATAGCTTTGTGCGGCCAGTGCGTCTTTCACCGTCAGGATGGCGGGCAGGGGTTCTATTTGGAGCTTGACCTTGCGTGCGGCGCGGCGCGCCTGCATCACCGTGTCGGCCACCACCACACCCACCACCTGGCCGATGTGCTGCACGGTGTCGACCGCAAACACGGGCTCGTCACCGGCAAAGGCGGCCAGCATGGGGTCGCCGGGTATGTCGCGTGACAGGATGACGGCGCGCACGCCGGGCATGGCCAGAGCCTCGGTGGTGTCCACACCCAGCAGGCGGCCGTGGGCCACGTTGGAGAGAATGGGTGCCGCATACAGCGTGCCGCGCACTTCGGCAATGTCGTCGATATAGGTGGCACCACCGGCTACCTGGGCCGCCGCGCTCTCGTGCGGGCGGCTCACGCCCGCCGCCGCCTGGGGCAGGCCTTGCAGATGCTCGGGCTTCACCGTGGTGTTGAGCGTGTTCATGCTGCCACCCCTTGTGCTGCGGCGTCCAGGTCCAGGCTGCGCACGTCGATCTGTGTTGTGCCCTGGCTCTCCAGCCAGAAGCGCTGCAACAGATTGCCCAGCACCGTGCTGCGGTAGGCCGCTGTGGCGCGCATGTCGGATATGGGGGCGAACTCGTCCCGCAGGGTTTGTATGGCGCGCTGGATGGTGGCTTGCGTCCACGGCTGGCC
>JBBQBG010000115.1:0-11458 GCA_038317285.1 Burkholderiales bacterium | reverse complement strand
GCCAGGTGCGATGTCGGGGTCCAGAAAGTCCACGTCAAAGCTCACATGCAAATGGGTGTTGGCGTCGACCAGTGCCAAGGCCAGCTCCATGGCGGCGCGCATGCCCATCTCGTCGATGTAGCGCATGTCGAACACTTCGAGGTCCATCTTATGCACAAAACGCTTCTCGCCTTCGTCCACGCTGCGGATGCCGATCTGGCGTATCCACTTAGGCGAGATGGCGGGCACCTGGCCGCCGATTTCAATCAGCTCTTTGGGACCATGGCCGCACAGGCAGGCGACTGGCATGCCATGGATGTTGCCGCTGGGTGTGAGTGTGTTGGTGTTGAAGTCGGCATGGGCGTCCAGCCACAGGATGCGCAACTTCTTGCCAACCGTGCGGCAATGGCGTGCCACGGCGCTGATCGACCCAATGCCCAGGCAGTGGTCACCTCCCAACAAGATGGGCAGGCGGCCCTCGGCCAGCTCGGCGTAGACGGCGTCATGCACGGACTGGTTCCAGGCGGTGACCTCGGCCAGGTGCCGGTACCCATCCACCGGAGGCAGCCAGGGGTTGTTGGGGCCAACCAGGTTGCCCTTGTCCCGCACGTCCAGGCCCTGGGCTGCGAGCACGGTGGCGATATTGGCCACGCGCATGGCCTCGGGCCCCATGCTGGCGCCACGGCTGCCGGCGCCGATGTCGGTGGGCGCGCCAATCAAACTGATGTTGGTGTTCATGTTAATTCTTGAGTGATAGGGTTAGATGGTTTGATCGGTGTGCAATGTGAAAGCGGCGTGCCGCTCACCCACGTGGATGCCACGGGCATTGATGATGGCCTGGGCGCGCCAGGGGCGCAGCAACGATCGTTGCGCATCGTCCAGCCAGCCCAGTTGTTCCATCACTTCCACGCTGGCGGCAAACAGCGCGGGCTTGTTGGCGTCGATGATTTTCAGCGCAAAGGCCTGGCCCCGGCTGGAGCTGCCCACCACCTGTACGCCGTCAGCGCCCACCTTGGTGACCCAGTCGCCCCGGCCCGCGCGCATGAAGGCATTGTCATTGCGTCCGGTACCGCTGACCAGATCCGGGTGCTGGACCATGGCGGCGCTGAGCTGGGCAAAGCTGTTGCCAAACTGGCTGTCCAACGCGCCACTGGCCATGCGCGCATAGCCATAGGCCAGGCGCGACAGCGGCATCGCGTAGTTGGGGGCAGAGCAGCCGTCCACGCCCGCCTTCAGGTCGTTGGCGTCCATACCCACCACCTGGGCGACGTCGCGACGGATCGCTTGTTGCAAAGGGTGTTCCGGCGCTTCGTAGTTGTCCAGGCTCAAGCCATGCTGCACGCAGTAGGCGACAAAACCTGCGTGCTTGCCGCTACAGTTGTTGTAGCGCTCATCGAAAATTTCACCAGGGCTGGGGGCCGATCCAGTATTCTCGAAGTGGTAGGGCACATGGCAGCCGCAGCGCAGCGCTTTGTAGGTCTGCCCGGCTTTTTCCAGCATCTGCTGTGCCGCCTGCACGTGCATGGGCTCGCCGTTATGGCTGGCGCACAGCAGGGCTAGGTGTTCGGACGCGAAGCCAAAGTGCTGTGGACCACCTGCCTCCATAAACGGCAGGGCTTGCAGCGCCTTGAGCGTGGAGCGGGTGAAGGTCATCCAATGCGGATCGCCCGCATGGGCCTGCAGTTTGCCTTGGGTGTCGACGACGGCAACCGACCCAAAGTGCTGGTTCTCCAGTGTGCCACCGCGGGTCATTTCTATCAGTGAAGTGTGTTGCATGCCGCGATTGTGGAGCAAATCAGTGGCAGCTTGGCGGCTGTCACCCGCTTGACCTGCCAGCCAGAGGGCATCCCGCACAATGCCGCCATGAACCCAATCCGCTCCCCCCTGCAGGCCCAGATCGTCCAATGGCTGGTGGCACCCGGCGACACCGTGCGCGCGGGCGATGCGGTCGTCATTCTGGAGGCCATGAAGATGGAGCATGAGGTGCGTACCGAAGCAGATGGCCGCGTCACGGAGCTGCTGTTTGCCGAAGGGGAAATGGTCAATGCCGATGAGGTGCTATTGATTTGTGAGCGGCTCACGCACATTCCACGAGGGCTAGAGGCCGAAAATATCTATAGCAACTCCGTGGTCACCGGTGTGGGAGATGCCGCGCCGATGGAACCTGCCGGGCCGCGCTCCGATCTGCAAAAACTGCTGGCACGCCAAGCCTTCACGCATGATGCCAGCCGACCCGCACCCATGGCCAAGCGCCATGCCCAAGGCCTGCGCAGTGCCCGCGAGAACATTGCCGACCTGTGCGATGCCGGAAGCTTCGTCGAGTACGGCGCGCTGGCGGTAGCCGCCCAGCGCAGCCGCCGCACCGAAGAGGACCTGATCCAGAACACCCCCGCCGACGGCATGGTCACGGGGCTGGGCCAGGTCAACGGCCAGCCCATCGTCGCCATGTCCTACGACGCCACGGTGCTGGCCGGTACCCAGGGCATGCGCAACCACCAGAAGACCGACCGCATGCTCGGCATTGCTCTGCAAAACAAGCTGCCGGTGGTGCTGTTTGCCGAAGGCGGAGGGGGCCGCCCGGGTGATGTGGATATGCCCATCGTCGCCGGCCTGCAACTGGCTACCTTTGCCAGCTATGCGCGGCTCAACGGCCAGGTGCCCGTCATCGGGATAGTCGCCGGGCGCTGCTTTGCCGGCAATGCCGCGTTGCTGGGTTGCAGCGACGTGATCATCGCCACCAAGGGCAGCAACATCGGCATGGGCGGCCCTGCCATGGTGGAGGGCGGTGGCCTGGGTGTGTTCAAACCCGAACAGATTGGCCCGTCCAACGTGCAGCACGGCAATGGCGTCATCGACATCCTGGTGGACGACGAGGCGCAGGCCGTAGCTGCGGCGCGCCATTACCTGTCGTTCTTCCAAGGTCCTGCGAAAGAATTCACGGCGCCACCGACGCTGGCCCTGCGTGACGTAGTGCCCGAGAACCGCCTGCGCGTCTACGACACGCGCTCCGCGCTGCAAGGGATCGCCGACGTGGACTCCCTGCTGGAACTGCGTACCGGCTTTGGCAGGGGCATCCACACGGCGCTGGCCCGCGTCGAAGGCCGCCCCGTGGGCCTGTTGGCCAACAACCCCTTGCACTTGGGCGGCGCGATCGATGCCGATGCCGCCGACAAGGCCGCGCGCTTCATGCAACTGTGCAATGCGCATGGCCTGCCCATCGTGAGCTTGGTGGACACTCCCGGCTTCATGGTTGGGCCCGACACCGAGGCCACGGCCCAGGTGCGCCATGTCAGCCGCTTGTTCATTGCTGCGGCACATCTTCGGGTGCCGTTCTTGAGCGTAGTCTTGCGCAAGGGCTATGGTTTGGGAGCGATGGCCATGACGGCGGGTGGCTTCCATTCGCCGCTATTCACCGTGGCCTGGCCTACCGGCGAGTTTGGCGCCATGGGCCTGGAGGGCGCGGTGCGGCTGGGCTTCAAAAAGGAACTGGAAGCCGTGTCTGACGGTACCGAGCGCCAGGCCCTCTATGACCAGCTGGTGGCCCGCCAATACGGCAACGGCAGCGCCATCAACATGGCCGCCACATTGGAGATTGACGCCGTCATCGACCCTGCAGATACACGCGCATGGCTCATGCGTGGGTTGCAGGCCGGGCGGGTGGGCCCAGCGCCCATTCCCCCCAGCATTGACACTTGGTAGGCCCAGTTAGGCCGGATATGCGAAGGGTCTGGCAGCCCATGCTAAGCTGCCACTCCGCTTTGAACCAATGCAGCCAAGGAGACTTCCATGCCCGGACTATTGCCCAATATTGACCCCGATGGCCTGCTCGAATTTTCGGTGGTCTACACCGACCGCGCGCTGAACCACATGTCGCAGCGCTTTCAAGGCGTGATGAAAGACATCTCAGCCATTTTGAAAGAGGTCTACCACGCCAAGTCGGCCATCCTGGTGCCGGGCAGCGGCACCTTTGGCATGGAAGCCGTGGCGCGCCAGTTTGCAACGGACAAGAACGTGCTGGTCATTCGCAACGGCTGGTTCAGCTACCGCTGGACGCAGATCTTTGACATGGGCCGCATTCCCGCCCAGTCCACGGTGCTCAAGGCGCGCCGGGTCGGCACCGACAAACAGGCACCCTGGACTCCATGCCAGGTCGAAGACGTGGTGGCCACGATCTTGCGCGACCGGCCCGACGTGGTGTTCGCCCCGCATGTGGAAACCGCTGCGGGCATGATCCTGCCCGACGACTACCTGCGTGCCGTGAGCGAGGCCGTACACACCGTGGGTGGTCTGATGGTGCTGGACTGTATCGCCAGCGGTGCCATGTGGGTGGACATGGAAGCCACCGGCGTCGACGTGCTGGTCAGCGCGCCGCAAAAAGGCTGGAGCAGCTCGCCCTGCTGCGCCATGGTGATGCTCAGTGAGCGTGCCCGCAAGGCCATCGACAGCACCACCAGCAGCAGCTTTGCCTGCGACCTGAAGAAGTGGCTGCAGATCATGGAAACCTATGAAAGCGGCGGCCACGCCTACCACGCCACGATGCCCACCGACGCGCTGACCCGATTACGCGACGTCATGCAAGAGACGCGCAACTACGGTTTCGAGAAGGTGCGCGCCGAGCAGATTGCGTTGGGTAGCAAGGTGCGTGCGCTGTTCGAAAGCAAGGGCATTGTCAGCGTGGCGGCCGAGGGTTTCAAGGCGCCAGGTGTGGTGGTCAGCTACACCGAAGACCCCGGCATGCAGAACAGCAAAAAGTTTTTGGCGGCGGGGTTGCAGACGGCTGCCGGTGTGCCGCTGCAGTGCGATGAGCCTGCTGATTTCAGCAGCTTTCGGGTGGGGCTATTTGGCTTGGAGAAGCTGCATAACGTGGATAGGACCGTGGAGCAGTTGCGCCAGGCGTTGGAAACCATGTAGGTGATACGCCAGATGGCTAACCGTGTGCGGGATTCCCGACTGCGATACCGTAAGGCACAAGAGTGAACAACGCCATGGCATCGGTCAACGAACTGGCGCATACTGGCTGCACGCGGTCGCTTGGGTGGGGCAAATTGGCGCACCCACCGCACAGCAGGATGCTGGATGAACGGCAGTTCAACCCGTTCATCCGCGATGCTTCAGGTTCGGCGCCGGCTGTGCATGCAGTCTGCTACTGACTGGTCTCACATCTAAAGGACTTCATCATGAAACCGATCATCTATATTGCCGCAATCGCCATACTGACCTCGTACGTCAGCACCCCAATCCTCGCCGGTGATCGAGAGCACGACCAAGGCCGCCAGAAAACCACGAAGAAGCGCACCGCACATTGGTACGACCATGGCATGCAAGTAGTAGTCAACAACGCTGCTACCGCTACACCAGGCCATGGGTGGCGCTACTTTACGGACCCGGTAGCGCGCCGTGCGGTTGTTATCAGTCCGCAAGGGGACTACTACTACAGTCGCGGCGAAGGACTGAACTGGATCGCAGCCGAACAGTCTGGGTCCTGACGCGTCGGCGGACGCCCGCGTCGAGCGAGGCGTAGCGGATGGTTCGCCCTGACATCTGCAAATGCCGCCGCTATCAGAACATGGCCTGACTTTGACTCGCTAACCCGAATAGTTGGGCAAGCCGAGGCAGGCCTCTGGTGGATGCTCCAACTGTCCTTGGGCAAAACTGAGCGGCGGGACCTGGCAGGAAGCCGACCTACGCTTTGGTTCGGCGAATAATTGCAATGGTACACAAAGGGGTGCCCCGATTCGCAACTTGTATGACTGCAAAGCAAACCGTTGCAGACATTCGAAACTTGCCGATTAGATCACCTGCATCCGTCAGTAACAAGGCAATTTTTAGACGTTGACCAACGCTGCCAATGCGTCGGCGGCGACCGGCTTGGCAAGAAAATCATCCATGCCGGCAGCGATGCAATGGTCACGATCCTCAGTGAAAGCGCCTGCGGTTAGGGCCACGATGCGCATGCGTGACAGCCCCTGCTCCGATTCCCATAATCGAATCGCTGCGGTTGCCGCAAAGCCGTCCATGACTGGCATCTGACAGTCCATCAGCACCAGTTGCGGCAGTGCACCGTTCCAACCCTTCAAAAGGGCTAGCGCGACTGCGCCATTTTCCGCCAGTGTGACTTTGCAGCCCAGTTGCTCTAAAAGTCCCTTTGCCACCATGCGGTTGATGGGGTTGTCTTCGACCACTAGCACTGTGAATGATTCGCTGGCCTTGGTTGGTGTCGCAATGCGCTCGGCCGCCACTTCGCGCCCGACCGCACGCGCATCTGCTTGACCGGGCAAGTTGCCAAGGCGAACACGGAACCAAAAACGGGCACCTTTTCCTAATTCACTGACGACGCCCACACTGCCGCCCATTTGCTCAGCCAGTCGCCGCACGATGGACAGACCCAATCCGGTGCCACCGAAACGACGAGTTGCCGAACCATCGACTTGGGTAAAAGGCTGGAACAGCATGGCTTGCTGCTCAGAGGTCAAGCCGATGCCGTTGTCTTGAACAGAAAATTCCACCAGCGATTCCGGCGCGGCCACATTAGTGGTGGAAGAAACTTCCGTTGCAGTCATCACAATCGTGCCAGTGTCGGAGAACTTAATAGCGTTGCTGAGTAAGTTTGATAGCATCTGGCGCAATCGAATGGCATCGCCCAAGTAGCGTCGATCGTTGCCCATCCAATGGGCGGTAACCACCAGCCCTTTCTCCTGCCCCAATTCGTTAAACAGAACAGCGATTTCGTTCAGCAAATTAGCGGGATTAAAGGGGCTTGTGATCAGGTCCAGCTTGCCGGCTTCCACCTTGGATAAGTCGAGGATGTCGTTCAGCAACGTTAGTAGAGTTTTGCCCGATCCCAGGATGACCCTCACGTATTCCTTCCGGGTAGCCTCGGCGATGCCGTCCATCAGCAACAGTTGAGCCATGCCCAAGATACCGTTCATGGGGGTGCGGATTTCGTGCGACATATTTGCCAGGAACTGGCTCTTGGCCAGATTGGACGCCTCTGCCGCTTCCTTACCGGCAATGAGCGCGGTCTCGGCCCGCTTTCGCTCGGTCACGTTCCGTATCAACATGCTTGTCAGGCTACCGCCTCGCAGGTCCGAATAAACATTGGAGCTGATTTCCGCATCAAAAAGACTTCCGTCTCCCCGACGCATCCGCAACTCGCCACTTGCACTCCCAGTTGCCGCCCGGATTTTGAGGAACTCGGCAAAATGGGGGTCTGCCGTGTCCACGATACGAGCCCGCCCGCCATGGATAAGTTCTTGCTCGGTCAGTGCAAACAGTGCGCAAGCGGCGGCATTCGCCGACAAAATACTGCCGTCTGGTCTTGTCTGCAAGACGGCATCCATGCTGTTATCAAAGAGTGACCTGTATTGCGCTTCGTTGTAACGTGAAGCTGATTCCGCTCGCTTGCGTTCTGTTATGTCCTGGAAAATCCCGGTCAACTTGACCGGGCGACCATTCAGGAGGGTCACTTCGCAAGTGGTGCGCACGTCGATCAAGCGACCCTTGGTGGTGAGAGTTTGTAGCTCAAGGTCGTATCCTTCACCGCGCTCCATGGCCGCCTGCAGCGCATCGGAGATGATGCGGCGCGATTCGGGCAGGAAATAGCCAACGCCAGCATCCTTCGTGGGGATGAACTCTTCTGGTGACGTATCGTGTATGCGGTAGGTCTCGGCAGTCCAAAACAAGACTTTCGTGCGCAAGTCGAGATCCCAGCCGCCTACTTTCGCTATGGACTGCGAGGCTTCGAGTAATTGGGCGCTTTGCTGCAGAGAGGCCTCTACGAGGCTGCGCTTGGAATCGGATTCCAATCTGACAGTCAATGAGTCGCTCAGCTCTCGATTCTTCACTTCTAGTCGCTCAAGTGTCTGGCGAAACAACGTGCTGTACGCGGACACCAACCATCCTGTGCCGATGAAAAGCGCGACAAAATTCAGAAAGCGCATGACGGGCGCGGTAACGGTGTTCTGAGGCGTACTGAAGCCGAACCAGCCGAACAATTCAAAAGCGAAGAGCAGACTGACAATGCAGATGGACACCCATGTCGATACCTTGGCTTCGCGCGGTCCATACACCGATCCCGCGAGTAGGATTGCGATGGCTAATACCGTAAGACTTTGTGCATGGATACCAACCTTCAATACGATCGGAAACGCAACAGCAAAAGCCACCGTAATGACAAGAATCAAGAAAAAACCAACACCCAGCTTCCGATAAAACCGCACTGCAGCCCATGCGCCAATCAGGGCTAGTCCCGCAAAAAGCGGCGTAACAATACGAAGAACTCTCGCTGTCACCGCCTCACCGTCATACAGAGTAAATAGGCTTGCTATGGCGGTCAGGATGCCAACAACCCCAATGATCAACCCGAACCTCTCCAAGATTGTCGAGTTGAGCTGGGTCTGTTCAGGAGAGCGACCAGCGGGATTTGAGAAAAGGCGTGGCATTGTGGCAGTCTACTTCACGCGAACAATTCGCAAACGCCCGTGTGTGGAGTTGAACGACGGGTGTCTACCGGCCCGTGTAGCTTGGATACCTTGCCGTGCGAAAAGTACCGCTTTAGCGTTTGAACGACTGGACTGAGGTCTTACTTGCCCATCAAATCAAGACTCTACACAGGTCATTTTTGCCCCAAACGTTTGCGAGCCCACTGAAAACACATGACGGCTTTCGCAGCATAGCTAACCCAGAAATACTGGTAGTCAAAGACCGGTAGCGAGCAGCAAAAATTGATATGCGTCGGTCGCTTTTGGCTCTGAAACGGATATCCCAAGTAGCCTGAAACACCCGCTTGTT
Source organism: Burkholderiales bacterium (assembly GCA_038317285.1). Classification (GTDB taxonomy): domain Bacteria; phylum Pseudomonadota; class Gammaproteobacteria; order Burkholderiales; family Burkholderiaceae_C; genus Allorhodoferax. The sequence continues at coordinate 2,689 of JBBQBG010000115.1, read as the reverse complement.
CGGCGTTATCAGTTCTTAGACGACCCCCAAAAACGTGGATAAATCCAGACGCAGGTTCCCATTGTCATGCGACTGTCAATTGCCGCACCTATGCTGCGCAGTGCGACCCGTGCAGGCACGTGTCTTGCTGGTTATTTGGCGCAAAACCATTGCCGCCGCGATCGGCGCGTTTCATCCAGACAGGAGCACCATGCATCCGTACAAAACTTGCGATAGCTGCAATAAGCCCAAGCCGCCTGAAGGTGGCTGCCAATTGCGACCGGTCCGCTGGGTCTGCGGCAGTTGCTGGGTGAGTTGGCAGAAGCTGCGTTTGGCGCAACCCGCTTAAGAGTTGGTTCAGTAGCGGGGCAGGTCCGGGTGCTTGATCTGCCCGCCGCGCACCAGCATCTTGCCGTATTCCGCACAGCGTTGCAGTGTGGGGATCACCTTGCCGGGGTTGAGCAAGCCCTTGGGGTCGAAGGCGAGTTTGATACCCATCATCTGCGCGTTCTCAGCGGCGCTGAACTGCACGCACATGCTGTTGAGTTTTTCTACACCCACGCCGTGCTCGCCGGTCACGGTGCCACCCATCGCCACACTGGTTTCCAATATGTCGGCGCCGAATAATTCGCAGCGGTGCAATTGGTCGGGGTCGTTGGCGTCGAACAATATCAAGGGGTGCAGATTGCCGTCACCGGCGTGGAACACATTGGCGCAGCGCAGCTGGTATTTCTTCTCCATCTCCTGAATGGCCAGCAGGATGTCGGCCAGGCGCTTACGGGGGATGGTGCTGTCCATGCACATGTAGTCGGGGCTGATGCGCCCGCTGGCGGGGAAGGCATTTTTGCGGCCGCTCCAGAACTTCAGGCGCTCGGCCTCGTTCTGGCTGACGGCTATTGCTGTCGCGCCATGGGCGCGCAGCACGTCGCCCATGCGGCCAATTTCTTCTTCTACTTCTTCGGGTGTGCCGTCGCTCTCGCACAGCAAGATCGCTTCGGCATTCAGGTCGTAGCCCGCGTGCACAAAATCTTCTACCGCTGCGGTCATGGGCTTGTCCATCATCTCCAGCCCGGCGGGGATGATGCCCGCCGCAATGACCGCCGCCACCGCGTCGCCCGCTTTGCGCAGGTCGTCAAAGCTGGCCATGATGCAACGCGCCAGTATCGGCTTGGGCACCAGCTTGACCGTCACCTCGGTGATGACGGCCAGCATGCCCTCGCTGCCCACGACCAGGCTCAGCAGGTCGTAGCCGGGGGAGTCGAGCGCATCGCTGCCAAAGGTGATGGGCTCGCCTTCCATGGTGTAGCCCCTGACTTTGAGCACATTGTGCAACGTCAGCCCGTATTTGAGGCAGTGCACGCCACCGGAGTTTTCGGCCACGTTGCCACCTATGGTGCAGGCAATTTGGCTCGAAGGGTCGGGCGCGTAGTACAGGCCCAGCGGAGCGGCGGCTTCGCTGATGGCCAGGTTGCGCACGCCGCATTGCACCACCGCCGTGCGGCTGAGTTGGTCCACCTTCAGGATTTTGTTGAACTTGGCTAACGACAGTGTCACCCCCAGCTTGTGCGGCATGGCTCCGCCGGAAAGGCCGGTGCCCGCGCCGCGCGCTACCACCGGCACGTTCAGGCCGTGGCAAGTTTTGAGCACGGCTTGCACCTGGGTCTCGGTTTCAGGCAGGGCCACCATCAACGGGCGCTCGCGGTAGGCGGTCAGACCATCGCATTCGTAGGGCGTGGTGTCTTCGGCCTGGTAGAGCAGAGCATGTTGAGGTAAATGGGTCTCTAGCCCTCGTCGAATATGCGTGAGCAGCTCCTTTTTTTGTAGCAGATGATTGGACGGCAGGGTATCGGTTGTGGTCATGGCTGCAGGTTTGAACGGTGGAACCGACTGTAAAACATACGGCCAGAAGCGGGTTGACAAAAATGCATGCCGGCCGTGAAATTTTTCGTGAAAGACCGCGCAACGGTCGAAACTGCGGTGCTGCGGTAGCATGGATCTTTTGTGCTTGGGAATACGCCATGTTCGACCCATCGGTCCCTGAAAAAACGCGGTTGGACCGTTTAACACCGGACGCCACGCAGTATGAAAGCACCCAGCTCGCTAGCTTGGACAGCTTGCCAGTCTTCGACGAAGAAACCCGTCGACAGCAAATTCTGCAAAGCTACCGACTCGTGGATACAGAGCCAGAACCCGCTTTCGACGACATTGTGCAGATGGCAACCTTGATCTGCGGAACACCGATTGCGTTGGTGACGCTGGTGACTGAAGACCGGCAATGGTTCAAGGCCCGCGTGGGTATGGAGCTATCCCAGACGCCCCGCGACCAGGCGTTTTGTGCGCACGCCATTCGCAACCCGTCGCGCATCATGGAGGTGCAGGACGCCAGCCAAGACCCACGCTTTATGCATAACCCGCTGGTGGTGGGGGAGCCAGGGATACGTTTTTATGCAGGGGCGCCGCTGTTGAGCCCATCGGGTGTTGCATTAGGGACGGTGTGTGTCATTGATCGTGTGGCCCGCGAGCTGACACCCGCCATGGCGCAGGGGCTGCAGGCGTTGGCACGGCAAGCGGGTGAGCTCTTGGCCCTGCGCCGTGCCAACGCCGACTTGGAGACGCTGAACCAGTCGGTGATGGAAATGCAGGTGGAGTTGGAGCAGCACCAGGTGCAGCTGGAAACCGAGAACGCAGAGCTGGCCAAAGCCAACCCCAC
>JBBQBG010000114.1:0-11503 GCA_038317285.1 Burkholderiales bacterium | reverse complement strand
CACCTGCCTCCGTGTGTTCGCGCTCCTTGAGCCGCGGAAACATCTTGTACATGTCTTCAAACGACCAACGCGGGTCCTTCTGGCCGCGCTTTTGCCCCAGCAACAGGTTTTGGTGCACGGTGAGCTTGGGGAAAATATCTCGGCTCTCTGGCACATAACCCAATCCAAGGTGGGCAATTTCAAAGGTCTTTTTGCCTAGGGCTTCGTTGTCCTTCCACCGGACGGAACCATGGCAGTCCACAAGGCCCATGATGGCCTTGGCGGTAGTGGAACGACCGGAGCCATTGCGTCCTAACAGTGCTACGATTTCTCCGGCATTGACGTGCATGTCCACACCGTGCAAAACATGGCTCTTGCCGTAGAAGGCGTTCAGGTTGGATACCTTTAACATGTGAGAACTCCGCAGGGCCGCCCCAAGGAGGGCTGGGCCTCCATGGGGTGCAGTGATTGCACAGAGTGCAGAACGTGGGGGCTCATAATCAGTGTCCTCCTGCTTGTGCATCGGCTACCGCAGAGCCTAGATAGGCTTCCTGCACGCGCGGATTGGAACGCACGGCGTCGGGCGTGTCGAAGGCAATGACTTCGCCGTAGACCACAACGGCAATCTTGTCGGCCAGGCCGAACACCACACCCATGTCGTGCTCCACCGTCAGCAAGGTTTTGCCTTCGGTAACCTGCTTGATCAGTGCGATAAAACGGGTCGTCTCGCTGCGGCTCATACCGGCCGTTGGCTCGTCCAGCAAGATCACATTGGCGCCACCCCCGATGGTGATTCCGATCTCCAGTGCGCGCTGTTCGGCGTAGGTCAAATTCATGGCCAGCACATCATGCTTTTTGTCGAGCTTGATCATGTGCAGCAGTTCGTTGGCCCGCGCGTTGGCATCGTGCAGGCTGGACAGAAAGCGAAAGAAACTGTACTTGTAACCCATGCTCCACAGCACACTGCAACGCAGGTTCTCAAACACACTGAGCTTTGGAAAGATGTTGGTGATCTGGAAGCTGCGCGACAAACCCAGGCGGTTAATCTCAAACGGCTTCATGCCATTGATGGCTGTGCCGTTAAGCAGTACGTCACCACTGGTTGCACCAAATCGGCCACTGATCAGGTTGAACAGCGTAGACTTGCCCGCACCGTTGGGCCCGATGATCGCAACGCGTTCGCCATGGCGCACCGCCAGGTTAACGCCTCGGATGATTTCGGTTTTGCCAAAGCTTTTGCGCAAGTCTTTCAGCTCCAGTGCGAAAGAGTCCGGTGCGGCGGTCATTGCACATCCTCCTTGTTCAGCTGCTTCTCAATGGAGGCCTGAATCGCCTCCCATTTCACCGCAAACCGACGGCGCGCCATTTCAAACAAAACCAGTCCGATGGCCAATATGACTGCAGCGCCAAACCAGGTTTCCACGCCCGTGGTGTTGAGCAGCAGTCCCATGAAAGCGATGTCTGGTCCCTGTGACGAGCTGAGTTGCAAGTGGTAAATCATTTCTATCATGGCAGCGGCACCGCTCAAAGCAATTAAGCCAGTGACGGCCAGTGCCAAGTAGTCCAGTGCGAGCCCACGCAGCTTGCCATACTTGGCCACTCGCAGATTCATCATGATCAGACTGGCAAAGCCTCCCGGCGCATACATCACCATGAATAGAAAGATCAAGCCCAAGTACAGCAGCCAGGCCTTGGTGAACTCGCTGAACAGCACAAATGCCAGCACCATCAACACCGCGCCAATGATGGGACCAAAAAAGAAGGTCGCACCGCCCAAAAAGGTAAACAACAGATAGGCTCCAGAGCGCGCCGCATGCACCACCTCAGCCGTTACGATCTCAAAGTTCAGCGCACCCAACCCACCAGAGATGCCGGCAAAGAAACCGGCAATGATGAAGGCCGTGTAGCGGATGCGCTGCGTGTTGTAGCCCACAAACTCGACGCGCTCGGGGTTGTCCCTTACTGCGTTGAGCATGCGCCCCAAGGGCGTGCCGGTGAAGGCAAACATGGCCACGACCGAGAAGAAGGTATAGATCGCAATCAGGTAATACACCTGAATGGCCGGACCATAGGTAACGCCCATGAAGGGGCTGCCTGTAACCCGGTTGCCCGATACGCCACCTTCGCCGCCAAAAAACTCAGGGATCATCAGCGACATGGCAAACACCAGTTCACCCATACCGAGCGTGATCATCGCAAAAGTAGTACCCGACTTGCGCGTGGTGACATAGCCTAACAACGCAGCAAAACCCATACCCGCAAGGCCACCAACAAGCGGCACTGCGGAAACGGGTATTGGCAAAGCGCCGCTCGACACGCCATTGAGCGCATGAATGGCCAGGAAGGCTCCTAGACCGCTATAAACGGCGTGACCAAAACTCAGCATGCCGCCCTGCCCCAGCAACATGTTGTAGGACAGGCAGACAATGATGGCGATGCCCATTTGCGATAGCACGGTCAAACCCAGGCCACTGGTGAACACCAGGGGTGCAACAGCGAGCACCAAGGCAAAAAGGCTCCAGATGATCCAGCGCCCCAGGTTAAAAGGTTTTACGGGATTGGAAGGAATAGTTTGGCTCATGGTCTTATCCTTCCCTTGTGCCCAAAAGGCCTTTGGGCCGGAAGATCAAAATCAACACCAAAAATAGGTAGGGCAAGATCGGCGCCACTTGTGACAGGGTCAGTTTTACAAACGAATTGTTGCGTGCGCCATCGCTCAAATTTATGCCCAAATCTTGGGCTAATGTGGCGACTGAGAAGTCAAACGCGATCGCAAAGGTCTGGATGACGCCGATCAACACCGACGCCAAAAACGCACCCGACAGCGAACCCATGCCACCCACTACCACCACCACAAAGATCACCGACCCTACGGTGGCTGCCATTGCGGGCTCCGTCAGGTAGGTGCTACCGCCAATCACACCCGCTAGACCCGCCAGCGCGGCGCCCGCACCGAACACCAGCATAAAAATTCTGGGAACGTTGTGACCCAAAGCTTCCACCGCATCAGGGTGGGTCAATGCCGACTGAATGACCAAGCCGATGCGCGTGCGTGTCAGCAACAGCCACACTGAGAGCAACATCACCAAGGCTACCAACATCATGAAGCCGCGTGTTGCGGGGAATGGCGAGCACACCACACGTACCGCAGCGTCGGCTGCACTGCACATCTCGGCTGGCGCTGCGCCCCACAGCAGGCTCAGGCCTTTGATGGAATGATTAATCAACGTAAAGGCAGGGCCTTGCAGAGCCTCGGGCGGATGAAACTCCAGGGCAATACGGCCCCAAATCAGTTGCACCAGTTCCAACACCACGTATGACAAGCCAAAGGTGATCATCAGTTCGGGCACATGGCCATATTTGTGTACCTTGCGCAGGCACAGGCGCTCAAATAGCGCGCCCAACGCGCCAACCACGAGCGGTGCGAGCACCAGTGCAGGCCAAAAGCCTACAAAGCGCGACACCGTGTAGCCCACATAGGCACCCAACATATAAAAACTGGCATGCGCAAAATTCAACACGCCCATCATGCTGAAGATCAGCGTAAGCCCCGAGCTCAGCATGAACAGCAACAGGCCGTAGCTGAGCCCGTTAAGCATTGAAATGATGAAGAACTCCATTGTCGACAAGCCTTTATCGTCGTTGACAGTAAAAAAAAAGCCCGATGCGGTAAACCCGCTCGGGCTCCTGTTTTCTAAGCGCCCGCAGCGGGACTAGGGACGCTTCATCTGGCAGCTGGTTGGCGTGCTAGAGACATAGTTGGGGAACTCTTTAACCGGCGCCAAGGTCATGCCTGTACCTTCGGGGCTGTAGGGGTATTTCTTGTCCGCCTTTTGCCAGACCGTCATGTAGAGGGGCTGCTGTAATTGGTGGTCCGTCTTGCGCATTTCCACTTCCCCGTTGAAGCTTGGCACTTTCAAGCCTTCCATGGCGGCTGCTACTTTGAGCGGGTCAGTGGATTTGGCCTTGGCCATGGCCGCACCCAAGGTTTGGTAAATCCGGATCACGGAGCCCGTGTAGAAGTCGTCGTTGTACTTGTCGTGGAACTCTTTCATCCATTTGTCCATTTGTCCACCCATGTTGTAGTGGCTGTATGCGATCTGATAGACCCGGCCTGCACCATTAGTGCCCAGAGCCGAGGGTGTACCCGTGACGCCAGCGTAATAGGTGTAAAACTTGCCGGTATATCCGTTTTCATTGGCCGCCTTGATCAGCAATGCCAGGTCAGAACCCCAGTTGCCGGTTATAACCGTGTCGGCTCCTGAAGCCTTGATCTTGGCAATGTACGGTGCGAAGTCTCGCACCTGCGCCAAGGGGTGCAGATCTTCTCCGACAATTTGCACATCCGGACGCTTGCGGGCCAAGTTCTCCTTGGCGAACTTGGCGACCTGCACTCCGTGCGAGTAGTTCTGGCCCAGGATGTAGACCTTTTGAATGTCCTTCTGGTCCTTCATGAAGGTCGTCATCGCTTCAATCTTCATGGAGGTGTCGGCATCAAAGCGGAAGTGCCAGTAGCTGCACTTGCTGTTGGTCAGATCCGGGTCCACCGCCGAGTCGTTGAGGTACAGCACCTCTTTTCCAGGATTACGTTCGTTGTACTTGGTGACCGCGTCCGACAAAGCCAATGCGACAGACGAACCATTGCCCTGAACGATGTAACGCACACCCTGGTCAATAGCCGCCTTCAGCGCATTCAAGCTCTCCGTGGGGCTCAGCTTGTTGTCGATGGTGGTGAATTCAAAATTGACACCGGCCGGATTGCCGGCGCCACTAAACTTTTCCGCGAAGAACTTGTAGCTCTTGTCCTGGTTGACACCGACCGGGCCGAGTAAGCCTGTCAAGGGATCAATTCTGACCAATTTTACGGTCTCGCCTTTTTGCGCGAAAGCGCCCTGGGCACAGACTAGCGCGACCGAAGCAGCGACGAATTTCAGACCAAACTTCATAACGTGTCTCCTTGGAAAAAAAACTTAAGCGAGCGTACAAGAATTACTGCACTGCAACGCGAGGGTTTCCCCTAGCCGTATCACCTTGGTGACTTGGCCCCGGTGAATGCTTCGTTCAAGTGCCCGGCAACTTGTAGTCTTTGAGCATCTCACGCAATTTCGTTTTTTGCATCTTCCCGGTTCCACCTAAGGGAATAGCCTCGACGAAGACTACGTCGTCTGGGATCTGCCATTTGGCGGTCTTACCTTCGTAAAACGCAATCAGTTCGTCGCGCGTAACCTCTTGTCCCGGCTTCTTGACCACGGCCACGATGGGACGCTCATCCCACTTGGGATGCTTCATACCGATGCATGCAGCCATTGCAACAGCGGGGTGAGCCATAGCCACATTTTCGACATCAATGGAGCTGATCCATTCACCGCCGGACTTGATGACATCCTTGCTGCGATCGGTAATCTGCATGTAGCCGTCGGGGTCAATCGTGGCCACATCGCCGGTCGGGAACCAACCATCGACCAGGGGCGAACCACCCTCCCCTTTGAAGTATTCGCTGATGACCCACGGGCCTTTAACCAGCAGATCGCCGTAGGCCTTGCCATCCCAAGGCAACTGCTGGCCAGCATCGTCCACAATTTTCATGTCTACGCCAAAGATCCCGCGACCCTGCTTAAGCCGCACCTTCATTTTCTCGACACCGTCCATTGGCAGATGCTTGTTCTTCAACGTGCACACCGTGCCCAGTGGCGACATCTCGGTCATGCCCCACGCATGGAGCACTTCCACGCCATACACATCGTTGAACGCAGTGATCATGGCCGGCGGGCAGGCCGATCCACCGATGACCGTGCGCTTCAATGTGGAGAAGCGCAGGTTGCCTGCCTGCATATGGGCCAGCATCATCTGCCAAACGGTGGGAACACCCGCCGCAAAGCTGACTTTTTCAGATTCGATCAGCTCAAAAATCGACTTGCCGTCCATGGCCGGGCCGGGAAACACCAACTTGGCGCCCGTCATGGCTGCTGAATAAGGCAGGCCCCAGGCATTAACGTGGAACATGGGCACCACGGGCAGCACGCAGTCGCGTGCACTCATGCTCAAAGCGTCGGGAAGCGCACCCGCCAACGCGTGCAGCATGGTGGAACGGTGGCTGTACAAGGCCGCTTTTGGGTTGCCGGTCGTGCCACTGGTGTAGCACATGCTGGACGCTGAATTTTCATCAAACTCAGGCCATACATAGCTGGTGGCTTGGGCGCCGATCCATGCCTCGTAGCTTTGCAACCCCGGGATACCACTGTCAGCAGGAAGTTGGTCGGCATCGCACAGTGCAATGTAATGCTTGACCGTTTTGCAATGGCCGTGAATGGCCTTGATGATGGGCAGGAATGTCAAATCAAAGCACAGCACCTGGTCTTCGGCGTGGTTGGCAATCCAGGCGATCTGTTCGGGGTGTAAGCGCGGGTTCAGCGTATGCAAGACACGGCCTGATCCGCTCACCCCAAAATACAGTTCAAGGTGGCGGTAGCCGTTCCAGGCCAGCGTGGCTACGCGATCGCTGAAAGCCAGTTGCATGGTGTCCAGCGCATTGGCGACCTGGCGGGCGCGTATGGCCACATCCTTGTAGGTGCAACGGTGTATGTCTCCCTCTACCCGGCGCGACACCACCTCTGCTTCACCATGGTGTCGCTCCGCAAACTCGATCAGCGACGAAATCAGCAGTTGCTGGCTTTGCATTAACCCTAGCATGGATACTCCTTGAGGCGGTGGATGTTGGAACTCATCATAGTAAGTAGTTTGGAGCCAGAAAAACAGTGTGGTTAATGCCTAGGTGACAGCTTGGTGGCCCTGACGGCAGCTTTCATTTGGTGAACTTCTCGCCCGGACTGACGATGATCAGCCCTACAAAACGCGAGCCCTGGCGCGAATCCTTGCTAAAGCCCACTGCAAAGCCACCCAGGTCAAAGTGCTTGGTGCTGGCCAACGCATTGACGAAGCGGGTGCGGGTCAGGTCTTTGCCCGCCAACCGCAGGCCTTCTACCAGAACCTTTGCATTGATGTAACTCTCCAGCCCCAGGAATGACAGGTTGCCAAAGCCCGCCTTTTGCATGTTGGCCCGGTATTCACGCGCCAAGGGATGCGTCACATCCCACGGGAAAGGCACCACCGTAGTGACCACCACCCCTACTCCATCGCTACCCAAAGCGCGCAGCGTTGCCTGGGTTCCCATGACCGACAGCGTGTAGAAGTGCATACCCTTGCGGACCTTGTTGTAGCCCTTGATAAAGGCCACGGTGGGCGCACCGGCCGTGATCATGATGATGGCTTCGGGGCGCCGCTCAAACAGTGCTGCCACGGCCTTGTCCACGTCCGACGCGTTCTGCTCTACGGGGGTATCGGCATAAAGCTTCATGCCCCGCTTCTCCAGCGCCTTTTGCACACCGGCAAGGCCGTCTTTGCCAAAACCATTGTTGCTCCACAGCACAGCCACACGCTGCGTGCCCAACGTGCTCAGGTGTTGAACAATTTTCTCGGCTTCATCGCCATAGCTTGCGCGGACATTGAAGACATGGTTGATCGCCGGTGTTCGCAACAATTCAGCGCCCGTAAAGGGCGCAATCAGGGGTAACGGCGGGTTCTCTTTCTCCAGCAGAGGCAACACCGCTGCCACATTGGACGTGCCAGTCATGTTCATCAACGCGAAAACCGGTTCCTTTTCAATCATGTGGGTCACCACTTTGACGGTATTGGCCGCCACATAGCCATCATCCATGGTGAGCGTGCGGATCTTGCGTCCGTAGACACCTCCCTTGTCGTTGACGCTATCGAAAAGCGCCTTGGTTGCGTTCAGAATATCTGGCGCCAGTTCAGCCAACGGACCTGTGATGCCGGCAGGCTGGCCTATCAAGATTTCGGTGTCGGTGACACCGGGCTCGGCCGCCTGGGCCAACGGCATGCCCATGCACAGGTACATGAGAAAGCCAACCCCATGCGACACCAATTGCTTTGCTTTCGCCATGTCTGTCTCCGTCTGTTATGTTTGTTCGTACATGACCAACAACAGGCGAGAGTTTGCGTGCACGATGTGACGCGCGCAAATGGTGTCGTCTGGACGACACCCTCTCTCGCCGCCCTGCCGCTATTGGGTGGAGATTTGAGCCTGCGTCAGCGAGGCATCCAAGACCAACTTCTTGGGCCAGGGTTGCCAAGTCGTGCCAAGAGCGCTGGAGTTGGGGTTACCTGTGCGCGCAAAGCTGGCCAAGCTGCCCATCATGGCCGCCGACAGGGCGAGCCTTCCGCCCTTGTTGGCCGTGCTGTTGACGGTGTTCGAAAACACCGAAGGGCCAAAGTTGCCAAACAAAAAAGGCAGGTCAAACGCGTGAGCCGCGCCATAGACATCATTCCACGGTGCGGGCTCTTGCGCCCAGTTGAACTGGTAGTGCCAGACCGAACCGGCCTGTTGCGTGAGCAGCGTGTTGAGCACGTTGTCACGGCTAGGGCTTGTGAATACGCTGCCCAGCAACGCCGTCTTGGCGTTGAAGCCAGTGACCGGCGTTGTCACCGGCAGATACGAAGCGTCCAGTATGTCGGCCGTCGTCAAGGCGGTGGGCAGATCAGGGTTGAAGCCTGCCATCAGCGCAAAGCGGTCCGCATCGCTGATCTTGAGGCCGTTCTTGCCACCCAACAGGGTCAAGAATGGCGCAAACAACTTGCCCTCATCCGCCGTGTTACCAGCCAGCACCGGCATCTTGTTGTACCGACCGGCTGCTATCGCGCCGATAGGATCGGTCGGAAGCATGACGCCATCGGGTATGGGGCCGGACCCCGTCAAGCCATTGGCCAACAAAGTGCTCAGGAGCACGCCGCCGGATTTGGCCCGTAGGTAATCGGCAATTTGTGCGCCAGTCTGCGTGGCGATGTAGGCGGCGGCGGTCGCGCCGTCCACCGCCTTGCCATCTGCTACCAACAACTTGACCAAGAGGCCATTGGCCTGTGCCAAGTAGGTGCTGGCCGGGTTGAGTGTGGGCAGCATACCCGGCGGCAGGTTGCTGGCCAACGAAATGCCACCGCTGATGGGTACCGCCTTGTGGAACAGCCCGGCTGCTGTCGGTGAGGCCATCAAAGCCCAGGTATTGATGGCACCCGCAGACTGCCCCATCAACGTCACATTGTCCGCAGCACCTCCAAAAACCGCAGCGTTTTTCTTCACAAACTTCAGGGCCTGCACAATGTCCAGCAACGCAAAATTACCAGAATCTTCAGCAGCACTGGCGCCGGTTTTGAGCTGGGGCAGATTCATGAACCCCAAAACGCCCACACGATAGTTTGTCGTCACCACCACCGCATTGGCGGCCTTGGCGAGCGCGGCACCATCGTAGACCGGGTCCGCCGTATAGCCCGAGATGTTGCTACCCCCATAAACGAACACTATCACCGGCAGATTCGCGTTATCGTTCGCGGGACGCCACACGTTCAGCGTCAGACAATCCTCACTGCCCACTGGGGTGTTGAGCGTTGTGCCAATGCTGGCGTCGTAGCGGTTGTTGGCACCGGGGCCGTAGATACGCCCGTTTTGCAGGCATGCGTTGCCAAAAGCTTTGGCCACGATGGGGCTGGACCAGGCATCGGGCTCCACGGGGGCTCGCCAGCGCAGTGCTCCTACCGGTGGTTTGGCAAAAGGGATACCTTTCCAGGAATACGTTCCCGCGCTGGGGCCGTCGTCGCTGCCCAGCACGGCTCCGTAGCTGGTGACGCGGCTCAACGCCGGATCGATCACACTACCGGTACCGCCCGAGCCACCGCAGGCGGCCAGCACGGCGGCCCAACCGGCAATCAGTAGCATGTGTTTTTGGATTCGCATAGTTGTCTCCTGTAGGGGTAAGTCGGGGCTTGCGGACCCGACCTTTTTCCGTTGAAATTGACCGCTCGCACAGTGCCGAAGCGGTTAACGAATTCTAAAAATCAACCCCTGTTTGAGCGCTATCCCAATGCAACCAATCCTGTGACTTTGCAGAGCCACTTTTGTAATGAACCGAAGCAGTTCCTCCACCTGGGTCAAAGGCATCGCCGACATGTTTGCGTCCCAAGGCCTGGATGTGCCAACACTGCTGCGACAGGCTGGTATATCTGCGGCTGAACTAGACACACCCGGTGCCCGCATAGGGGCCGACGCCGTCACCAAGTTGTGGGATATGGCAGTGCAAAGCTCCAACAATCCAGCCCTGGGTATGGACCGTGCGCTGGTGGCCCGTTTTGTCAACTTTGATGTGGTCGGCCATGCCATGCTGTCGAGCGCCGACCTGCGCTCGGGCTTGAACAGCCTGGCACGCTATCTGGCCCTGGTGTCGGACGCCGCCACCTTTGTGCTGGAGTCCCACAAAACGGATAGCTGGCTGGTACTGGGTCATACCGGCAACACCTTGCGCATACCCCGACAGCGCCAAGAGTACGGCATGCTGAGTTTGCTCACGTTGTGCCAATGGCTGACCCGCCGAGAGGTGCGCGCAGTGGCCGTGGAATTTGCCTTTCCAGACCCCGTGAGCGAGCAGCCCTACCGCGTGGCCTTTGACTGCCCGCTGCGCTTTGGCCAACCGTCCACACGCTTGTTGCTGGCCGAGGCAGACCTGGCTACACCCCTGCCGTCACGAAGTCCCGCCATGCTGGCGCTGCACCAGCGCGTCATGGACGAGCAGCTCAGCAACCTGGGCGCGACCAGCATCGTCCACAAAGTGCGCGAGGCGGTCATGCAGAACCTCAGCCAGGGTGAGCCACGCAGGGAAGACATTGCGAACCTGCTTGCACTTACCGACCGCACCTTTCAACGGCGACTTCGCGCTGAGAATACGTCCTTTCAGCAACTGCTCGACGATGCCCGGTGCGAACTGGCACGCAAGTACCTTGCGCAAGAGAGTCTGCCGGTATCGGCGTTGGCCGACCTGCTGGGCTTTGGAGACGCCAGCAATGTATTTCGGGCTTGCAAGCGCTGGTTTGGCGTATCGCCCGGTGAATACCGTAAGGCCTTGGGCCTCCAAGCAACCCGCAAGACTGCTCTGGTCCAATAGACCCCCATGTTCCCCACCACCAGCAACCCGGTCCAACGCTTCCTCTCATCCCACACCTGGTTCTCTGCCCTCACTGCGGACCAACAAGCTGCGATCGAAACCCAGGTCTACACGCTGACCGCCCAGCGCGGCACCGTGGTGTTAGCGGCACATGAGCGCACACAGGGCTGGTATGGTGTGCTGCGTGGCCTGGTCCGAATTTCCGGCCGCGCCACGGCCGGCCGTCGTTCGGACTTTCTAGGGGTTGCCGAAGGCGAATGGTTTGGCGAAGGCGCGGTGTTGAAGAACGAGCTGCGCCGCTACCAAGTTGTCGCCTTGCGCGACACCGAATTGCTGTGTTTGCCGACAACCGCCTTCCACCACCTGCAGTCGTCCAACCTGGCCTTCAACCAAAGCCTGGTGGGTTGCATGAACCTGCGCCTATCGCAAGCGATGGCCATGATTGAAGCGGGCCGCACACGCAGCCCCGAGCAGCGTATTGCTCTGTCACTGAGCCGCCTGTTCTGGAGCCGGACCCGCCA
>JBBQBG010000113.1:0-11800 GCA_038317285.1 Burkholderiales bacterium | reverse complement strand
AGCAGCGCCTTCGATGGGATGCAACCCACGTTGGTACAGGTGCCGCCCAAAGCCGGGCCGCCCTTACTGTTCTTCCACTCGTCGATACAGGCCACGTTGAAGCCCAACTGGGCAGCGCGGATGGCCGCAATATAACCACCGGGGCCACCGCCGATGACGATCACGTCGAATTGTTTGCTCATAGTTTTCTCACTTTATTCAAAACCCAGATCGAAGGACGTGCCCTCATGCAAAGGCAAGAGCAGCGAAGCCCCTTCCAGGAGCACCGCGGCACCTGCTTTGCCGGGCCGTAGGTGCTGCCCCCTGCAAGGGGGAAAGCGGCCATACGCAGTGGGCAAGCCGGGGGGTGTGCTCCACCCCTAAATATCAAACAGCAGACGGGCTGGATCTTCCAGCGCATCCTTCATGGCCACCAGGCCCAACACGGCTTCGCGGCCGTCGATGATGCGGTGGTCGTAAGACATGGCGAAGTAGTTCATTGGGCGCACTACCACGACACCGTTTTCCACCATGGCGCGGTCCTTGGTCGCGTGCACGCCCAAAATGGCGCTTTGCGGTGGGTTGATGATGGGGGTGGACATCATGGAACCGAAAGTGCCGCCATTGCTGATGGAGAAGGTGCCGCCGGTCATGTCTTCAATGCCCAGTTTGCCGTCTTTGGCCTTTTGGCCATATTCGCCAATCTTCTTCTCGATGTCGGCAAAACTCATCTGGTCGGCATTGCGCAGAATCGGCACCACCAAACCACGGGGCGAACCCACAGCGATACCGATGTCGAAGTAGCCGTGATAGACGATGTCGTTGCCATCAACCGAAGCGTTGAGCACTGGGAACTTCTTCAGTGCATGCACCGCGGCCTTGACGAAGAAACTCATGAAACCCAGCTTGACGCCGTGTTCCTTCTCAAACTTCTCCTGCATGCGTTTGCGCATGTCCATGACCGGAGCCATGTTGATTTCGTTGAAGGTGGTCAGGATGGCGTTGGTGGATTGCGATTGCAGCAGGCGCTCGGCCACGCGTGCGCGTAGGCGGCTCATGGGCACGCGCTGCTCAGGGCGATCGCCCAGATCGAGCTTGGGCGCCGAGACCTGAGGCAAGAAAGTGGTGGGAGCCCCCGTCGGAATTGCTGCTGCAGCTACGATTTTAGGAGCAGATGCACCTGCAGCCACTGCTCCCAGCACATCACCTTTGGTGACGCGACCGTCTTTGCCGGTGCCTGCGACCGCGCTGACCGACAGGTTGTTGTCGGCCAGCAGCTTGGCCGCGGCGGGCATGGCGATGTCTGCCTTGGAGTTGCTGGAAGCAGCTGGCGCTAGCGCTGGTGCCGGAACTGTTGCAGCCGTCGCAACGGCAGCAGCAGGTGCAGCCGCCGGGGCCGCCACAGCACCCGCCGTAGCGGTGGTGTCGATGCGGGCGATCAACTGCTCGGCCGCAACGGTCGCACCATTGGGCTGAACCAATTCCACGATGACGCCGGCGCTGGGCGCGGGCACTTCGAGCACTACCTTGTCGGTTTCGACTTCGATCAGGATCTCGTCGACCAGGACCGCGTCACCGACCTTCTTTTTCCATTGCAACAGGGTAGCTTCTGCCACCGACTCAGATAGCTGAGGGACTTTTACTTCAACGATTGCCATTGTGTTCTTTCCGTTATGTATTGTTTGCGTTTGCGTACTGCTGCGTTACTTGGTCAAAATAAAGCCCTTGAGCTTGCCAAACGCACCCTCTACCAATGCCTTTTGCTGCTCTTGGTGCAAGTGGGAGTAGCCCACTGCCGGTGAAGCAGATGCCGCGCGGCCGGAGTAACCCAGGCGCTGGCCATCCGACATGTTTTCGTGGATGTTGTGCTGGATAAAGAACCAAGCACCCTGGTTTTGCGGCTCGTCCTGGCACCATACGATGTCGGTTGCATTCGGGTACTTCTTCAGCTCCGCGGCAAACGCCTTGTGCGGAAAGGGGTACAACTGCTCGACGCGCAGGATGGCCACGTCTTCAGTGCCTTTTTCCTCGCGCTTCTTGACGAGGTCGTAGTAGACCTTGCCCGAGCAAGCCAGCACGCGCTTGACCTTTTCGCCCTTGAGTTCTTTGTTCTCAGGGATCACGGTCTGGAAGTTCCCCTTGGTGAACTCGGACAAGGGTGACGCCGCATCCTTGGCACGCAGCAGCGACTTCGGTGTCATGATGATTAGGGGCTTGCGCAGGTTGCGCACCATCTGGCGGCGCAACAGGTGGAAGATCTGGCTGGCCGTGGTGGGCTGCACCACCTGCATATTGGTGTCGGCACTCAACTGCATGAAACGCTCCAGACGTGCCGAGCTGTGCTCGGGGCCTTGGCCTTCGTAGCCGTGCGGCAGCATCAGCGTGATGCCATTGACACGGCCCCACTTCACTTCGCCCGAGGCGATGAACTGGTCGATCACTACCTGCGCGCCATTTGCGAAGTCGCCAAACTGGGCTTCCCAAATTACGCAGGTGTTGGGGTCGTTGGACGCATAACCATATTCAAACGCCAGCACCGCTTCTTCGGACAGGATGGAATCGATGACAACAAACGGCGCCTGGTTGGGAGCAATGTTTTGCAGTGGGGTGTAAATGCCCTCGTCGTTCTTCTCACGGTTCTGGTCGTGAATGACTGAATGTCGGTGGGTAAACGTCCCGCGGCCGCAATCTTCACCTGAAAGGCGCACTGCGTAACCGCTGGCTACCAGAGATGCAAAAGCCATGCTTTCGCCCATGCCCCAGTCGATCGGAATCTCACCGCGGCCCATGGCAGCGCGGTCGTCGTACACCTTCTTCACCAGCGAATGGGGCGTGATGTTGGCGGGAATCGTGGTCAAGCGTTCGGCCAGACGCTTCCACTCGGTCGTGGGGATGGCGGTGTCACCGGCGTCGGTCCACTTCTTGCCGACAAAAGGCGCCCAATCCACGGCGAACTTGCTCTTGAAATTGGTCAACACAGGGTCAAACGTGTTCTTGCCGTCATCCAACGCAGCACGCATGGCTTTGACCATGTCCTCGCCCAAGGTTTCGCCAAAGCCCTGCAATGCCAGCTTGTCGGCATACAACCTGCGCGTGCCCGGGTGAACGGCAATCTTCTTGTACATCAACGGCTGGGTAAGCGCAGGTGTGTCTTGCTCGTTGTGGCCCAGTTTGCGGAAGCAGATGATGTCTACCACCACGTCCTTTTGGAAGGCCATGCGGTATTCCAGTGCCAACTGGGTGCACAGCACCACGGCTTCGGGGTCGTCGCCATTGACGTGAAGCACCGGCGCTTCGATCATCTTTACAACGTCGGAGCAGTACAGCGTGGAGCGGCTGTCGCGCGGGTCGCTGGTGGTGAAACCGATCTGGTTGTTGATGACGATGTGCACCGTGCCGCCGGTGGTATAGCCACGGGTTTCGGCCAAGGCCAAGGTCTCCATCACCACGCCTTGCCCGGCAAACGCCGCGTCACCGTGCACCAGCACGGGTAGCACTTGCAGACCCTTGGGATCACCGCGGCGGTCCATACGGGCGCGCACCGAACCTTCAACCACGGGGTTGACAATTTCGAGGTGTGAGGGGTTGAAGGCCAGCGTCAGATGCACCGGGCCGCCGGGGGTGGTGACGTCCGAACTAAAGCCCTGGTGGTATTTCACGTCACCGCTTGGCAGGTCTTCGGGGGCGGTATGGTCAAACTCGGCGAACAGGTCGGCTGGAACCTTGCCCAGCGAATTGACCAGCACGTTCAAGCGTCCGCGATGGGCCATACCGATCACAATTTCTTGCAGCCCCACCGTGCCCCCGGTCTGGATCAGCTCGTCCATCGACGCAATAAAGCTTTCGCCACCTTCGAGTGAAAAGCGCTTTTGGCCCACATATTTGGTGTGCAAAAAGCGCTCAAGTCCTTCGGCCGCGGTGAGGCGGTCCAAGATGTGCAGCTTTTTCTCTTTGGTGAAATTCGGTTTGGAGCGGATGGACTCCAGCTTCTCTTGCCACCAGCGCTTTTGGCCCTGGTCGCTGAGGTACATGTACTCAGCGCCGATGCTGCTGCAATAGGTCTCGCGCAGCGCATTCATCAGCTCGCGCAGGCTCATGCGCTCTTTGCCGAAGAAGGTGTTGCTGGTGTTAAAAATGGTTTCCTGGTCCGAATCGGTGAAGCCGTAAAAGGCAGGGTCCAATTCAGGAATATTTTCGCGCTCCGTGCGCTTCAGCGGGTCCAGATCGGCCCAGCGCTGGCCCACGTTGCGGTGCGCGGCAATCAGCTGTTGTACGGCAGTGCGTTTGCGCCCCATTTCGACGTCAGAGCTAGCCTCCACCACCTTGGTGCCGCCTTGTTTGGCGCGCTCGGCAAAGGCGTTGACGACGGGCAAATGCGGCACGTCGCGGGCATTGGTGCCATCGACGGCAGGCACGTGCTGCAGGGCGTCAAAATAGTCGCGCCACGTGTCGGGCACGCTGCCGGGGTTGGCAAGATAGTTTTCGTACATCTCTTCAACGTAGGGCGCGTTGCCACCGAAGAGGTACGTATTGTTTGCGTATGTACTGTAGACAGACGCTGGGCTCGTCTTCTGCGTTGTCGTTTCACTCATAGTCCGCTGACCTCCGTTTCCCTTGGGGAAACATTAGCTGGTTAAAGCTATTTGAAATTAACCTTCCGCGGCACGGCTGAACCGTTTGGCGGATGCGACTGTGGCGTGGGAAGGGCCTAGTAACGGATTGGATTGTGCCATCGTTTCGTAAACGGGCCAATTGCGAGTGCCGAGCTGTCGGGATATCGCTACACCCGTGGACCTATGGCACAAGGGGCTTGTGCGTCGCGATGAAGCCCGGCAAGATGCATGTTTTTGACGGGCGTAAATCTGTCATCCGCGAAGTTACCGGGACAGATGGCTGTCTTCCTAAGCAATTTGGAGCTCCTCGTATGCAACTCAGCACCACCGTCCTTTTATGTTTGTGTGTCAGCAGCTGTGCGATGGCACCATCCGGGAACGTTGCACCGGCCAGCGCCAAAGAGCAGGTGGCAGCCACGGAGCGCGCCTTTGCCAAAACGATGGCCGACCGAGACCATGCCGCGTTTGCGAGCTTTGTGGCGACCGACACCGTCTTCTTTTCTGGCCCAAAGCCATTGCACGGCAAGCAAGCGGTGGTGGATTTTTGGGCAAAGTTCTACAGTGCCCCCTCAGCTCCGTTTTCTTGGGAACCCAAAGAGGTGGAGGTTCTGGATTCCGGCGATTTGGCCATAAGTTCCGGGCCGGTATATGACCCAAGCGGCAAACAATTTGCAACCTTCACATCCATCTGGCGCCGCGAGGCACCCAACACCTGGCGCATCATTTTCGACAAAGGCAATCCAATTTGCGATTGCACTGTGGCTCAGTAAACAACTGCCACGGCAGTGGCTTGGGATACGTTCAGGGTTCAGGTAGCAATTGCTTGCCGTACCTGAGAGGCTACCTCAGACTAGCCGATACCCATAATAGGTTTTACGGGTCGGTTTCAATGTCTATCTACGACTAACTCTGCGTTAGCCCTCGCCAGATAAATGTGTGTCGCTATGGAAATCATAGCAAACACCATTCCGGTACTTTTCCAGGCCGGTTTACGGAACATGTAGCGGTGTCGATAAGGTTAGCCGAGACGTAGAAGCGATCGCACTTCTGCCAGGACTCTTACAAAAAAGTCAGAATCAAGTCTCACAAATAGGACTTGTCGCCGCCTGTAACACACGTTGTTCAATGAAATCAATGACTTAGCTTTTTCAATCCAGTGGCGCGATTTCTGCTTGCACCCGTTTATGCCCCACTCCGCTGCGCGCCCCTCACTTTACAACCTGAAGCTTTGCATGGTGGTCCCATTTGTACAAGGCAAGCGACCGCACCAACGCCACCTTTGAATTTTTGAGAGTGAGTAAACATGCACCAGCATTCTCGTAAGGTGAAAAGCAAATCCGACGACGGAGTGACGGAACGCCTGTGTCTGAGTGATCGCAAAGCGTTTCGTACTGAAATGGTGTACCAGTCGATCCGCGAAACGTTTTCGTCAATCGCCGTAGCGCCCCACGCATACAAGCTAAAGGTCATGCCACTCGACGATCGCCACCACCGATTTGCCGTCATGATTGATGTGGCCAAGACTTTTTTCATCGGTAAGGAAATTGGCGCCAAACTTTTTCCCGCATTTGAGCAACTGATGCGAGCCAACGCCTACAAAGGCTTTCGCGTCGGGATCGTTGGCATTTATTGGCGTATTTGCGAAACAGAGGACCAGTTCGAGCGCGGCACCAGGGCAGGCGATAGCGCCGGCACGCAAAAGCCGGCACCCGTGGTGCGGGTGCAGCACCCCATGCAGGCCCACTCCGCAGAGTCAGCTCTACCCACGCGGGCCGCCGCAAGCCAGTCAGGTGCCCACCTAAAGACCGTGTCGCTTCTTCCTCACAGTTTGTAATCGGCGTCGGGCGAACACGGCTGCGCCATTGGGCTCGTGTTTGGACACGGCTCGCCGCTGGTGCACATTGGACAATGTGGCGAATCAATCAAGCCTTGCACAGTGGAGCGCCGATTGAAGATTGTTACCGCTCATCTCGGCGGATCAAGGCGAGTGACTTTTGGAGCCCACCTTGCCGCAAAGTCCCTGGGGTTCAATTGCCGTCGGTGTCGTTTGCGGAATGGCGATCGTACGATTTACCAATGAAAAAAGCCTCTAAGTATCGCTACTTAGAGGCTTCTGACATTCGTTATGGTCGGTGTGAAAGGATTCGAACCTTCGACCCCTTGCACCCCATGCAAGTGCGCTACCAGGCTGCGCCACACACCGATCTAGCCTTCAATTATAACTCGGCTCGTGATCTGTTTTTAGCCAGCAGCCAGTAACTCGCGAATTTCAAACAATTCACGGCGCACGTGCAGCAAGTGCGCCGAGCCCTCGTCCGACATTTCCAGCGACTGACTGTCTTCGAAGTCTTCCAGATAGGATTCGTCGACCTCAACCACCTCAACGCCTTCGAGCATGACTTCGCCGTTACGCTTTTTATCGCGTTCGTTTTGCAGTATTTCCTGCATCTTGTTGCGCGCGCCGCTGATCGTAAAACCCTGGTCGTAGAGCAAATCTCGGATCCGGCGGATCATCAAAACTTCATGATGCTGGTAGTACCTGCGATTGCCGCGCCGCTTCATGGGGCGCAGTTGCGTGAACTCTTGCTCCCAATACCGTAGCACATGGGGTTTTACTCCGCACAAATCCCCCACCTCACCGATGGTGAAATAACGCTTGGCAGGAATGGGGGGGAGAGTTTTCTCCATTGAAATCAATGCTGTACGAGGGAAAGCGTAGAGGTTACTCTAAGTTTTACCGGAGCGCAAAGATTGATTGCGGCGTGTCCGCACAAACTGTTACGTTTGTGTCAAAAATGCCCGCATGGTGTCAGGATTCTTCCTGGATTTGCTCTTTGAGCTTATGGCTGGCGTGAAAAGTTACAACTCGCCGGGCCTGAATCGGTATGGCCTCGCCGGTGCGCGGGTTGCGACCCGGCCTGGGTGCCTTGGTTCTGATCTGAAAATTACCAAAGCCCGAGATCTTGACGTCAGTGCCGTCTACCAAGCTAGCGGCGATCAAGTCAAAAAAGGCGTCGATCATGTCCTTGGACTCGCGCTTATTCAGTCCAATCTGCTCAAATAGCAAATCGGCCAATTGCGCTTTGGTGAGCGCCGGGGTTTCCAGGCTTTCAACAGAAAAATCCATGGCGCCGCTATCCTTTTCTTGTAACACGATGACCCCCAAGTCAGACACGCTGGCGGGCGCCCAAGGACGCCGTCAACTGATCCACAATAGCTTTAACAGCCGACTCAATCTGTTCTTCGGAGAGCGTAGCCTCATCGCTGTTGAGGGTGAGGCGCATGGCAAGGCTGCGATCGGTCGCGCCATCGGCGGACACCGCGTCCTTGGCTGGCTTGGGGCGATACACGTCGAACAATTGCGCATCGCGCAGTAGTCCGGCGGTCGGCGCTGCCCAGATGGCAGCCATCAAAGCGGCGTGTGTCACTTCGTCGCCTACAACGACTGCAATGTCGCGTTGTACCGGCTGCAGCTTGGCAACCGATTTGAACGCGGCCACACGACGTTGTAGCACGGCGTCCAGATCCAACTCAAACAACACCGGCGCCTGCGTCAACTCAAACTGCTGGCGCCATTGGGGATGGAGTTCACCAACGAAACCAATAGCCTTACCGTCAAGCAAGACCTGAGCGCAACGACCCGGATGCATCGCTGGGTGATTGCCGGGCACAAACTGGGCTTGCAGCGGCGCCAACAAGGCCTCAACGTCGCCTTTGACGTCAAAAAAATCGGCGCCCTGTTCTTTGCGGCCCCACTGCAGCGCATCTGCACTACCACTGGCCAGTCCGGCTACACGCATGGGCTGGTTGAAACCCTCTACTGTTGTATCCGTATTCTTGACCGTGGCATCGCGCAAGAAGACCCGGCCCAATTCAAATACCCGCACGCGCGGCTGCTTGCGGGCCTGGTTGAACTTCAATACCTGCAGCAGCGATCCCAGCAAGGACGAACGCATCACGCTCATCTGGCTGGCAATGGGGTTCAGCAGCTTGATGGGGTCGGGGTTGCCCGCCAGCCCATGCTCCCAGCTTTCTTCTACGAAACTGAAATTAATAGTTTCCTGGTAACCCAAAGCCGCCAGTGAGCGGCGTAGGGCGAAGGGCCCCCGCGCCGCTTCGGTGCGGATCTTGGCCGTGATGGGTGCCAACGGTGGCGTGTGCGGCAAGTTGTCGTAACCCACCATGCGCGCGATTTCTTCGATCAAGTCTTCTTCAATCTGCAAGTCGAAGCGGTAGGATGGTGGCACCAGGGTCAGCACACCATCGGCTTGGGTAACGTTCAGACCCAAGCGCTCCAGTGCATTTACACACTGGGCTTGCGTCAACGGCATGCCAATGACCTTACTGGCGCGAGCCACGCGCACGGTGACCGGTGCGGGCGTTGGCATGCGGGGTTGGTGGTCGTCTACCGGACCGCAACTGGTGCTGACCGTACCGCAGATATCGATGATCAATTGGCTGAGGCGTTCGATATGCTCAACGGTTAGTTGTGGGTCCACACCTCGCTCGAAGCGGTGACCCGCATCAGTGGAGAAATTGAAGCGACGCGAACGCCCGGCAATGGACTTGGGCCACCAGAAAGCAGCCTCCACGTAGACGTGCTGGGTGTCATCGGTCACCGAAGTAGCGTCGCCACCCATGATGCCGGCAAGGGATTCCACCTGCACATCGTCGGCAATCACACCGACTTTTTCATCGACGGTGACAGTGTTGCCATTGAGCAGCTTGAGCTGCTCGCCAGCCTTGCCCCAGCGCACGTCCAAGCCGCCGTGGATCTTGTCGAGGTCAAAAATATGGGATGGGCGGCCCAGTTCAAACATCACATAGTTGGAGATGTCGACCAGCGCCGTCACACTGCGCTGGCCACAGCGAGCGAGGCGGTCCACCATCCACTGTGGCGTTTTGGCTTTGGTGTTGACGTTTCGGATCACGCGGCCGGAGAAGCGGCCGCACAAATCAGGCGCGCTGACTTTGACGGCGAGTTTGTCGTTGTTGCTGACAGCCACTGCAGGAAAAGCTGGCAACACCAGTGGTGCGCCAGTCAAGGCAGACACCTCACGCGCCACGCCATACACGCTTAGGCAATGTGCCAGATTGGGCGTGAGCTTGAGCGTGAACAACGTGTCGTCCAGGTTTAGGTGTTCCCGAATGTTCTGGCCCACCGGCGCGTCAGCAGCCAGTTCGAGCAAACCACCGTGGTCATCGGCCAATTGCAACTCTTTGGCCGAGCACAGCATGCCTTGGCTCTCGACGCCACGCAGCTTGCCAACCTTGATGACAAAGGGCTTGCCATCTTCACCGGGGGGCAGTTCCGCACCAACCAGCGCGCACGGAATGCGAATGCCGACACGGGCGTTGGGCGCACCGCACACGATGTCCAGCAGCTCGGCTTGGCCCACATCGACCTTACAGACCCGCAGGCGATCGGCATTGGGGTGCTGCGCGGCTTCCTTGATCTCTCCCACCACAATTTTCGTAAACGGCGGTGCCACGGGCTTGAGGTCTTCGACCTCCAGACCGGCCATAGTCAGGGTGTCCGCCAACTGCTGTGTAGAAATGGGCGGATTGCAGAACGTGCGCAACCAAGATTCAGAAAATTGCATGGTACTTATTCGGTTCGGGACAGGGCGTGCTTATTGAAACTGCGACAGAAAGCGGATATCACCGTCAAAAAACAGCCGCAGATCATTTACGCCATAACGCAGCATGGTCAGGCGATCCGGGCCCATACCGAAGGCGAATCCGATGTATTTTTCGGGATCTAGGCCCATGTTGCGAACCACATTGGGGTGGACTTGGCCTGAACCCGCCACTTCCAGCCAACGTCCGGCTAAAGGGCCGGTCTGGAACTGAATATCGATCTCGGCGCTGGGCTCAGTGAACGGGAAGAAGCTGGGGCGGAAACGCAGCACCAAGTCGTCGCTCTCGAAAAAGGTGCGGCAGAAATCGGTGAAGACAAATTTCAGATCTTTGAAGCTGACGTTCTCACCCACCCACAGGCCTTCGCACTGGTGGAACATCGGGGAATGGGTCGCGTCGCTGTCGACTCGGTAGGTACGGCCGGGTGCAATGACGCGGATCTCAGGCATATCACCAGAAAACAGCCCCCCACCCTCGCCACCATTGGCTTGCTTGCTATACTTTTTGACATGCTGCACCGCGTAGCGAATCTGCATGGGACTGGTGTGGGTGCGCAGCAGATTGGGGGCGGTCGCCGAGCCGCCTTCTACGTAGAAGGTGTCGTGCATGGATCGTGCGGGGTGGTCTTCGGGCGTATTCAACGCCGTGAAGTTAAACCAATCGGACTCGATCTCGGGGCCTTGTGCCACGTCGAAACCCATGGAGCCAAAGATGGCCTCGATGCGCTCCATTGTGAGTGATACCGGATGCAAACCACCTTGGCCGCGCTGGCGGCCCGGCAAACTTACGTCCAGCGCTTCAGCGCGCAATTGGACCTGCAACTCGGCATCGGCCAGAGCCTGACGACGAGCGGTCAGCGCCGCCTCGATCGCCTGCTTGGCAATATTGATAGCGGCACCGAGGGATTTCTTCTCATCCACGCTCAGGGCGGCCATGCCTTTCATCAGCTCGGTGATGCGGCCGGACTTACCCAGGAACAGCGCTTTGGCGTTCTCCAGATCAGCGGGCGTGACAGCCTGAGTAAAGGCCGTTTGGGCAGACTCGACGATGGCGTTCAGATCGTTCATATATTCTTGGGGTCAATGAAAAAGGGCTAGCGCTCTTTCAAGCTCTAGCCCTTGTTCTATTTGCCTTGACAGCTACCGAAACGATAGCATGACAGAGCGAAAAATCAAGCAGCCAGCTTGGCCTTGACTTGCTCCACGATGCCTGCAAAAGCAGCCATGTCGTGAATGGCGATATCGGACAAAACCTTACGGTCGATCTCGATATTGGCTTTCTTCAGACCGTTGGCGAATTGGCTGTATGTCATGCCGCACTGACGAGCAGCAGCATTGATACGGGCAATCCACAACTGACGGAAGACGCGCTTTTTGGTACGACGGTCACGGTAGGCATATTGCCCAGCCTTCATTACCGCTTCTTTAGCGACGCGGAAGACATTACCGCGGCGACCGCGAAAACCTTTTGCAAGGGCCAGAACTTTTTTGTGGCGGGCGCGAGCCGTTACACCACGTTTGACGCGAGGCATGTGATTACTCCTTGTTCGTCGTTAATTAAATACCACG